>DAHWNZ010000064.1:0-13823 GCA_027339635.1 Candidatus Dormiibacterota bacterium
CGCCGCTCCTCAGCCAGCTCGTATCGCTCCCGGATGCGCATGGGCCCTGCCCCCTCACTGCCACTCTCCGGCGCAAGGCCCTCGGTGACACAATCCGCATGGTTGACAGGGGCACAAGTGTTCGCTATAGTGCGAATGCATGTTCTACGAAACCAATGGTTCATCCCGGTCAATGCCAGACGGCCAGCGGATCAGGCCGTGGGAGCGGGAGCGGCGGTGGACGCTACGGGTGGTCGTCCTCGGGGTCGCCATCGGCTGCCTTATGACCACGGGAGTTCTGGGAAGCCAGCGTGACACCAACTCCTGGGTCACGGTAGCGCCGGGCCAGAGCCTGTGGGCGATAGCGATAAGACACTATCCCCAGACTGATCCTCGCCAGGCCGTTTGGGACATTCAGGCCGCGAATCACCTTGGCGGAGACTACATTTACCCAGGCGAGCGACTGGTTCTGCCGCCGGAATGATCTGACGAATTGGTGTGCGGGGCGGCAGATTCCGTTCCCGGTCAGGATCCTCTTCCCAGTGGTTTCGGAGGCTTGGGCTACCGACGGCGCGTTACCGGCGGCGCGAACTACACCTGACCCACTTCAACCTAGGACTGGAGCCTGCGTCATGTCCGGCCCGGAGCCACTTTGTAGAATGTGGCCCTGTGGCAGGCCTGGGCTCCCGCGCAGATCAACGATTGCGTCGGCTGGTGCAGTCGGCGCAGAGGGATCGCCGCCTACCGAGCCTCGTACTCTCGGCCCAGGTTCGTGGAGAGCAAGTCGGCACGTATTGGGCCGGAACCAGTGATTTTGACCGAGGGCTCGCCCCGGGAGCGGATGTCCAGTACCGGGTAGGATCCATCACCAAGACCGTGACGGCGGTGGCGGTCATGCAGTTGATCGCAGCCGGCCGCCTTGCCCTTCACGACGAGTTGAGACGCCATTGGCCGGATGCGCCCCATGGAGATGTGACGATCCTGTCGCTCCTGACCCACACATCCGGGCTCCAGGCCGAGCCGGTGGGGGAGGTGTGGGAGACCCTGATGCCACCCAGTCGAGATGAATTTCCCGCCAACGCCGCGGCTGCTCGCCGACTGTATCCGGCGGGAACGTTCTGGCACTACTCCAACCTCGGGTTCGCCCTGCTTGGGGAGCTCGTGGCACGGGTTTATGGGGCGCCATGGGAGGAGGTGGTGACGAGCCGCATCCTTGAGCCCCTGGGGATGATGAGGACGACAATGCAGCCGGCGTGGCCCCATGCGAGCGGCTATTCGGTCGCCGCCTACGCGGACGCAGTGCAGCGTGAGCCGCACTTGGACAGCCGGGCGATAGCGCCGGCGGCCCAGCTCTGGAGCACGGTCTCTGATCTGGCCACCTGGTCTAACTTTTTGCTCGCGGGCGATCCCCAAGTTCTTGATCGCGACTCGATGGCGGCCATGAGGGTGCCCCGGGTGGTCGCGGACTTGGAAGGCTGGTCCCTGGCGTGGGGGCTAGGGCTGATGCTTGTCCGTGATGGAGGCAACGTGTACGTCGGCCATACCGGGTCCATGCCCGGGTTCCTTGCCGCCTGCTTCGCTGCCGAGGGGTCGCAGGCGGGCGTCGCCCTGCTGACGAACTCCACCGCCTCCACGGGAGTGGGGAGCATTGCCGCCGAGGCGCTGCGGGTGCTCGATGAGGTGGCCCGGGAGCCCGCCCCGTGGCAGCCTGGCCCCGACGTTCCAGAGGAGGTTGCGCCCCTGCTCGGTCGTTGGTGGTCGGAGTGGCGCGAGTGGATTTTCAGCTGGACGGAAGGGCAGCTGGTCGCGAAGTCGGCCGACGCTCCTTCGGGATCTGACCCAGAGCGGTACTCGCCGATCGGGCATGACCTGTACTTGTGCATCAGCGGCCCCGGGCGTGGTGAGGAGCTCCGTATCGTGCGCAGCGCCCGGGGAGACGTCGAGAAGATGTATCGAGCCACCTACCCGATGACGCGGCGACCGGAGCCGTTCGGGGGCACCGAGAAGCGCTCCGGGGTCTGATCCCAGCCGGCGGGGCCAGTTCGCCAGCCGCCCTGGTCGCGTGGACCTGGGATGTTTCTGCTCCTAGGCGCGGGGCGCGATCCAGAAGGTGGCGAGAGGTGGCAGGGTCAGGGTCGCGGAGTGGGGGAGCCCATGCCAGGGGGTTTCGTCGACTCGAATCTCACCCAGGTTGCCCATGTCACTGCCGCCGTAATAGCGGCTGTCCGTGTTGATCACCTCGCGGTAGGGGCCGGGGCCGGGGAGACCAAGCCGATATCCGTAGCGGGGCACCGGCGAGAGGTTGCACACACAGGCCAGGTGGCGGCCATCGGCAGCGTAGCGGATGAAGGCGATGACATTCGCATCAGCGTTGCTGGCGTCGATCCAGCGGAAGCCACCGGGGTCGAAGTCGCGCTCGTAGAGGGCCGGCTCCGCTCTGTACACGTGGTTCAAGTCCCGTACAAGGTGTTGTACTCCGCTGTGGAACGGCTGCTCTAGCAAGAACCAGTCCAGGGGTTCGTCGGCGTTCCACTCTCCTCGCTGGCCCCACTCGCTGCCCATGAAGAGCAGCTGCTTGCCGGGGTGGGCCCACTGGTAGCCGAGCAGGGCCCGAAGGTTGGCGAACTTCTGCCAGTCATCTCCCGGCATCCTGGACAGCAGCGAGCCCTTGCCGTGCACGACCTCGTCGTGGGAGAGGGGCAGGAGGAAGTTCTCGCTCCAGGCGTACATCAGGCTGAAGGTCAGGGTGTTGTGGTGGAAGCGGCGGTAGACAGGGTCCTGGGCGAAGTAGTCAAGCGTGTCGTGCATCCAGCCCATGTTCCACTTGAGTCCAAATCCCAGGCCGCCGGAGTAGGTGGGGCGGCTGACACCGGGCCAGGATGTGGACTCCTCAGCGACCATGAGGGCACCCGGGTGCTGCGCGTAGACCTGGGTGTTGACGTCTCGCAACAGCTCGACGGCATCCAGGTTCTCCCGTCCGCCGAAGCGGTTGGGAATCCACTCGCCCTCCCGCCGGCTGTAGTCGAGGTAGAGCATCGATGCCACGGCGTCGACGCGGAGCCCGTCCACATGAAACTCGTCGAGCCAGAATAGGGCGTTGGCGACGAGGAAGTTGTGCACCTCCCGCCGACCGTAGTTGAAGATGGCGGTGTTCCAATCCGGGTGCACCCCCATGCGAGGGTCGAGGTGCTCGTAGAGAGCGGTGCCATCGAATCGGCCCAGGGCAAACTCGTCCCGAGGAAAGTGGCCGGGTACCCAGTCGAGCAAGACTCCTATGCCGCGCTGGTGGAGACGGTCGATGAGACGGCGCAGGTCATCGGGGCTGCCGAACCGAGCGGTCGGCGAGAAGTAGCCGCTCACCTGATAGCCCCAGGAACCCCCGAACGGGTGCTCGGCGATCGGCATGAACTCCACGTGAGTAAATCCCATGTCGGCGCAGTAGTCGCTCAGTTGATCGGCCAGCTGGAGGTAGGACAGGCTCCCACCATCGCCATCGCCACCCCGCCGCCAGGAGCCGAGATGGGCCTCATAGACGCTGATTGGGTGCTTCAGCGGGTCGCCGGCGTCGCGGGCCCCAAGCCACTCCTGGTCGGACCACTGGAAGGAGGATTGATACACCACGCTGGCGGTCCTGGGAGGAAGCTCCATCGCCTGGCCACAGGGGTCCGCCTTGTAGGTCGCTGTTCCGTCAGCGTGAACGACCCAGTACTTGTAGAGGGCACCTGGTCCAACCCCGGGCACAAAGAGCTCCCAGAACCCGCTGGCCCCCAGGTTGCGCATGGGCAGGGTCGGCGAGTCCCACCCATTGAAGTCGCCGACCAACCGCACCCCTCTGGCGTTGGGGGCCCAGACCGCAAAGGCGGTGCCGTCAACTCCCTGGTGGCGGCGTGGGTGGGCGCCGAGATGGCGGTACAGATAGCGGTCACGGCCCTCGGCCAGGAGATGCAGATCGGTGGGGCCCAGGGTGGGTGAGAGGCAGTATGGATCGCACCACTCCACTTCCCGTCCTGCCGAGTCGCGTCCACGCAAGGTGTAGCCGACCTCCGCGGCCGCCAGGTGAGACTCCACCATCTGGGCTTGGGGGCCATCCAATGTCGCCAGATGAAAGCCGTCAATTGCGGCTACCCGCACGGCCGCGATCTCATGGTCGTTCACCCTGACAACGACCCGGTCCTGGTCGGGCCTGAACGTCAAGATCGTGGCACCGGATTCGCTCCGATGGAATCCGAGCAGTGAGTGGGGGTCTGGAAAGTCGGCCCCGACCAGACGCGTCAGAGCTTCGCGATCCACTGGATCTGACGGCGTCATGACCCCGCCTCGTGCACCAGCCGGGCAATCCCCTCCAGCGGGATGGTCAGCCACTCGGGGCGACTGCGCAACTCGTACTGGACCTCGTAGAGCGCCTGGCCGACTTCGAAGGCGGCCAAAAGCGGCGCCATCTCGCGCTCTGAGCCCGCTACCGCGTCAATTCCATCAACCCGGAAATAGCCGAGCAGAAACTCTCGCCGGGTCAGCCGAGCCCAGCTTCGCCCGTACGGTGCCAGGGTGCGCGCCGAAGGCTCGTCGGGGTCCACCTGCTGGCGCAGAGCCACAGCGGCGGCGTAGTCAAGCGATCGCAGCATGCCCGCAACGTCCACGAGTGGGCTGACATGGGCGGAACGCTCCGCCACCGACACCGCCGGGCGCCCCTCGAAGTCCAGGATGTGCCAGCCGTCATCGGTCCGCAGCACCTGTCCCAGGTGGAGGTCGCCATGGGCCCTGATCGCCAGCCCTGATGGGACAAGGCGCGACACGCTCTCGAGCAGGTTCCGCAACCTGGCCCGGTGCACCCGCAGGGGCTCCAGGCGGGGGTCTGACTCCCGCAGCAACAGGTCCAGATGGTCAGCAATGCGGCGCCTCGCCGCGATGAGGTCAGCGACCTCGAGCGGCCGCGCCCTGAGGTCAGTCCGCAACCCCGGATCGGAGAGAGCCAAATGCATCCTCGCGGTCAGAGATCCGAGTTCTCTGGCGGCGGGGAGAAACGAGCCCCCCTGGGAGATGACCGCCTGGTCACACTGCTCGGTGGTCGGCACGTCGCCGTCGGCGTCCGGCGTCAGGTCCGCCTGCAGGTCCCTGAGGGAGGTGAGCGCCATGGTGAAGCCGTCGGAGCCGTTGCGCAGATAGGTCTGAAGCATTCCCAGAGAGTGTGTCTGCCCACCGATGGCGCACTCGACCGCGAGCCAGGGATCGGCTATCCCGGCGAAGCCCGCTCCGTCCAGCGCCTCCAGGAGTTGCAGCTCGGGGTTGACCCCCGGCCAGAGGCGTCGAAAGACCTTCAGCACCAGGCGCTCGTCGAAGACGACCAGCGAGTTGCTCTGCTCGAGGGAGAGGGCCCTCGCGGCCAGGTGGGCCGTTCCGAGATCCAGCCCCGTCCTCAGGGTGCGGGCGGACAGGGTGCCCTGAGGGTTCCCGGCGAGGGTGCCCGCAGCTGTCAGGCCCTGCAGCAGCACGGCCGCCAGCTCGGGGTCGGCCAGGGCGTCGCAGACCAGCAGATCCCCGTCCGTGTCTGGCCGGGAGATCACGGCCGCGGGGCCGGGGGCCGTCTGGTACGGGGCGGGCCCGACCCTGCGGACCCCCAGGGGCAGCTGGTAGCGGGCCGTATCTCCCTGCTCGAAGCTGACGTCCACCAGAGCGATCAGGACCGCCGGCAGCTCCCTTCGGATCCAGAACAGTGCCGCCGGTTGGATGCCGACAGCGCGCCGCTGTTTGTCGGCGAACCAGCGCTGTTCCACCACTTGATCCAGTAGCTGAGCCCAGACTGGGCGCAGGGTCCCGCTATCGACGGATTCGGTCAAACCTAGCCCTCTACCCGAAACCAGTAGAAGCCATGCGGACCCAGGGACAGGGGATAGGGGTGGTCCTCAATCCTGGGGAAGGGTACTCTTCCCACCAACTCAACCGGGCCCCGCCCGGCGAACTGGGCAAGATCCAACGCCACCGGCTGGGAGAACCGGGAGAGATTGTTGACGGACAGGACGACCTCATCTGCGGAGGATCGCACGAACGCAAAGATCGACGGATTGTTGACTTCGACCAACTCGAATGCCCCGCGCCCGAAGACGGGGTGCGCCTGGCGCACCTGGATGAAGCGCCGCAACCACTGCAGCAGGGAGCTCTGGCTGCGCTGCTGCTGCTCTACGTTGCACGCCTGGTAGCCGTACAGCGGGTCCATGAGAGGCGGGAGGTACAGCTGAGCGAAGTCGGCCCGGGAGAAGCCCGCGTTGCGGTCCGCGCTCCACTGCATCGGCGTTCTCACCCCGTCGCGGTCTCCCACGTAGATGTTGTCGCCCATGCCTATCTCGTCGCCGTAGTACAGGATCGGAGTCCCCGGAAGCGAGAGGAGAAGCCCGTAGAAGAGCTCCATCTGGCGCCTGCCGTTGCCCAGCAGCGGCGCGAGGCGGCGGCGAATGCCCACGTTCAACTTCATCCTGGGGTCGCGTGCGTATTCGGCGTACATGTAGTCGCGTTCGCTGTCGGTGACCATCTCCAAGGTCAGCTCATCGTGGTTGCGTAGAAAGATCCCCCACTGGCAGTTTTCCGGGATCTCCGGGGTCTGGCTCAGAATCTCGGTGATGGGATAGCGCAACTCCTGGCGCAGGCTCATGAACATCCGTGGCATCAGCGGAAAGTGGAAGCACATGTGGCACTCGTCACCCTCTCCGAAGTAGTCGCGGACATCTGCCGGCCACTGATTGGCTTCGGCCAGGAGAACTCGGTCCGGAAATTCGCGATCGACTTCGGCCCGCAGCCGGCGCAGGAACGCGTGGGTTTCGGGGAGGTTCTCGCAGTTGGTCCCCTCCCGCTCGAAGAGGTACGGAACCGCGTCCAGGCGGAGCCCGTCCAGTCCCATTCGCAGCCAGAATCGGACCACGTCCAGCATCGCTTCCTGGACTTCCTCGTTGTCGTAGTTGAGGTCCGGCTGGTGGCGAAAGAAGCGGTGCCAGAAGTACGCCCCCGCCTGTTCGTCCCAGGTCCAGTTGGATGTCTCGGTGTCGACGAAGATCACCCGGGCTTCACGGTAGCGGGAGTTGGTGTCACTCCAGACATACCAGTCCCGCTTGGGCGAGTCTGGCCCCTGCCGGGCCTCCTGGAACCACGGGTGCTGGTCACTGGTGTGATTCATGACCAGGTCGGAGATCACCCGGATGCCCCGCTCGTGAGCCCCGTCGATCAGGGCCCGCAGGTCCTCCACCGTCCCGTAGTCAGGGTGGATGGAATAGAAGTCGGAGATGTCGTAGCCGCCGTCACGCAGGGGCGAGGCGAAGACCGGGAGCAGCCAGATGCAGTCCACCCCCAGCCAGTGCAGGTAGTCGAGCTTGGCGGTGAGGCCGGCGAGATCACCGACGCCGTCGTCGTTGCCGTCGAAGAACCCGCGGCAGAAGACCTCGTAGATCACGGCGTCCCGATACCATTGGGGGTCGGACCTCAGGGTCATGGAATGGCCCACAGGATGTGAGCCGGTGCCCGCCCCGGGTCCAGGCGCACGAAGTTGTGGCTTCCTCTCCACCAGTACTCCTCACCGGTCAACAGGTCGCGCACCTGGAAGGGCTCCGCCTGCGCGCGCCCGATGCGACTGAGGTCCAGATGCACCTCGGTTGTGTGCGGGTTCCAGGGGTCGAGGTTCACCACCACAATGATCGCGTCATCCAGATCGGGTGACGTCTTTGAGTAGCAGAGGATGGCGGGATCGTCGGCCCAATGGAAGTCGAGCCGGCGCAGCTGCTGCAGCGCGGGGTGGTCGTGGCGGATCTGGTTCACCCGGGAGATGAGGGGACGGAGGGTGCCCTCTCGATCGAAGTTGCGGGGCCGGAACTGGTACTTCTCCGAGTCCAGATACTCTTCACTGCCGGGACGGACGGCCTGGTTCTCGCTCAGTTCGAAGCCACTGTAGATGCCGTAGTTGGCCCCCAGGGTCGCGGCCAACACCAAGCGGAATCGGAAGGCTGCCGGTCCTCCGTGCTGCAGCTCCTCGGTGAGGATGTCGGGGGTGTTGACAAAGAGATTGGGGCGCAGATAATCCACGGTCTCGCGGCTCAGCTCGGTGAGATAGGCGGTCAGCTCGTCCTTGCTCGTTCTCCAGGTGAAATACGTGTACGACTGGGCGAAGCCGACCTTTCCCAGCTCCCGCATCATGGCGGGCCTGGTAAACGCCTCGGCCAGCAACACCACGTGGGGGTGTTCCGCGCGCAGCCGCTGGACCACCCAGGCCCAGAATGGCACCGGTTTGGTGTGGGGGTTGTCCACCCTGAAGATGCCAACCCCCTCGCCGATCCAGAATTCGAGGATCTCGTAGCAGGCGGCCCACAGGTCCCTCCAGGATCGGCATCCGAAGTCGAGAGGAAAGATGTCGTCGTAGCGCTTGGGCGGATTCTCAGCTGGCCTGATGCTTCCATCGGGCCGATGCATGAACCAATCCGGATGCTCGCTCACCCAGGGGTGGTCCGGGGAGCACTGCAGCGCGTAGTCCAGAGCCACCTCCAGATTGAGCTCCCGAGCCCTGGACAGCAGCCGCCGGAAGTCCTCCAGGGTCCCGAGATCGGGGTGAACCGACATGTGGCCCCCTTCCCTTGACCCGATGGCCCAGGGGCTTCCGGGGTCGTTGGGACCCGCGTCCGGGGTGTTGTTCGGGCCCCGGCGCCCGGTGACGCCGATGGGGTGGATGGGCGGGAAGTAGACGACGTCAAATCCCATCTCGGAAACCTCCCGCAGGCTCTCAGCGGTGGCGGCCAGGGTGCCCGACCGGTGGCCATCCGACCCCTGGGACCGGGGGAAGAGCTCGTACCATGCCCCCGCAAGAGCGCGGGGCCGTTCCACGAAGACGGGGAGCGGGTGACTCCGGTTGATCCCTTTGTAGGGAACGACACTTCCCAGCACTTCTCCAAGCCTCTCGTCCAAGAGAAATTCAACCTGTTGAGATTGGTCTCCCGAGCGGGCCTGACGGGCATGGTCAGCTATGCGGAACCGGCGTGGAGCGGCCACGCCGCGAAGCTGTCGTTCCAGGAGGTGCCAGCCAGTGCCGACCTCAGGGCCCGGGTCCATTTCGGCATCGATCCTTCGGCGAAGGTCCTGACACCAGGTTCCGAAGGAGTCCTCCCAGGCCTCAACCAAGAACTCGGCCCGGCCCGGCAGTGCGAACGCCATGGTCCCAGACCAGAAGTCGTCATAGCCGACCTGCAGCCAATCCGACTTCCAGGAGTGGGTCTTAGGTTCGAGGGAGCGCCAGAGCACCCTGGCTCGCAGTCGAGGCCGGCCATCGCTGAAGATCCGGGCCCTGACCGGGATCACCTCCCCGATGGTGGCCTTCGCTGGCCGGTGCCCGCAGTCCACGCTCGGCGACACTTCTGTCACCTGCACCCTGGGGGAGACCGGTGGGCGGGCGGCGGACGATTTGGGGCTCGGGTTGGGCACCACCGCACTAGCTTGCCAAAACCAGCGCGCCCGATGTCGGCGTCAGTATCCATGGGGGAGACTCCTGCGGTTAAGCTGGGTGTCCAACGCGGCCGCCGGTGGGGATGGCGCGAACCGAGGAGGATCGAGGATTCTGCCGTCCGAGCTGTCCCGGCGCTGCCACAAGTTTGTTCAGGGCCACGGTCTAAGGGAGCCGCGTGAGTTGCTGGCGGACCTGCCGGCGTCTTGCGCCGCCGACCGCTACGGTGAGGGTGGTGTGGTCGGCCAACTCGAGGAGGATGTCTCTCGCCTCCTGGGCAAGCCGGCGGCAGTCTTCATGCCCAGTGGCACCATGGCCCAGCAGATCGCCCTGAGGGTGCATGCAGATCGCAGTGGCCGACGAGGGGTGGCGTTTCACCAGGCCTGCCATCTCCTCCACCATGAGGAGTTCGGCTTCCGTCATCTCCATGGCCTTAGGGAAGTCAAGATCGGGGATGCGAACCGACTTCTGAGGTTGGACGATCTGGTGGCGTTGGGCCCGACGGAGGAGGTCGGCGCCCTGCTTCTGGAGTTGCCCCAACGGGATCTGGGGGGGCAGCTGCCGGCGTACGGCGACCTCTTGGAGCAGGTGGCACTGGCCAGAACAATGGGTTGGGCGGTCCATCTCGACGGGGCGCGAATCTGGGAGGCGTCGGCCGGGTACGAGCGCAGCCCGGCAGAGTTGGCCGGTCTCTTCGACACGACCTACGTGTCGTTCTACAAGGGCCTCGGCGCCATCGCGGGCTGCTGCCTAGCGGGGCCCGAGGACGTCATCGCCGAGGCCAAGCTCTGGCGCACCCGGCACGGTGGCCGGCTGGTGGCCCTCTGGCCCTACGCCGCCAGTGCCAGGTCCGCGCTCAGGGTGCGCCTGCCGCGGATGGCGGCCTACAGGGACCGAGCCCTGGCCATCGCTGCGGCCCTAAGGTTGACTCCGGCGGTCGTGGTGTTGCCACAGCCGCCCCAGACCTCGATGATGCACCTGCTGTTGCCAGTCGATCTGACCATCTTCGAGGAGCGGGTCGCCTGGCTTGCGACCGAGCGAGGAATCTGGACCTGGGGCGGCCCGTTCCCTTCGGCGCTGGGGTCGGCGGCACAGGGAGTTCGGGTGGAACTGACAGTGGGTGATGCCACCATGGCCATGGATGTCGAGGAGGTGGTCGGCGCGATCGGGTATCTGGCGACCGGCGACAGCTCGTCGTTCTGACTGGGTCCGCGGCCTGAGGTCAGCGGACCTCGAGCCGGGCTATCCAGGGCGGTATGGACCCGGCTGAACGCAGGGGCCGGTCCTCGGGGTAGATGATCCGGCCGGACCCTCGTGCCAGCAGCACAGGCCGAGCCCCGGACTCGGATTGTCCCTGGCCCGCCTGCGCCAGCCCGGCGATCACGGCCTCGGCGCCCCATCGGAAATCAGTGCGCCTGGGAGATGGGGGAGAGGCGTCGTGGACCAGGAGCGTCCACGATGGGCCCGTGGCTACGATGCCCGAGGCATCTGCAGGGCCCCAGCCGCCCTGCGCGGCCAGGCCGACCAGGTGGCGGAGGATGGCGACCCTGGCCGCGGGCTGGGGAGGGGAATCGAGCAGCGGCGCCAATCGTCTCCCCAGGCGCTCCAGGCGGTGGTTGAAGGGAGCCGCTCGGAGGTACACGAGCTCCGAGTCCCCTTCCAGATGGAGACGGCGGCTCAGGACCGGGTTGGACGGGTCCTGGCTGCGGTGGCAGAGTATGGCATCACGCTGCCGGCGGCGATTCACCCGCAGCTCTCTCGGCCAGAATCCTGTCCTCTCCAGGGGGACAAAGGGTGCTCCGAATTGCTCCCTCAGCTGGTCAGCGACCACCTTGGAGAGGCCCCACTCCAGAGCCGGCAGTCCATGCCGGGCCGCCACCGCTTCGGCGGCCGCGGTCGCCGCGCGGTGGTCCGGATGCCCGGTGACCCCGCCAGGTTCGAAGACGACCACCAGGTCGGCGTCGTCCAGTCGGGCCTCGACCAGATCCTGGAGGTACTGGGCCGGAATGCTCTGCAGGCCGCCGTCAGGAAGGTCAAGGAGCTCAGTTGAGGAGAGCCCCAACTCCGTCGCGGCCTCCGCAAGCTCCAGACGCCGGCGCTCGCCTAGATCCGAGCTGGCGCCGACGGTGGACGCCTCCCCAGCGGTCAGGCAGAGGAGGTGCGTTTCCACACCCGACTCCATGAGCGAGCAGAGAACCCCGCCCAGGCCGAAGCTCTCATCATCTGGGTGGGCCACCACCACAAGCGCCTGGGTCGCTCCCTCAAGCTCTGGGAGGTCGCTGGCCAGTGACCTGAGCCGGGGCATGAAGCTCGCGGGTTCAGTCGGTGGCACCTGGAACCCTACGCGAGGGAAAGGAAAAGATGCTCCAGCTCAGCCTCGGCTCGGGCCGAGTCAGGGTTGGCGGGGTCGGCTTCGAGGCACTGGCGCAGACCCCCGGCGACGATCTTGAAGCCGGCGCGGTCCAAAGCTCGGGACGTTGCCGCGAGTTGGGTGACCACCTCGTCGCAGTCCCTGCCTGCCTCGATCATGGCAATGACACCGCCCAACTGACCATGGGCACGGCGCAGCCGCCGTAGGACCTCCGCCGCGTCGGCTTGCCTCAATTCCAAGGTGAGCACACTCCATTCGCTATCGATGGTTGCTGCCGGGTGACGGTTCGCCCATGTCCATGGCGATCCTCCGGCTCCAAGCATGTATTATACGGGCATGGGTATATTGGATTTCTTCCGCGGCCCCAAGGTGGTCCAGATCTCGATGGAGGACTTCGCCGATCTTCACGGAGCCGGGTGCCTGGTGGTCGATGTGCGCGAGCCCCACGAGTACACCAGGGGCCACGTCCCAGGCGCGAAGTCGATGCCGCTGAGTCAGCTGGCCCATCGCGCCCATGAGCTTCCCAAGGACACCACCGTGCACTGCATATGTGCGAGCGGGCATAGGAGCCGAATCGCAGCCCGAATCCTCGGGGCGGCTGGATACGACACCCGCTCCGTGGCGGGGGGGACCGCCGCCTGGGCACATCGCAAGCTGCCGGTGGTGCGAGGCAACAAGCCGCGCTGAGCAGCCACTGGGAGGTGGCGGCGGGCATCTCTGCGCGGAGGCACTGGTATGATACCCCGGTAGGTATCGCCATCTGGGAGGCCATTCGGTGCAAGAAGTAGACCTCGACTCATTTCTGGACGCCCACTCGTCAGGCGCGTACGTGGTTGACGTGCGGGAGAGTCACGAGTATCACCGCGGCCATGTGCCCGGAGCTCAGCTCATGCCGCTGGGGGTCGTCCCGCTGAGGCTGCACGAGCTCCCCAAGGATCAACCGGTGTACGTGATCTGCGCGAGCGGGCACAGGAGCCTGACCGCAGCCCAGCACATGTCCAGGGTGGGTGTTGACGCCAGGTCGGTCAGAGGTGGGACGGTCGCCTGGGCGCGGGCAGGCCGCACTCTGGAGTTCGGGCTCCCCGAGTAGTACAAGCGTTCGCTGGAGGAGGCGAGGAGGGGAGGTGGCTGGGCCTACGGCGCTGGAAGCCGGCGGTCGCATCCAGTGCCTTATCGGCTGCTGGACCCGAGCCGCGGGCGCAAGGGCGGCCCGTGGGGGGCAGGCGGCGTAGCCCTGCAGGGGAGCACGAACCCTCGAGGCTGGTCGGCGACCTGACAAAAACTCGGCCGCGTCTTGGCCCCGACGCCTTGTCGGCCGGAACGGTGATGCAACGGGCCTGAGGGGCCGTGACTCAGTTCGCAGATGAGCAGCCCGGGCGCGCCAGCCGTTCAGAGGAGCCCACCTGCCACCCCTTCTCCTACTGCGGCCCCGGAAGGAGGCATCGGGTTCATATCAAGCTAAAGATAAGAGACCTTATCGTGAGCTAAAGGCAACAACCAACGCCCCTGCTCTCGTCCTGGTCTCGGGCCGGTAGGGTCGGGCCCGGGTCTTGATGCTGCTCAATCCGGGAGCCATTGTCGAGTGAGATACATCCAGAAGGCGAGCCCGCGGTACTGCCCGTAGCGGGCGAATCTGGCTTCGATGGCAGCTGTCTTCGCCTCTTGGCCGCTGAGCCTGTGCCAAGTTGGCAAGGTCCACGAGTCCAGGATCAGGCGTCCGTAGCGGCCGAGCGATGTGAGCATGATGTGGGCTTGGGCATAGGGACCGACGCCTGGGATGGCCAGGAGCCGCTGTTCCACGTCCTGGTCGGGAAGATCAGGGTCCCGGAGCCCCTCCAGGTCGATTGACCCTTCGGCCACGGCTCGCGCCAGGTTGAGCAGGTAGCGCCCGCGGTAACCAGCACGGACTCTGTCGCTGTAGAAGGAGTCTTCCGCGGCTGCCATGGCCGAAGGCGTGGGAAACGCCCTGCGCCCCTGGGGGTCTGGCTTGCCCAGGGACTGGACCAG
>DAHWNZ010000065.1:0-13721 GCA_027339635.1 Candidatus Dormiibacterota bacterium
CTCAGAGGCGAGTCCGAGGAGGCAAGGCTGGCGCTGTCCCGTCCGGGCCGCTACCAGCGGGTGAGAGAGAACCTCTGGGTGAAGGAGGTGATGGTGGGCTCTGACCGCTTCGTGATCTGCCACAACCCCGAGGAGGAGGTCCGGGACCAGAGGGTGCGAGAGCGGCTGCTCTCATATCTGGAGGAGGCGATCGCCGGCAGCGACGAGCTGACGGCAACCCGGCGGGCGGAGCTCCTGGGCCAGCTCAAGACCAAGCCCGGACTCTCCCGGCTGCTGCGGGTGACCAAGGGCGGTCTCCTGCGGGTGGACCGGGCCAAGGTGGCCAGGGAGTCCCACCTGGACGGCAAGTTCCTGCTGCGGAGCTCGGACCCCAACCTCAGCGCTGAGGAGATCGCTCTGGGTTACAAGCAGCTGCTCCAGGTAGAGCGGGGTTGGCGGGACATGAAGACCAGCCTTCGGCTGCGGCCGGTGTATCACCACAAGGAGGAGCGGATCCGGGCTCACATCGTGCTCTGCTGGCTGGCCCTCTTGCTGATCCGGGTGGCCGAGACCCGCGCCCACGACAGCTGGCGCAGCCTTCGCAATGAGCTGCAGCTCATGCATCTGGGCGTGTTCCGCGGCCCCGCCGGCGAATCCCACCAGCGCACCGACATCACCTCCCGGCAAGCTGAGATCTTTAGGGCCCTCAACGCTCCCGAGCCCCCGCGCTTCCTGGCCCTGAAGGCCGCTCCCCGCTCCGCCGCCTGACGGCCCCAATTCGCCTAGGCACTACACGTCCCCGGCGCCTTCGACAAATTCGCCCATCTCTTCCTGCATTTCGCCGATCCGCTGCCCACCTGCTGCGGAAGTCGGGTGACAGGGCAGTTTGGCCTCAGTGGCAAGCCCAGGACTCCAAGTCGCGCATCCGACGTCCTGCACCGGGGGACAGGGAAGTGCTTGGCGGCTTTGTCGGACATCGGTTCCGATGACCGAGGTCGTCACTGTTGTCGTAGTCCGGTTCCGTACTTGCCCCCATGCCCGGCTGCCAGAGCGATCTCATACCCCGCCAGTTGTGACGACCTCCAGCCCCGCGTAGTCCCTGGTTGACCCCGGGAATGCCATCTCCGCCACCTGCCTCACAGTTCCCGGGAACCGCCCCCCTGACCCGAGGAGAAGGACACCGACATGGTATCGGCGGCAGAACTCCCTGAGGGCCAACGCGGCGTCCTCAAGGCTGGTTCCCGGGGGAAGCCCTCTCGAGCCGGCTCCGCCGTAGGCGTCAGCCCAGACGGCCTGAACCAGGATGGGCGCCATCAGCTTGGGGACGAGCGCGGCCCTGCCGTCCGCGGCCCGCCGGTAGGCATAGCCTCCAACTAGGCGGAAGCGGAAGTCCGACTCCGCCTGCCAGAGCATCGCAGCATCTACCGGGAACTCAGGGTAGGGGTAGGCAAGGGCAACGGTTCCGGGAGGCAACTGGTCGACCGACTTCGAGGTGAAGTACCCGGGGACGTCGGTAGCTCCGGAGGCATAGGGAAGGGCTGGCACCAAAGGAGCAAGAACCAGCACACTGCCGAGCAGAATACCTACACGGCCCCCCCATCGGCTCAGGGCACCAGCGATACCCGGGGTTGAGGAGAGCGTGGCCAGCCGGGACCGGCCCCGCTCGAACCCAAAGGCTGCCAGGGCGGCAGCGATAAGCTGAAGATATAGGGAGTAGCGCAAAGGAATCTGGTTCTGCAGGAAGGGGGTGTGGGCGATCACGTCGAACGGCAGCCTGATTGCGGTAGGGTGCCCGTCCAGGATCAGGCTCGGACCCAGGGTGAGCACGAAGACGGCGGCGAAGGTGATCCAGGCCACCCGGATGGCCCGCCTCCGCCAGTAGGCGGCTCCAACGGCGACGACGCAGAGGAGCATGGGGATCCCGAGGTACTCGCCGTTCTCCGACCCGTTGCCGCCGGCGAAGCTGGAACCCAGAGCTTTCCAGCTGGCTGGGCCGAGAGCCTGGAGGTTGGTAGGGACCACAGCGCTCAGAAGGTCTGCTCGGTAGAGCGAGAGGGTCCCCACCGACTGGGCCGGCCCGGTGAAGGCCTCGGGACCTTTGAGAATGTAAAGGATAGGCCCGATGAGGAGCGGGACCGCCACGACCGCCGACCAGAGCAAGATTCGGCCCACCAGCCTCAACCTATGGCGCAGATTGTGCCAGTTGACCAGCCACCCGGCCACCACCACGATGGCGCACACCACCATCAGGCTGGTCACGATCTCGATTGAAATGAAGAACTCGACCACCGCCAGAACTCCGAGGAGCAAGCCGGTTCTTCGGGCTGGCCACCTACCGCTCAGTCCCCGCTCCAAGATGAAGAGGACCAGGGGCGGAATGGGAGCGAAGGCCATGTGGAGATGGCCGGTGCCCTGGCCGATCATGTAGGGAGAGAAGGCGTACACTAGGCCGCCCAGGGCAGCCGGGGCCCAGGAGATTCGCCACCAGCGCAGGACCAAGAACATCGAAGTCCCCGACAGCATGAAGGCGAGTCGCATGGCGAAGTTGAACGCCGCCACTGGGCCGAGGACGAGGGATACCGGGGCCAGCAGGGCTCCCAGGGCCAGCATCGACACGTTGCTGAGGACGTTAATCCCCGATGGATAGTTCAGCGCGGTAGTGAACAGTGGGTTGACTCCAGCGCTGAGGGCGTGGCCCGTCCAGGCTAGGAACCAGCCCTGGTCCACAGAGTCCGCGCACGCACAAGTGAGGAGCCGGTGCTCCGCCAGCGGAGGAACGGGGTAGAAGGCAAGGGCCGCCAGGGCGGCGTAGACGGTCGGCACCATAACCCACGGCCACCACCCCCAGCTGATGTGGAGCCGGCACGCGGTAGGCGAGCTAGGTTGGCCCAGATCCATTCACAACGCCCACCACCCGCTCCACGAAGCGCTGGTCGGTGAAGTCCCGTGCCCGGACTGACGCTTGGACGCGCAGCGCCTCGAATTCTGGAGCTCCAGCAGCCGCCTGCCCGATGAGGCTGGTGCTGGCCCTCACCAGCTCCTCGAAGTTGTGGTAGAGGACCCCGTCCACGCCGTCCCTAATGATCTCCCGGGGGCCGCCAGCGTCGTATGCCAGGGGCACGCAGCCCCGGGCCATGGCCTCCACTATGGATATGCCGAAGTGCTCAAGCCGCTCGGGGTGCCGGGCCTGGTCGACTTCGAAGCCGGCACAGTGCAAATAGACGTGGCTCTTCTCCAGCAATTCGGAGACCACCTGGCCGGGGGCGTTGACGTGGAAGAAGACGGGCAGGCCCGCGGCCAGACGCTCCAACTGTCTCAGGTAGGCCCGGCTGCCCCACTGCTGCATCGCTGTGCCCACCAGGTGCAGCTCGAGGGAGCAGGCATCGGTTCCCCTGCGGATTAGCTCCCGTAGGGCTCGGATCATGACATCGTGGCGCTTCTCGTGCCCGCCGCGGAAGAACCGACCCACGCTAACGATCCGGACCACGTCCTGGGGAAGCTCGCGAAGAGCTGAGGACGCCGAGCCGCAGGGGGGATTTACCACGGTTGGCCACCGCGCCGGCAACCCCAGCTGCAATCGAGCGGCGGTGTAGGCTCGGGCGCTGAACTCCGAGTACACGAAGACCTGGTGATACGTGCGGTCGGCGGGGACGCGGCTCCTCAGGACTCGGGCAGGGGCCGGAAAGGGGAACTGGCAGACGTAGATGTTGGTCCGACCCACTCCCTCCATCAGTGGCGTCACCTCGTTGCCCAGGGCGACGAAGTAGTCGAAGTCGAAATCCCTCCGTCGGCGATCCCAGACCTCGGTCACAAGGTGGTCCGAGATTGGCACGCCCAGTTCGCGCGCTAGCTGGCCTATCCGAAGGCGGCTATAGCGGTCGGGGAAGAGCAGAGTGCAGGACCCGGATCCCGCCAGGACCCGGGCCAGCACGAGGAGGTAGCGCTCGCCGCCCCCGGGGACCAGCTGATACGGAGTGTAGACACCGACTTTGAACTGGCGCTCCCCATAGGCAGCGGGCGCGGCAACCGCCTTTCGCTTGGGTTCCGCCGCGGGCCACGACCCTGACCTCTCCGCCGAGCCGGACCCGGAGAGTAGGGCCCCCCAACGCTCCACGAACTTTGGCCGGTTGAACTCGGGCTGCCCGCGCAGATCTAGGGCACCTGCGGTGCTCGCGGTGGTGGCGTGCTCTAGGTGCACCACGTGGGACTGGGTGGCGCACACCACCCGCTTGCCGGATTGGCGCACCTTCATGCAGAGGTCGACGTCTTCGTAGTAGGCAGGCTCCCAGGTAAGGTCGAATCCGCCGAGTTCAATGAAGTCCTCACGGCGGATGCAGAGCGCGGCCGCGGAGCAGTAGTCGACCTGGCGCAGCGGCTCCATGGTGCCCTGCTCGAAGGGCATGCCCTTCTCAAGCTGGATCGGGGTCCCGTCGGGCTGGATCAGGGCTCCTGTCTCCTGGATGCGGCCGTCCGGGAAGAGCAGGCGCGAGCCGACAGCACCGACCTGGGGGTCGCTCATTGCAGCGAGCAGCGGCTCGAGCCATCCGGGCTGGGGAAGCGCGTCGTTGTTGAGGAAGATGAGCCAGCGGCCCCGGGCCTCTTCGGCACCGATGTTGTTGCCCTCGCCGAAGTAGCGGTTGACCCCTATCCTTACCTCGCGGTAGAAGGACCTCTCTTGGTGGGCGAGGCGGAGGTCTCCGGGTGCACTGCCATTGTCCACCACGAGGACCTCATAGGGTGAGCCGGTGGTGTTGTGCCACACGTGCTGGAGGGCCGCCATGGTGAGGGTCCCGCGGTTCCAGTTGAGGATTACGATGCTGACCTCCGGGGCTGCCAGGTCCAGCCAGCGCTCCCGCGCCGGGTAGCTGGTGCCGCGCGGGTCCAGCGGAACGCGCGGGGGCGCGGCCACGGACGGCCAGCGCGAGCGGACCATCTGGCGAGCCCGGATCGTCGCTCTGAGAGCCACTTTGGCGGCCGGGAGCCCGTATGGGACACGGGCCACCAGGTCGCGCCCCTTCCGGGCCGCGCGGTACATTCCTCGGTCCAGTTCCTCCCGCAACATTTCCACCTCGTACAGCAGGTCCGATACGGCTAGATCCGCCCTGGGAGCCGGAGTGTCAGGCCGGGTAGGAGCCACGGCACGAGACGCGCGGGAGACGATCACCCTCTCGGGCCCTCCCGGACGCGAAGTGGAGATGAGAAGGCTCTCCAAGGAAGCCCCTTGATGCCCCGGAGCCGCCCAAAACTGCACTGCGAGCTGCTCCACCGCGCCCCTGTCCTGACTTCTGGATGGACCGTCGAAGTAGCCTCGGCGCCGACTGGGCGGAGCTGTGCAGGTGACGGTGTCGGTAAGTTCGAACCGTCCCGGGAAGAAGTCTACGAGGTAGGCACCGGCGACACGATCTCCAGGCTCCGACGCCGTTGGGCCGGGCACCTCTACGAGAACCAGGAGAGAGCAGCGCGAGACTGGGCTGGACTCGCCGCCTCCGCTTTCGCCAGCGGCGGCCAGCCGGGCCAGCCCAACTGTGTCCGCCACCGCCACCGGAGGCTGCCCAGCCCGGTTCGAGGTCCGCATCACCCTCACTCCTCGTCGGCGGAGGGATGCCGCGAGCCAGGCAGCCTGACCGGTGATGTCCAGGACCAAGGCACCGCCGACCCCGCCTTCGGCGCGGGCCACCTGGGCGATGAGGTCGGCCACCTCGCTGCGGAGGACGGCCCGGCTCATGCTATGGCGGTCGCCATGAGAGCCTCTCGCGCACTGTCAGCGCCCAGGTCGGCGCTTGGCTCTCGCCCAATGGGGGAGGCCCGGCGAACTTGCGGGCTGGGAGCCGGGCGACTCGCCGGGGCCACGCGCACGCCATGCGGAGGGAAACCTCCTCCGAGGGGTGCGGGAGGGCTGGCAACCGTCTCCCACTCTTCGGTCACAGGGGGCCGAACCGGCATCGGATCAGGGTCCAGAGGGCCACGATCCCATCCCTCCAGGTGATCTTCTTGCCCTCGAACACCTCGCGCCCGGCGTAGGAGATGGGCACCTCGAAGATCCGGTGCCCGGACCTCAGCACCTTGGCGGTGACCTCGGGCTCAAAGTCGAAGCGGTTGGCGGTGAGGGTGAAACTCTCAAGGAGGCTGCGCCGGAACAGCTTGTAGCAGGTCTCCATGTCGGAGAGAGTGGTGGCGTATAGGACGTTGGTGGCTAGGGAGAGCAACCGGTTACCGACCCAGTGGAGAGGCATCATATTCTTGCGTGCGCCAGTGAAACGGCTCCCGTAGACCACGTCCGCCTTGCCCTTCAGGATCGGCTCCAGCAACTTCGGCCACTCGTCCGGGTCGTACTCCAGGTCAGCATCCTGGATCAGAATCAGGTCGCCCCGGGCAACCTTCAACCCGGCCCGGATGGCTGCCCCCTTCCCCCGGTTCACCGGCTGGCGCAGGAACTTCACGGTAGAGTCCTGCAGCGTGGAGAGAACCTGGTCACTGCCGTCGGTGGAGCCGTCGTCGACTACTACGATCTCCAGTTCGAGGGGCAGCTCAACTCGGCGCATCCGGCGCAGGATCTCCGCCACCGTGGATCGCTCGTTGTACACCGGCACGATCACCGAGAGAGATCGTGAGCTGGAGCTCATCTCCGACACGTTGGAAACTCGTCCAAAGCGGGATCGGGCAGCCGCTCCTCCGCTTCCCAGCGAAGACCTCCAGAGGCGACCAGCGATCCTCTCATCTCCGACACCTACTCGTCGGCGCCCGTCCGGACTTCGAGCGCCGTTCGCATCCACTGGATGGTGCGGCTGAGACCATCATCCAGCTTCACTAGAGGTTCCCATCCCAGCCCCGAGATGGCCCGGGAGATGTCCGGGCACCTCCTGGTTGGGTCGTCCTGGGGAAGCGTGATATGGGTCACCCGGCTGGAGCTGCCGGTAAGCTTCACGATCCTCTCGGCCAGATCGAGAACCGTGTGCTCATCCGGGTTCCCCACATTTACCGGCCCCACCAGGTCGCTATCCAGGAGCGCAAGGAGACCTGACACCTCATCATCAACATAGCATAGGCTACGAGTCTGGCGTCCCTCCCCGTACACGGTCAGCTCCCGGCCGGTCAGGGCCTGCGTGATGAAGTTGGAGACCACCCGGCCGTCTCCCGGACGTAGGCGGGGCCCGTAGGTGTTGAAGATCCGAGCGATGCGGACCTCGGCCCGGCCCAGACGGTGCCAGGCCATGGCCAGCGCCTCGGAGAAGCGCTTGGCCTCGTCGTACACGCTCCGGGGCCCGACGGGGTTGACGTTGCCCCAGTAGTCCTCCGTCTGCGGGTGGACCGCCGGGTCCCCGTAGACCTCACTGGTGGAGGCCAGAAGGAATCGGGCATCGTGGGAGGCGGCCAGCTCCAGGCAGCGCTTGGTGCCCTCGCTTCCCACCGCCAGCGTCTCTAGGGGACGCTTCAAGTACTGTACCGGGGACGCGGCGCTGGCCAGGTGCAGCACCGCGTCCACATCCCCCGCCACCGGCAGTGCCACGGCGACATCCGCCTCCAGGAAGGTGAAGCCAGGCTGCCCCTCAAGGGCCGCAAGGTTGGCGCGGCGGCCGGTGGACAGGTCGTCGACGCAAACCACGTGGTCGCCCCGCTCCACTAGCCGTTCACAGATATGAGAGCCTAGAAACCCCGCCCCCCCGGTGACGACTACCCGGCTCACGGTCGGCCCACCGCGACGTAGCGGAAGCCAGCGGCCCGCACGGCCCCAGGGTCGAGCAGATTGCGCGAGTCGACCACGATGGGCTCCGCCAGCTCCGCCTTTAGGGCGGCGAGGTTCGGACGCCGAAACTGCTCCCATTCGGTGAGCACCAGAAGTGCCGACGCCCCCCGGGCGGCCTCGGAGACGTCCCGGGCCAGGTGGAGTCGCCCCAGATGTGCCTCAGGGAGCCCCATAGCCGTCCACTCGCGGCGGAGCGGCTCGAAGGGTCCTTCGCCGACTTCGGTGGCGTCCACGGTAGGATCGAAGGCCCTAACTACTGCCCCTTGCTCGAGCAGCTGGGAGAGCACCCGGAGCGCCGGAGACTCCCGGAGGTCGTCGGTGCCCGCCTTGAACGTCAGCCCCCAGGCGCCCAGCAGGCGACCGCCCAAGACCGGTGCTCCGTCCTCCAGACGGAGCTGGTCGCGCAGCGCCTGCTCCAGCTTGCCCACGATGCGAGTGGTCTGCGCCTCATTGGTCTCGATGACGGCGCGCAGCAGTGGGAAGTCGAAGCCGGCATCCATGGCGATGTGCAGAAGGGCATGGGTGTCCTTGGGAAAGCAACTCCCCCCCCAACCAGGCCCAGGACGCAGGAAGTCGAACCCGATTCGACGATCGTAACCGATCCCCAGGATCACGTCGCGGACATCGGCGCCGACCGCATCGCAGAGCCCGGCCACAGCGTTGATGAAGCTGAGCTTGGCAGCGAGGAACGTGTTGGCTACGTACTTAATAGTCTCGGCCGTGGCGGCATCGGTTACTACTAGGGGCGCACCGGTCATGCTGAACAGCGCTCCGACCCGGGCGGCCGCGTCCTGATCGTCCGCGCCCACGACGATCCGGTCGGGACGCAGGCTGTCCTGTACCGCCGTCCCTTCGCGCAGAAACTCAGGGTTGGAGACCACCTTGATGTCAGGCCGGGCGATGGTCTGCTCCACCAGCCTGGTGGACCCGATTGGGACAGTGGACTTGTTGATTACCACCGAGCCGTAGGGCAGCTTGGGCGCGATCTCGGCGGCGGCATGCTCCAGGTAGGTAAGGTCCGCCGACCCATCGAGGCGCTCGGGGGTGGGCACGCAGAGGAAGGTGAACTCTGAGTCCTCTACTGCCTCGGCGGCACTGGCTACGAACCTCAGCTGCCCGGCGCTGCGGGCGGCGCCCATCGCCTCGGCCAGTCCCTCCTCAAATATTGGCACCCCGCCCCGCTGAAGGATCATAAGGCGCCCTGGATCCGATTCGGCGCAAGTCACGGAGTGACCTAGCCTGACCAGGGCGGCGGCCGTGGGTAACCCGACATGGCCCGCTCCCACCACTGCGATCCGGGAGGCGGCGGGCGGGTGAGAGGAGTTGCGGCCGGCCACGCTCACCAGTTCTCCGGCAGCCGGACGTGGTGGAGCGTCACTTGGATCGCTCGGGAAAGGCGACTAATGCCGTGCGTCATCATTCCTCCGGTCAAGCGTGAGCCCGACTACTCCAAGGGCCGTCCGGTCCAGTTGAGCGCAGCCCCCGCGCCTAAGGCATTGTACCGGCAGCGGTCTCGAGGGCCGTCACGTGGTGCCTAGCAGGGTGTTGAACTAGGCAAAGAGGGGGGCGCCCTCGCGAAGTGGGAGTTCGGGGGATTTTCAGGGTGGGGACGGGGTCCGAGACTGCCCCGGCGAGGGCCGGAAGCCCTGCGGGAAGGCGGTTCGGACCACGGTCGGGGCCACTCACGCCGCTGCCCCCACCAGCTTGCCCATTCGGACCACGTTGTAGGCCGCCATCGTCAGCTCCACCCACAGCCGGTCCCGCTCCACCCCGTTGTAGCGAAGTTTCCTGCTTATCCCAACCGTCTTGGTCCAGCCGAAGAATTCCTCCACCCGCTTGCGCTTCCGTTGGCTCACCTGGTACCCCGGAGTGGTCGCCAGCCGGGCCAGGAGCGCGCTGCCCCAGTAGCTCTCCGGCCGGGCCACGTGGGGAGTGACCCGCAACTCCTCACACGCCTGGAGGAAGTCCTGCGTGTCGTACCCCTTGTCCGTTCCCAGGGTGAGGCGACGGCGCCGCACCCGCTCGCGCAGCCGCTTCAGCATCTGCGTCGCCGCCTCGCGCTCGCTGGTTCCGCTGGCCCGGGTCACCTCCAGGTCCACGACCAGCCCGTGGCGGTTCTCCATCAGGACGTGCCCCGCAAAGCACATTTTGGTCTCCTTGCCCAGCCCCTTGCGGGCCATCAGGGCTTCCGGGTCGGTTCTGGAGAAGTGGGTCAAATTGCTCCGGTGCTCGCCCTTGAAGTCGACATCCGGGTTGCTGGGGGTGTAGCCGTCGCCGTCCCCGGGACCGTCATCCTGGTCCCGGGGCCGCAGGCTCTTCATCGAGGCCCACGCCTCCAGCAGAGTCCCGTCCACCGTGACGTGGCTGGAGGAGAGCAGGTGCCGCCTCCGGGCCTGCTCCACCACCGCCTCGAAGAACTGCCGGCTCACCCGATGCTCCAGCAGCCGCCTGCGGTTCTTGGCGAAGCTGGAGTGGTCGAAAGGCTCGTCCTCCACGTTCAGCCCCAGGAACCACGTGAAGGGCAGGTCGTACCGCAGCCGCTCGCAGAACTGCCGCTCACTGCGGATCGAGTACAGAGCCATCAATAGGCAGCTCTTGAGCAGATGCTCCGGCGGGATCGAGGGGCGCCCGATCTGCGCGTACATCCTCTCGAAGGTGGGCTCCAGATCCCTCAGCGCCGCCTCTGCCAGCGGCCGGATCTTGCGGATCGGGTGGTTGGCCGGTATCAGCTCCCCAGGGTCGATCCAACCCAGCATCGTCACCTGGCGGGAGGTGGTGCCACGCATATCTATCTCCAACACCTCGCCGACCAGACCCCAACCGAGCCTACCAGGAACTCACCTCGAAGTGGGACCGTTCATCAACACCCTGCTAGGCTGACCGGCAGCGGGATGAAGGGGTCACCCGGGTGAGCAGGCCACTCGCCGGTATCGAATAGCCCTCGCGGGTCCCGCAATATCCGGCGCTGGCCGCCTGGCTCAGGTCCCGGCCAAGTTCCTGCCCAGTTGTCCCAATCGGGACATAAAGGTATAGCTCACTCGGCCGCTCGGCGGCCAAGAAGGCCACGATGCGGCGGTAGCTATGGTTGGTGACGAACAACACGTGGCTAGGAGGTATGGCCCGGCCGACTTTGCCCACCCGGCCGTTGAACTCGAAGAGGTAGAACGCCCAGCCTGGGATGGCCATGCTCCCGACTACGACTATAGCCGCGCCAGGCTCTGCGCTCCGGCGGACCAGGGCGACAGCCTCGGGGATCGCCGCCCCGTACCCCAAAGAAAGCTGGGTATCCGCCAGGGCGGCGTAGGCCTCGGCCTCGTGGCGAGCGGCCTGCGCTGCCGCGCCCGCCATTGCCACCAGCAACAGCACCGCCGCCAAGCCCGCCAACTGGGCCCGATACGAGGCTGCGCCATGCGTCAGGCTCCGCCGGAGCGCCAAAAGTGCCTGGCGTCCGCCGCTAGCGGCCCCGAGCCCTGATAGGAGTACCAGCAAAGGCAGTTCGAAGAGATTGGGCCGAACGAATCCGAAGGGCCAGTAGTGGAAGTAGGAGGCTCCTAGCGCCACCAGGAACGAACCAAGGATCGCCACCAGCAACCACCGCCCCTCGCGACTTCTCGCCGCAACTACGGCACCGATGAGGAGGGCCAGGCTCCAGATACCGGCCAAGACACTTACGTGGGGGGGCAGCGCTGCCGCCCCGAACACCACGGTGGCGCTCGGGGAGAAGGTGTTGGCCAGGAATCCGGCCACGCCACTTCCGATGAAACTCAGCTGACTACCGGGTCCGGCGTGCGGCATGAACTGCGCGGTCCAGTAGGGGCTCCGGGTCAGCGCATCCTGGCGGAGCACGAAGACCCCCAATTCGACCAGCGCAATCACCCCGGCCCCGATGGCGCCAAGCAGTCGCGACCCGACCTCCCTGCGGGCCAGGGCCAGGGTCGCATCGACAAGGAGAAGCGGTCCGGCGACCAGCACAGCGGCTAGGCTGAAGCAGCTAGCGGCGGCAACCCCCAGATAGGCCAGTAAGCGCAGGGTGGTGCCGTGCGGTCGCTCCCGCACCGTAGGGCTTTGAGCTAGGAGGAAGAAGTACAACGCGGCGACGGCGCAGGCCGAGTCGACGACGAAGGGTTTGAGTTGCACCACGTAGGGGACCAACCCCGGGGTCACCGACCCGAGGAGCGCCACCACCAGCGCCAGCTGAGGGCGCACGAAACGAGCAGCAAGAAGGAACAACAGTCCGGACAAGACGGGCCACCACCCGGCGGTCGTAAGACGAAGTCCGAGTTGGCTGGCACCCAGCGTGAGGGCCACCACCCTCTCCAGGAAGTACCAACCAGCTGCGAAGGGTGCGTTGTCCCTGGTCAGCGCCTGCCACCAGTTGCCGTGGTAGGCGATGTAGTAGGCGCGCCATTGCTCATCGAACCAGAAGGTCTTAGCTAGGCTCGGCCCAAGCGGGATCAACAGGCCCAGGGGAACCAGGACCGCCACGGCCAGCCCAAGTTCCAGCTTCCAGGTGTGTGCCCTGATGATGGCGTCGCGCCGAGTAGTCTCATTGGCGCCGAGAGCGCCCGGGTCGGTCTGCGTGGCCTCACCACACTCAGCCACCTGACGCGGCCATCCACGATCTCACGCCGGGCAGACACTGCCGACCCAAACCCAAGTGGGCCACACATCCCATCCGCGCGGAATGGTAATGCTTCGCGCGGAGCCGTCGCCGTGCCAAGGCGGACGGAGTCGTCGGCTGACGTACGGGCGAGACGTGCCATCGACTATATCGAGCCAGGGCCTTTGTGGGTTGACAAGAGCGAGACGAGCACGGCTGTGGACGACGAGCTCTACCGCGAGACCCTTCCGGACCACTGCCGCCACCCCTGCCATCGCGGGGCGGTGGGGCCCCTCCGTGACCGTCCACGGTCACGACCCTCTCTGTGGGGACGAGGTGGATCTGAGCCTCCGCCTCCGGGACGGAGAGCTGGACGAGGAGGCGTTCCAGCGGCATGAGTGCTCCACCTCCAGAGCCTCCGCCTGGATGATAGCGGAGGGGCCTCAGGCGCGACCGCTCTCCGAGGTTCGTGACCTGATTTCCCGCTTCCGAGGGCTATTGGTGGAGGGGAAGGACCCGGCTGAGCTGGGCGATCTCGGCGACCGATAGGCGTACAGCCCGACCCTCGCGGGAGTTGCAGTTCCTCCCTAATCACTCACGCCGGAAGGGCGGCACTGGCAACGTTCGCCGACCGGCGCTCTGACCTGAACCAGTGGATAGGCTGGGAGGGAGCTGGCGGGAGGGCTGAGCGACGCGGCGCCGGCACCAGTTGGGCGCGGTCGCGGGCTTGGGCGGTGTTCGCAGATGGGGTTCTGGGGCATGCAGCCCCGGAACAGGGTGTCGATGGGCCGCCGAGGGCGCGTTGGACACCAGGCAGGCCAGGTGGCCGGTCGCCGGAGGGTGTTGGGTGGCCTACCCGGTCAGGGCCAGGCGGAGGATCTGGTTGTGGAACATCCCGGAGGCCAGCCGCAGGCGGAGCCGCCGCCCACCCCGAACCAGCCGGGCTGGCACCGAAAGCAGCCACCGGCGCAGCAGCTGGGTGTTGTGGGGCTGGCCCACGGCCGCCAGCTGCTCATCGCTGAGGACGCCCCCGGCGGCGGCCTTGGCCTCCTGCCGCTCCCGGCAGACGTTGACCGCTGAGAGCATGGAGGTCAGGTTGGTGGCGATCACCGCCGCGGTCTGCCAGGCGTAGTTGGCCCGGCGCCGGCGTAGGGGCAGGTGGATCAGGCCGCAGCCCAGCTTGAGGTCCTTGATCCGCTCCTCGATGTGGGCCCGGCGCCGCTGCCAGAACTCCAGCTCCACCGCGTCCTGGGAGAGGTCGGTGGCGAGGAAGGAGTAGGCGTAGGTGTGGCTCACCATCCCCTTGAGGGCCAGCTGCAGCTGCCCCTTGGGGATGGTCCTCCTCCTCCGGCTCCTGGGGCTCTGGGAGATCTCCTTCGCCTCCACCCTGACCCGCCG
>DAHWNZ010000066.1:0-13444 GCA_027339635.1 Candidatus Dormiibacterota bacterium
CGTTCCCTGGGAGAGGTGGATATATATGCCGTCGCCCTCGGGCAGCTCGAAGCCCTCGAAGTCGAAGTCGATGTCCAGCGCGTTGTTGTCCGCCCACCAGGTGAAAAAGGCCGTGCCGGAGGCCGAACCGGACAGAAGCTGCCATGCGGCGCCGCTCGCGGATGTCTGGCAGGTGATCGACAGATGGCGGAGCCGGATCGACTCGCCGCTGACGCCCGCGACGACTTCGGTGCCCGAGTTGGAGTAGCTGTTGGTGACGATGTTCTGTGGAGGCACCGGAGCCACGGGCACCGCGGCGCCCGAGGAAGCCTCCGTACCCTGCACGACCATGTCCACGGTCCGGGGCAGCGCGCTCCCGGCCTTGTAGGCGGCAACGCCCGCCACAAGCACATCCGGATAGTCGGATACGTCGTGGGTCGATTCCGCGAACTCGGAGGCGAAGGTGCCGAGCACCAGCTGGTCCACCCCGTCCGGAGTCCCATCTGTGGACATGAGCTGGGCCGCGTAGGAGCCACTCGAATACACCGGAGCCGACGGGGGGTTGTCGACCGTGACCACCGAGTTCCCCAGGTACTCGAAGACCTGGGCGATCGCGTAGGCCGCGCTGGGCAGGGTGTCCGAGGTGATCTCGACGATCAGGTCCTCAAAGTTACCGTTGACCTGGCATGTCAACAGAGACCCGCTCGCTCCCAACAGCCCGTTGATGTCGTCGGTGTCGATGTACTTCACGCCGGTCGTCTCCCCGGTGACCGAGCACCCGAGCGTGGCCGCGCCCTGGGGAAAGACAAGCACCCCGAGCCCGGTCGCACTCGCGTCGGGAGTGACCGTCTGGGTCACCGTTATCGGAGCGGTGTCGGGGAGGTACATGGTCGTGCCCAGCTGCACCGGCGGGGTGTCGATCGAGACGTTGACCCCATTCTGCCCCGACTCGATCGTGACGTCTCCTGAGTCCACGATGATCGTGCCCCCGGAGACCTGCGTGAGGCTGCCCGCGCTCGACTGCGGCGACTGCGGAGAGTTGCCCGCCTGGATCGTGCCCTGGAGGACCCCCTGGAGCGTCGAGCTAGCCGTTCCCCCGGTCACCGTGATCGCAACCGTCTGGCCGCTGCCGGCCGCGAAGGTCGGAGACTGGGTGCCCCCGTGCGCCACCACGACGCCGGAGACCGAGATCGCGAACAGCTGCCCATTAGGACACTCGCTCACCACGGCATAGGCGAGCCAGTTGGTGCCCAGGTTCGGGGCGCCCAGGTTGGTGCTGCCGTTCCCCGAGGCATCCAGCTCGACCGAGAACGGCTGCCAGAGCGTCGTGGGAAGGTTCGCGGAGGATACCGTCATGTGGGGCTCAGGAGGGAGTGGTTGGCACCGAGAGGTTGTATGCCCCGAGGCCCGCCACGATCAGAGCGGTCGAGAATGGGGTGCCCAGGCCGTGCATCGCGGGAACCGCGAATCCGCATATCCCGATGCCCACCGCGATCAGGCCGCCGACCGGCTTGCTCATCGCCTTGAGCGCAGAGCTCAGGCTCGACGTCGCGCTCACTCCTGCCCCCGAAAATCCCGCTCGGCCTCCTCCCTGAAGGTGTCCCTCGGAGCCTCCGCCTTTTCCGATAGCTTGGCCTCCAGATCCTCCACGCGATGGTAGAGCTCGGAGAGGTAGCGGCCTACCGCCCCGCCGATCTCATGCAACACCTCGTCACCCCTTGCCGCCATGTCTCACCTCCTATGGTCGCCACAGTCTGAAAACGTCCGCGAAGTGGACCAGGAGCAGCATGATCACGGCCCCGGCCACGAATGCCCACACCGCCCCGGCCCTCGGATGGTCGGTCAGCTCGCCCGCCACGACTGCGGAGATCGTCGTGTTGTTCGTGAACCAAATCCCGATCGCCTCCCCGATGCAGAGGCCCCCCAGGGCGAGCCCGCAGATCGCGAAGAAGGCCCCCGCGAGAATCCGGCCCAGATCCATCTCAGAGAGTCCACCTGGCAGCGACCGGATCGTTTGCGATCTCCTCCATTGCGAGCCCGCCCAGCTGGTAGGAGTCGCCCGCAGTCCCGCCCGTCACCTTGCAGATGATCCGCTGGGGATACGTCAGCACGACCATGCGCGAGGAGTAGAACTTGGCTATAGGAAGAGAGGCGGCCTGGTCGAAGCAGAACGCCGAGATCAGGGCATTGGAAGACTTGCTCGACGACAGGAAGAGGAAGGCAGAGCCCGCCGTCGTGGCCGTCGGATCGGTGCCCCCCAGGAACACCCTGCGCAGCACCCACGCCTTTCCCAGGGTGGGGCCGCCGCAGTCCATGATCAGGTCACCGCTGGATGGGAACTCATCGGAGGCCTGGATCTGGGCCGCGATAGGGATCAGGCGCTCCAGGCGGTCCTCGCGGTCCTGGCCCCGCTTGATCTGCTCGGTGGATGCATCCAGAGCGGCGCAGAGCTTCAGCTCCAGATCGCCGCCCACTGCCAACTCAGCCATCTCAGCCTCCAAACACCGCTTTGAACTTGTCCGGCTGCTCCATTCTCGCGCGGCGCAGCTTCTGGCGGGTGCGGATCGCCTCGGTGCCGGGGTACTGCGCCGGCCGCCGGGCCTCCGCCCGTTCCCGGCTCAGCTTCTCCCGGTAGCTGCGAGCGGCCGACTGGTACGTCTCCCGATCTCCCGCATCCCGGGCCCTCGATTCGCTCACCCGGGCCTGGGCCCGGGCCTTGCGAAGCCGCGCCCGATCCAGCGCCGCCCGATGCTCCTGGCGCCGCTTGGATTCGGCCTCAGAGGCCGCCTGGCGCTCTCCCTCGGCCCTGCGGGCACTGGAGGCCGCACGACGGCCCCGGACCACCTGAGCGGGCTTCTGGGCGGCGCCCACGACCTGTCCCAGCCCCGCGGCCCCGAAGGCGCGGCTAGCCGTCTTGCCCGCCTTGGTCTCAGTCAGCGTCGCGATCACGATGAGGCCGAATCCGATCAGGACCACGAGCGCCCCGCCCGTCATCAGCAGGCCTCCTTGGATCTTCGCCACCTGGCCGTTGGTGAGGATGCAGAAACCGATTCCGTTGATCGCGCACCCGTTCGGGTCCGAGCTCGAGCTCGAGCCGCTCGCCCCCGCGGTCGAGCCGGTGCCCGATCCACCGGTCTTCGTCTCATAGGAGAGATAACTCTGACTGCCCAGGATCGAGGCGACGCCCGCTCCATTGGTGCCCCAGGGCGAGGCCGTGAGGGCCGCCGGCAGACTCTGTGAGGCGTTGCCAGAGGCGAAGGCGCTCCGGATCCCAGCATATGCCGGCAGCTTCAGGGTGGCTACCGTCGCCTGGATCCCCTGGCCCCAGGAGGTGTACTTCTTGACGCCCTGGCTGTTCGTGCTTACCGCCCCGGAGGCGTCCATGGTCGTGTTCAGCGGATTGTAGGAGTCGGGGTTCTCCCAGTTGCCCCCCTCCTGCTCCTCCCATGCGACCATCGCATTGATGTTCGATTGCGTCTGGGGCCAGCCCATCGCCGACAGGATGGATGTCGCGAACCAGAGCGGAGTCGCCGCGGCCGCGGTCGCGGGAGCGGACCCCTGGCCGGAGGAACCGCTGCCCGTGGAGGCCCCGGCCGAGGATCCCGTCGCGCCCGACGCTCCGGTCAGCATCAGGAAACTTCAGACAGAACTTCGAAGAGCCCTGGGCCGGCATCGCTCAATGCCTGGCGCTTCCGCCGGCGGCTTAGAGCATTCTGGCACTCGCGGCATTCGCGCAGCGTCCTGCCCGCATTTGGCCCTCTCAGAGGGTGGCGAACTATGAGGTTGGGTCCAGACAAGGGGTGCCCTCTCTTGCACTCCTTCTTGTCACGATTGCGATTGATCGCCGGGCGGCGGGCTTCCGCCTCCTTCCGGCACTTTATGATCTGCTCTCGTTTGACGTCTCCGAGATACGGCCACAGGAGCGAGCAAACTTGCAGAACGTCGGCCTCTTTGCTACAGCTCCAGACGATCTGCGGTGACCACTTTCCGGGGAGCTGGCTCTTCTTGTTTCTAACGTGTCCGACGTTGCCGACGGCTGCCTGGAACCTCCAGATCGATCTGAAGTCGACCTGCGCGACGGTCATTCTGGGATACGCTCCCCGGCTGTTCCTTTCCAACGAAGTGCAGCCTTCGCCGTCCCAGAACCCGGCCGCCCAGGCGATTTCCGTTTGCTTGCTCATGAGGGATGGGAGGCACTCCATTCATACCCGGCCAGGAGGACAGCGGTCACCGCGGCCGTCACCCAGAAGGGAAGGGCGCTGTCTGCCGCCAGGGATGCCCCGACCCCCACGAGGAGAGCCAGGCCCCCGCCGATCACCTCACCCTGCCGTAGGCGCTTCAGGTTGCCCTCACGGTGCTCCTGAAAGAATGGGCTCGCGATGGTCATATAGGAGGGACACGCCCCCGAGAGGAAGTTGGCCGCGTCGCCTGCGGCCAGAATCGCTATGCCGACGGTTCCCGCCGTGAGTGCGGCCTTTCTCTTCGGGTCCACTAGCGGATCCTACGAGAGGACAGCCCCCGGCCCACCATCTGGTTTTCGTACTGGAGTTGAGCGGTGAGTTGAGGGCTGATCCTCTCAGGAGAGGGATGGGGCAGGTTGAGCTGCGGGGATCCGCCCAGGTCCATCGCGCGGCTGGGGTCCGCGGGATACGCGGTGGGCTGCTTCAGCACCCGATGGGGCGCGATCGAGATGATCATGCCGCCACCGTCGCGGCCGTGGAAGCCCCGGAGGTGCTGCCCGTCGAGGGCACGATGCTGGCAGCCGTGCTCGTCGTGGGCGCCGCCGGGTTCGCCGGGGTTCCCTGCGGCACCTGGATGTAGGCCGGCGTTTCAGGGTTGAGGGTCCCTTCCGGCGGCGCGGGCAGGAAGACTCCTGGCAGCGGCTCATAGTAGATGGTCTCGCCGGCCGCCTGTATGCCTGCCAATTCGGGCGGAGATATCCATTCGTATGTGTTGCCGTTGGCATCGGTGATCGGGGGCTGGTAGAGGGATGTGACCCCCGGATCGGAGGGCGGCTGTCCCCAGCCGGACCCATAGAGGACCTGGAATGGCAAGGAGGTGGTCAGGCTCTGCGACGAGGACTGCGTGCCGCCGCCAGTCCCGCCATACCCCCCCACTCCGAAGCCACCGGTGGGGTAGTTTTCCCCCGGAGCGCTCGCAGTGCCCGTCGTGCCGCTGCTCGCGGTGGACGTGGTCGACGAAGCCTGGCCGGCCTGGTACTTCTGATACAGCCACCAAGCCGCGACGCCTCCCCCGATGATCGCGGCCCATGCCCACACGGGGAGCCCGGCCATCTTCCTCTGGAAAAACGATCCGCCTTTAGCCTTGGGAGCCTCTGGGGCCGCTGCCTGGTCGGCCATCATGTGCCCCCTGGGCCAAACGTGGGCCAGCTGGTCTGTGGGTTCGGCCAATTGGTGACCGTGCGACCACCGATCCTGGCCGGCCTCTGCGCCACCGGGTTGCTCGACCAAGCCTGCATCGAGGGCACGGGCAGAGGATGATCAGAGAAGCGCCGGACCTTCTGGGCATAGCCCGGGGCGAATGCGGAAGCCCAGATGCGAGGCTTCCAGTAACGGTTACGGCACTGCACCTTGGTCAGCAGCGGCGCGTTCGGCACGATCGCGAGCGGCATGACGTTGGGCGTCCCGACCTTGAACGTCCCCAGGGTGTTCAGGGGCACCATGTCGCCGCCCGACGCGGCCTCCGGAGTCAGCGGGCGGACGACGGGCGCCTGGGTCGGCGATGTGGGGATCTCCACCGGACCCCAGGCGGCCCGCCACGAAGAAGGGAAGAGAGAGGGCCCGCGCGTCAGCGGAGGCGGTGTGTTCTGCACCATCCCCTGCGTGCCCGTCATGATACCCATCTGTCAGCCGCTCGTATAGCGGTAGGTGGGATTGTTGCCCAGGAGGCCCTGCTCCGAGGGCACCGTCAGAGCGGTCAGGCCGTTGAAGGCCGTGGCCGTCCCTGAGGGATGGGTCAGAAAGTCGGCGATGATCAAACCCATGACCACCAATCCGACCACGCCGACGAGGGTCGTGGGTTTCAAGACGCTACCTCCAACTGTATGGCCCGCGCCGATCCAAGGTACCGGATGGCGCTCGCCATCCTCTCTTCATCGTCGCCGAAAGATCCTAGCCCCACATTACACAAGGTGCAAAGAGCGCCGCGGACGGCGCCGCTAGCATGGTCGTGATCAATAACGAAGGCTCGCCTTTTACTGAAATCGAATGCCTCACCGCATATCGCGCAGCGGTTCTCCTGGGCCGCCAGGAGCAACGCCAAACGCTCGGCGGTCAGCCCGTATAGAGCCTTGTATCTATAGCGGCGGTAGGGATGAGTGGCCCTCGCACGAGCGTTCAGGAGTTCGCGGCAGTTCTGGCAAGAGGTGAGCCCCGTCACAGCTGGAGCTGCGCAATGGACACAGAGCCCCTCGGCCTTGCGCTGCTCCCGTATCCTCTTGGATGCGGTGCGCGAAGACGCGATCTCCTGCTTGCGATTCGCATAGTAATAGGCTTTGCGCTGTTCGCGAAGACGCTCGGCATTCGCGGCGTAATGCTTCCGCTTGCGCTGCTTAACAAGCTCGGGGTTGCGGGCCTGATATTCCTTCTGGGCCTGGAGGCTGCGAGCCCGCTTCTCTTCCGGGGTCATGCCGCAGCCGCCTGGGTTGTGTTTGAAGTGGTTGCCGGCAGGCCGCTGCCTGGGAGCAGCTTCGGGTTCTGCACCAACTGCGCGATCACGAATCCCCCAGCGGCGAGCGATGCGGGCGTCGGCGCAACCTCTCCCAGCAGAGCCAGGAGGGCCATGATCACCGAGTCTCCGACGAGCACCCCCGGCACGGGCAGGCCCGTACCCTCGCGCACGCTGTTAACCGTGCTGAGGGTCATCGAGAAGATCCAGGCGAGAGCGACACCCTTCACGGCTGCCCCGCCCCGGGCGGAGCCGCGTTGGCGACGCTGCGCTCCCCGCCTGGTTGTGTGACGTACTTGCTCCCCGAGGGCAGGCCGTTGGCCTGCGTCCCGGGGTTCGCCGCGTTGTACTGACTCACCGGCGCGGTCGCACCCCCGCACGGCTGGAACTTCCCGGGCCACATCACGTCTATGAATGACTGCGAGCAGCCGTTATAGACCTGATAACCCCAGAAGCCCAGGCCGTAGCCCACCACCGATACGAGGATGCCGACTGCGAGCATAGGTCAGCTCGACTTTGCGCCAGGGATTGGGCTCACGAAGTGGTGGATGGCGTACACAACCACGACGCCGGCGATGACACCGACCCAGAAGTCTCCAGACTTGAGCATTTGAATCTCCTTAAGCGGGAAGTGAATACCAGAGGGCGACTAGCGCCACGACCGAGCCGACTCCGATCCAGAAGGCCATGCCCGCCGGGTGAGTCGGTGCCAATGGGTTGCGACCAGAGCTCTGCCCGGAGGCCATCACGCCTCCGGGGCTGAGCGCGGACCCGTTCGATGCACCCGAGCCAGATGAGCCGACCCGGGCCGACGCCGCGCCGAAGGCGCCACCGCCGATACCGGTTGCGAACATTGCTCAGTGCCTCCCTACATCTCCAACAGGCCGGTCAGCATTGCCCGGGACGGCACGAACTGGCCGGCGAGGATGGTCAGGGTTGCGGGCGCGTTGCTGATCGTGCCCCAGGTTCCCTGCACCTGCACCGATGTCCCGGGGTTGGTGCTGAGGTAGCCCTCGCCCGTGTCCAGAAGCCCGAGGCTCACCTGGTTGAGCGAGGTCTTGCGGGTGAAGACCAGGACGCCGGTCTCGCGGAGGTACCCGCTCGCCAGCTGGAACTGGTTCGCCATGTCGTTCTCGACGTCGGCAAGTGGCTTGTTGGCCGCGATCGGCACGCCGTCCAGGTAGAGGGAGATCGGGTCCGGGAACTCGTCGATCCGGGCCCCGGTGGAGTCCCGCAGGATCAGGATGATCGTGGTAATGAAACCACCCAGCTGTGGGGCGGTGACGTAGACGTTGCTTGCCGACCCGATCGTCGGGTTCCCAGTCTGCTCGTTCCACTGGAGGGTTGAGCCCAGCCCTGGCGGCTCGATCGATGAGTTGAGGGGCAACCAGTAATACTCACACCCGACCTTGGCCTCGAGCGTCGGCAGAGTCCCGGGAGCGGTCGAGAAGACGGTGCTCGACGGAGCAAGGGTCATCTGGATCTTGGGCAGCTGCGACGCATTCGCCATGCTGAGCGTCCCGTAGCCCTTGGCCGCCTCCAGGGGGAGAGTCGAGTAGAAGGTGAAGTCTCCGGTTCCGGTCGAGCCGGTCGAGGGGGCCGAGTAGTTCGGCAGAGCCTCGACGTCGTTGTAGGCCCACAGACCGAACTGCCCGCCGTACTTGGGCACCAGCTTGAAGATGCTATAGCCACCGCCCTGGATCAGCTGAGTCCCGCTCGCATCGAAGAGGAGGACCTGCTGCACCGCGTTGAAGGGCGCGTCGGCCGTGACAGCGACGGTCTCGGTGCCATTGACACCGCCGGAGGCATCGATCTTGACCGAGAACCGCCTGGCGTATCCAGGAGCGGATACGAGCGGCTGTGACACCGAGCCCCCGAACTTGAGGCCGGTGACGTCGTACATCGGCAGATAGCCCTCTTCGCTATAGCGAATGAAGGGTCCGCCTGTCTGCTGCCCCGTTGTCTGGGGCTTCGGGTTGACGGCTTGAGTGGCCGCCGCGGTCGGGGTCGCCATCAGAGTCCTCCTAGAATTGCGCCGGCGATGGCCGAGTTCTCACCCTCCGCGGCCTGGCGCGAGGCCCAGAGCTTCAGCAGGAACTCCGTGGCCAGCAGGGTCAGGAGAGAGCCGACGACGACCAGCTCCAATTGCCTGCGATTTAGACCCGCTCGTGATGGGATCAAGGGCACACCTCCGCACGGATTGCTCCGGGACGATTGTTCGCCCGGGTATCCGGGAGGGCGCCTCCCGCGCCGCGAGAGCGGCTGCGCGGATCATAGCAGGTCTGCTAGACTCGCTGCGTGAAGTTGCCCGAGCCCATCAGGATCGGCGAGCCCGGAGAGTGGGAGCCGGTGCCAAAGCCCTCCGGAGTCGATGGCTTCACTGAGGACGCGTCGGGCCTGCTGCTGCCGGAGCCCCGGGGGAAGGCGGTGCGCCAGATGGTCTTCCGAGGCGGGATGCTAAACGTCTCAGAGGAGCAGGAGGAGATTCACCGCCTGATCGACGCGATGCGTCGCGACGGTCTGCCCTGGGTCCAGTTCACGGAGGGGGCCTACGGCACCCCGATCTCCGTTCCTGCCGATGCGATCGACCTTCTGCTGTGGATCCAGGAGGCCTGGATAGACATTGAGGGGATTAAGGAGCAGATGCGTCAGCAGGAGATGGCGCAGAGGCTCACGAAGGCCGGGATCGGCCAGGTGAGCAAGACCGTCATCCCTATCGGCGGGATGCCTCGCTAGGCTCCTCCAGCCGCTCCGGCCTGGTCACCACGATCGGGGCCGCGGGGTCCTGGGATACCAGCAGCAGGCACGGGCGCTTGAGCCCCCTGACCGCTCCCCTTATCTCCGGCCTGGGGCGCCCGGACATCTCCGAGATCCGGTTCACCACGTCGATGTCACGGGTGTAGAAGACCGCGAGCCACACCGCCTGGTCCGATGAGGCGCGAGGGACGCGCCGTGGCGCCTGGAAGCTGGAGACGACCGAGATCCCGGCGTCACGGGCCGCGATCAGGAACTCCTCGATCTGCACCCCGAGGCGCATCCCCATGCGGGTGTCGGAGATGAGCTGGAGTTCGTCGACGTAGAGCGTCCAGGCGCCCTGGACCCAGACGTCCTCCAGGACCTGGTGCATCAGCGCGCGTCGGCGCCGCATGGCCGCGGATCCCCGCACCTGATCGCCGACTATGAGCCGCACGTCGCGGCCCTCGGCCATGTCCTCATAGAGCTTGGTGGGCGGGGGCCACTTGGTGATCCTAGGCCACCCGGAGCGGGCCAGGGTCGAGTCTCCGCCCTTGATGTCGAGCGCGAGCACCCACGGGCGAAGGTCGCACAATTGCACCGCAACGGTCGTCTTCCCGGACTTGGTGGGGCCGAGCAGGGCTATGTGGTCACCGGGCTCCCACTCGTCCCGGAACCAGCGCCGAAAGGCGGGCCAGGAGACCGCGAGGACCTCGCCCTCCTCCTCCGCCTCAGTTGGCAGGTTGGGCCTGGGCTTGGTGCTCGACAGGATTATCGACATTTGGGTTGATCGACTCCAGGATGGCGTTCATCAGCTCTTCCGCGCGCTTCTGGATCTTCGGATCGACCTTGGCCGCCTCCCGGAGCCGTTGCTGGGACGCCTGCTCCGACTTCGCCAGCTCGATTGCTAGGTCGGTGACCAGCGTGGCGAGCACCCCTTGAAGCATCGGCCACAGCTGGGGCCGGCGCTCCAGGACGCCGACCACGATCGGGAGGGCCAGGATGGAGCCCAGATCCTTGGCCGACCCGCCCGCGCGGGCCAGGGGCTGGAGCATCCGGTCGATCATGGTGCCGGCCAGGATGTTGTCGAGCTTCTCGCCCGCGACCGGCCCCTCGAACATCAGGGCGCGGCCCACGGGAACGTCGCGTCCTGACATCTGGAGGCCGACTCCAAGCAGGCTCACCCCCTGGCCCAGGGCGGATCCCAGCGGCTTGCGAGCGTGGGAGAGCTTGGGCGGCCGGGCCACGCGGCGCGGAGCCCTGGGCTTGGGCGCTGGGGGCTCCTCTCGGGGCGCCCTATCCCTCTCCAGCGCATCGTCTATCGACTCAGGCTCCGGCTCTCCCTTGAGGCGGCGCTTCGCGGTCGACCTACGCTTGGATTCTCTCAGGATTATCCCGCCCGGGAGGTGCTCGATGACGCCGGCCTCGGGATCCCAGGTGGACATTTCCTCCAGGTCGTCGTCCGTGGCATCGCGCAGAGGGCGGTTGGAGTCGGGCATCTCGATGCGCCCGGCGCGGATCAGGAGCTCTTCCGAGGCCTGCTCGGCGAGCCTTACCTTCGCCTCATACTCGGGTGAGTCGTCGTCGATCATCTCTCGCGCCATCAGTCCCAGAGCCTATGGCGCCAGGGCTTCGTTTCAGGCTGAGGGGGCTGGGCCACCTTGCTCTTCAGCTCCTCATGCTCCTTCTGGTGGCTGCGCTCCCGCTCCAATTCGTCCACAGCGGCCCTCACGCGGTCGCGTAGGGTCTCCTCCCTCTCCCTATCGTTGCGGGGCTCCTGGGGCTTCTCGGGGGGCTTCTCGTCGCCCTTCTCATCGTCATCGCCCAGAAGGCGGTCGAGGATGGACTTGATCTTCTCTTCGAGCCATCCCTCATCGACGGTTGGGGCCGCGGGGGCCTCCGGGGCCTCTTCCCGGCCCTTGTCGTCTGCCACGGGCGACATCCTATCACTAGTTGGTGCTACCATGCCGTCCGATGGATCCCAAGCCCTCCGCTCCCGCGGAGGACCCCGTGGAGCGGTTGGCCCGGTCATTAGAGGAGTGGCTCGAAGAGTGGCGGGAGTTCAGAACTCGGGTCGACCCTCTCGTAGAAGCCGCGGAGCGGATGCTGCGCCGGAGCAGCTGGCTCCGGCTCTAGAGGCGCTCGCCGAGTCCATCCCCATTCCCCGCCCGGGACTGGGCCAGTCCGAGCAGAACGGATTCACCCCGGAGCCCGTGGTCGTCTCGGAGGAGAGCGAAGCTCCCGGGATCTGTGTGCCGTGCCTGGCCGGGAGGTTGCTGGTAATGGCGGTCCTGGCCGGGCTCACCATTTACCTCATATACAGGGTCCGGCAGGAGAACCAGAAGGCCGCGGACAAATGACCGAGGAGGAGGTCCGGGAGCTGAGGCGGGCCCTGATCCGCGCCCTGGTGGGGATCATCCCCGTCGCGGCGATCCTGGGCATCCAGTGGTGGATCACGACGCCCGGGCCGGAACGTGAGGTGGCATTCGCGAGGCTCGGGGTAACCCGATGCCGCGTCGGGGTTTGGCACGTGCTCGGGATGCCCCGGCGCTGCCTCTGCCGGTGGCCCCAGGAGACCACGGCGGATCAGCGGTTCGAGGCTGAGATGGCGGAGGGCTTGGCCCTGCGCCGGGTGACTGAAAAGTGAGAGCCGCCCCGGAGGAATCACAGGGCGGCTCCGCTCTCTCACCACAAGAGACGACCACGCTCGGAATGCCAGCCAAAACGAGGTCCGCACAATGGTAGCACAGTTCGATGGCTCGTGCTAGGCCGCGTCGTGGGGGCCGCATATATCGCCCCAGGGAGCGCGTCGGAGGCGTCCTCCAGGCGGGGTTCGATGGGATCGGCCGGTCTCCCGCGGTCAGCATCTTCACCCAGCGGCAGCTGCTGCGCGAGGCGATGCGAACCTGGCCGGATGCCGTGGCCTACCGCGTGGCCGTATTCGCCCGCTTCCCCGTCTGGGACATGTCGGAGGACTCCGGCAGTCGGCGGGGCATCAAGGCCAACTATGGTCGAGATCTGCCGCTCTTCGGTGAGAACCGGTATCAGCAATGGCGGGCCGCGAACATCGACCCGAACCTGGCCGCGCTGCGCCCCTCGATCGTGGCGCGGGCCGTGGTGGCCGAGTACGACGGCAGGGGGCCGATCAAGATGGTGACGGTGACGCCGGTATGGTGAGGAGGACCGATCAGGCGTTCTGGCCTCCCTACCCGGCCAAGCCCAGGGAGCGGGTGCTTGCGGTAGCTCGGCCCCGGGGTGACCTGCTGCTCATGGGCCTCCCCAATGCGGCGATTCACTGCTCCACATGGGGCGAGTTCTGCCACTTCCTGGAGCGGCATAACCTCGAGGTCCTGATCGAGTCGTGGAACGGGTGGCGCTGGTGGTCCGACGCGGCCTCCGACCCGAAGAGCTTCATCGTGCACGGCAAGGACCGCCAGGTGCGGGCGCTCGTATGGCAGGGGCGCCGCAAGCGGTTCTGGATCGTCAACTCGAAGGTTTGGGCCAACCGGCACGCGGACCGCTCCCTCTGCCGTGACCTGGAGCAGGTGGCGAAGGCCACGGGCCTAGGGCAGTGGGGCACCCCATCCCGGCTGGGCGACGCGCTCCAGCGGCGCGCGTGGAAGCGCACCCACGGCTGGCGGTGGGAGTCCAGGCCTCCGATACCGGTGCGACGCCGCCTGATCGATGGAGGAGTCGGCGGGAGGGCTGAGACCCTACACCAGGGCAGCCGCTTCAGCGGCATCTGGGAGATCGATCAGCGCGACGCTTACGCCGCGGCCTGGCGGCTGCCCAAGCCCAGCGGCCCTCCCGGGATGGGCATGGGAGTCGTGGAGGATGCCAGGGCCGGCCGCACCGCGTTCGGACTCTGCCGCTTCACGATCACCGAGGAATTGCGATGCCTGGGCCCGTTCGCGATCCGGACCCCGGACGGCCTCGCATGGCCGGCCAAGCCCGGGGTGTACGAGGCGGAGGTGTGGTCCCCGGAGGTGCTCGACGCCCTCTCCTGCGGGATTCGGTGCGAATCGCTCGGGCTCTCTTCCGTCTG
>DAHWNZ010000067.1:0-13374 GCA_027339635.1 Candidatus Dormiibacterota bacterium
CCGCTGATGTCGGAGCCCGTCGCTCCTCAGGTGACGGTGCAGGGCGTGGGTCACCATGGAACCGTCCAACGGTAGCCCGGTCTGGGTCGTGAAGACCAAGCCCCACTCCGTCCAGACCGAACCGGCACGATCCCGCTCCGCCTCCTGGAGGGCGCGCTGACGCTCCAAGGCGTGGAGGGCGAAGGACGGCAGGCTGATCGAGCGCGCCTCCCTGGACGAGTTGGGGTCGACCAGCCGGTAAGCGCCCTCATAGCGCTCCAGGGCCCGCCTGACGTGCAGGATCTAATGGGACAGGTCCATGTCCTCCCAGCGCGGGCCCAGCGCCTCCCCTCTGCGCATGCCGTGGCTATGGCCAGCGCGAAGAGCGCCTCCAGGCGGTCGCCTCGCACCTCGGCCACGAGGGCGTTCACCTCATCCGGGTCCAGGGGGTGGATCTCGTAGCGGACCTGCTTCGGCGACCGTACCCGTCCAACCACATTCCTACCCACCAGTTCCCAGCGGAGGGGTCGTTGACGGCCCCGTGGAGGATGCCAGGGAAGTAGTCGGCTCGGCGAGACGACAGCCCGGCCTCCACCTTGCCATTGAGCATTTCCTGGACCCCATTGGGTATGAAGCAACTGGGCCGGGTCCGGTCTGGGTCGGGGATCAGGTGGTGCCGCAACACTCCGGCATAGCTCTCGTAGATCGAGGCCCGCACCGGGGAACGAGCTGTGTTCTCCAACCAATCTTCGAGGAAGTCGGCAACTGTCCGCCGCCCCGGTGGCGGGATGCGGTGCTCCGAGAACGCCGCCAGGGCGGTGGTCAGCTTGGCGGAAGCCGCCGCCCTGGTCCTGGCGTAGCGATACAGCTGTCCACCGACGGGGCGGTGGCCTGGGCTACCCACCTGCCGTCGGCCCGCTGGTAGACGCTGCCCTCCCGGTTTCCCCGTCGGGCTGCCGTCCGCCGGCGATCGCCACTGTCCGCCGAAGGCCGCCCGAAATTGCTGTCAGAACTGCTGTCAAGCGGCCGCCACGCCCGTCCGGTCACGGAAAGATACAGCCGCTCTGAGATCGAAAAGCGGGTGCCGCCAGCAGGATTCGAACCTGCGACCCTGGGCTTAAAAGATTGCCCTGAGCACGTTCATGGTCCTCCGTCAGTGGCTGGATTGAATTCAAAACCTCACCCGTGAACACCGGTCTCGTCCGCCAAAGTCCGCCAGTGTTCGGCCGCGTTGCTGTCAAAATTGCTGTCAAAAACTTCCCCGTGCTCGCTCCAGCACCTGTCGGATCCCGCACCAAGAATAGCGCTCCGATTGTCCGATTTCCATTGCTCGTGGTGGCAACTTGAACGACCTCCGGCGTCGCCGCCCGGGGTCTCCGTCCTGGGGCCGGGAACGCGACGCGGCCGGGCAGCGGCTAGACCCGAGGCGCTCCCTCTTCCGGCTGACCAGGTACGATCCGCTCCATGACTGCTGTGGAGGACCGAGGTCCCGACCTCGTCGAGCGCGAACTCGGGGGCACAATTGCCCACGCCGTTGTCCAGGAACGGTTGACGGATTTTGACGGCCATCTGCAGGCAGATGAGCTCGACCTCATTCCCCACGCCGAAGTCAGGGGCCGCATCGCTGGCAGGATAGAAAGTTGCTAGGTCACGTACTTGCGACCGACCCCGTGTACGTCGACTCGATGAGCCTGGCCGAAGCCGAAGTGGCCAAGGGGCAGAGAGGCCGACTTTTGGCTGAGGTGGTTGCTGACCTCGACTCTGAAACGTGAGTTTTCGCGATCGACTCGGACATGTCAGAAGGGTTGCTAGCCTCTGCAGCCGAGCCGCGGGAGTACTGGCCGTCACCGTCTGCAGCACGATGATGACCGGGTGCTCAGCGATTCACCTCAACTTTCCGCAGAACCCCTCCGCGACACCCGCGTCAAGATCGGCCACGCTGGACAAGGGGGAGCAGGCGGCGGTGAAGGCAATGGAGACCTCCGACGGAGTCCACTTCTTGGTACGGCACCCGGTCGTCACAGTGAGGCGGATCCGAGCCTTCGATACCGCCGCAATCCAGATCACCCTGACCGGACCCTACGTCGTTAACCCCGACTTCTGTGCGCTCGGAATCAAGTACCACGAGACGGTCCACGGGTGGTTCCGGGTCACCTATGCCCCTGATGCTCCGCACCAGTACGATCAGGCGACCTACCGCAACGGCCCTGATATCGGTACCGCGACAGGAACCTGTCGCTAGTGGAGATCGAGACTCTCCAGAGGGCCTGGTCAGAACGGACCTAACGCGCCAAGATGAAGTTCCCCTTTGGGACCTATGGCGAATCAGTTGGATCTTCCGCTCGAGGCGCACCGCGGGTTTCCCGGGCGCGAAGGAGCGCACGCTGGAAATTGGCCCCAGTGAGCTCCCAGCATGCTTCGAGTTGAGCTGACCGAGGCGCGGTCAAATCGGGGGCTGCTCTCGTTGCCGTTCAGCACGAAGTCGCGCAATGAGGTGCAACTTCTCGCCTACGCGCCACAACGGCCTGGGTCATTCAAACGCAGGGGTCCAACCGCTACTTTTGGGTGCCGAACACTGGGAGAGCGGGCAACCGAGCGGACCTGCCGAACGTACAGAAGATCGGCCGGGAGCCGCGCACCGGAACAAACGCCGCGTACCAGTTCAAGATGGCGGGGTGCTTGGGCGGCTTCATGCCCGCATAGACCCCGAAGTGCTTTCCCGGCGGGTCGAGGAAGACCGCCCACTCGGGGTTCGGGCCTTGGCTCGTGTCGACCAGAGCCGTGGCCACGGTCTTCGTGCCGACTCCGTCGTTGCAGGCGATGATCGCGGCCTCGGCTGCTCGCTCAGCTGAGACGGGTACAGGTGGCGGGTTCGAGATCGCAGTCGCTATGAAGCGTGGCTGCGTATTCGTGTAGAGAGCATTCACTAGCTCAAGGCGAATACGCATCGACGAACTCTGCCTGGTCGCGACCAAACGGCTTGGACTGACCTGGCGACTCGGATTCGTCGAGGCGCATCCCGCCGCCGCCGCGGCCAAGACCAACAGGCCAACAACCAGTCCAAGGGATCGCCGCCCGCGGGCCCTGGCGTCCCAGGGCGACGTCATTTGCTCTCCCTCGCGACCAGCGCGAGCTGAACTCCCCACAATTCGGATCATGGGCCACCTTTCATGGGTGTCAAGCGTGGGGTCTGAATTGGGACACGATATCTGCTCTGCTCAACGACCGCGCCATCCACGGGGTTACCTCCAAGCTCTCTGGCGCTGGAGAAGCGCGACATTGGTCGCTGTGCGTGCCGCGTGGCCGCAATGGGTCGTTGTATCAGGTAAGAGGCTCAAGTAGCGGACCGGCTTGGTCCACTGCCGCCGTGACTGCGTCCCGGTACCCGGGGTGCCCCAGCTTCGAGCCCCCCACCGATCTTACCGAGGAGGCAGGTGGTAGTCGCGCAGTGGAGCAGCTGGGACTGGCCGTGCCCGGTGTGGTACGTCAGGGTCGGCCTTGTCTATCCTCGGAGCCGGACATCATGGCCGCCGGCAAGGTTGGCGGAACCGGAACCGCCTGCAAGCACTCCGCGACAATGTCTGCGGATCGGATCCGCTGCGCCCAGAGCTCGGGTCGCAGGGTCAGTCGATGCGCCAGGGATGGGATCGCCAGTTCCTGGACATCCTCCGGTACCACGAAGTCACGACCCCTGAGCGCGGCCCTGGCACGGGCTAGCTTGAGTAGGGCCAGACTCCCGCGAGGACTCGAGCCGACCTGCACCTTGGGGTTCTCGCGCGTCGCTCTAACCAGTGCGGTGATGTAGGTCACCATCTCGTCGGCGACGGCCACCGTCTCCACCTCCGCCTGACACTCCAGCAGGGCTCGGCCGTCCATCACCACGTCCAAGCGCACCTCATCCTGCGCCCTCCCAAGCCGGGCCTTGAGCATTTGCTCTTCCTCTTCCTGCTCTGGATAGCCGACACTGGTCCGCAGGATGAAGCGGTCGACCTGCGCCTCGGGGAGGGGGTAGGTTCCCTCGTATTCGATCGGATTCTGGGTGGCGAGAACCAAGAAGGGCCGCGGCAACTGGTGGGTCACGCCCTCGATGGTCGCCTGGCGTTCCTGCATCGCCTCCAGCAGCGCCGCTTGGGTCTTCGGAGGGGAGCGGTTGATCTCGTCAGCCAGAATCAGATTGGCGAAGATGGGACCTGGCCGGAATTCAAAGTCGCGGCTGCGCTCGTCGAAGATGGTGGACCCGGTGATGTCGGATGGCATCAGATCGGGGGTGAACTGGACCCTCGCGAAGTCAAGGCTCATCGCCTGGGCGAAGGACCTGGCGATCAGGGTCTTGGCCAGACCGGGGAAGTCCTCGAGCAGGACATGGCCATTCGCCAGCATCCCAATCAGCACGACCTCCAAGACAGGACGCTTGCCGACCACCGCTCGCTCGAGCTGCTCGAAGACGAGCTCCGCCCGGCGCTCGACATCCGCTACCTGGAGGTTCATCACCGGTCTGTTCGCGCCAACAGCTCGCGAAGATTCAAGATGGAGTAATAATGTACTCCCCTCGGCGCTGCTTGGTCTGGCCTGTCGCCATCGGACTCACGGCCACGTCAAAGTCCAGCGAGGTGGCTGGGTCTGGCGGCAGCTCAAGTTCGGTCGTGCAGTCTGCGGCGGCCCACGGCAACATTCGACCAGACTGATAGAAGACCGGGAGGGCGACTTTGACGGACCCCTGCCATCGGACTCAAGCGCCCAAGGCCGAGAGTCACCACAGATCGAGCGATCAGAGCGAGGACTGGATCGCTGGTCCTTGTGCTTCCGCTCCGGTGGGGCTACCTTCATGGACATGGGACTGTGGTCACTCCACACGGGCGGGGCCATGGCACGGACCTGCTTGGTCTCCGCGGCGACGGCGGGGCTGATCATCACCTTGGCAGGGTGCCAGGCCAACCCCACGTCCTTTGAACAGTCAACCATCCCGAACGGCGATGGGGCAGTGGTCGGCGGCATCGACGCCTGCTATGCCCTGCCAACTCTCCGCCCGGAGCAAGACCGGGGGTTCGTCGCTGGCACAGTCATCGTCTACAGGGGCGCGATGCGATTCCGCGCGGTAGCGGATGGCGTTATCACGAACGTGTATCCCGTTGATCAGGTGACCAGCGTCGAGATAGGTCACTACCAGCAGTATCGGTTCACGCTGCTGCCAGGTACGTATGTGCTCTTGGCACGCCACCCGGCTGGAAGTCCCGCTCTGGAGTGGGTCCAGGTCGTCGTCCACGGCGGCACCGTTACCAAGCAAAACATCCCCGACGAGTGCAGGTGACGCCTTCTTGGACACGTTCGCCGGAGACTGCGAGACGCAAGGCCCAGGTGCCGGGATCGGCTACCCCGTCCCACAGGCCTGCGGCGGTGGGGTGGTAGGCACGAGTGCGAGGCGACCCGGAATCGGCGTACCCTTCGTGGCTCGACCTCAGCCAGCACTGCCGGGGTGGACTTCCAAATTCGTCGGAGATTGAGCTTGGGGACGCCTTGATTGCATACCCGACCTATCGCCTGGGCGGCCTGGCGGCCCTGCTCGTTCTCAGTAGCCTTGTGGCCTTCGCATTCGGCATCCCGGCGCTGGCGGCCTGCACGGCGCCCCTCGCCATCTTCCTGGCCCGGGGCCTCCTACTGGACCGTCAGGCTCCGTGCCATGTCAACCTGGCCATCGACCGTGACCGTGCCTTTGAAGGTGAGACGGTTGCCCTCACTTTGTCCGTCACGAAGGCGGCCGCGTGGGGTAGGGTCATGTGCGACATCCATCTGCCGGAAGCGCTAGAGCCGCTTGATCCGCCGGCCCGGTTCGCGTTTGAGCCGGACCGTAGTGGTCGAGCGACGGCCGTTGTGGAGGTCGCCTGTCGCACCTGGGGTGCCCATGAGGTTGGCCCCGTCAGGATCCGCGCCCGGCATCGCTTTGGTGTATTCCTGGCCACCGGAACCAGCGGTCAAACGGTCGGCCTGCGCGTCTACCCCACCGCCAGCCCCCTGCGAGTCGGTGTGTCGGCGCAGAAGACCCAGGTCTATGTCGGAAACCAACTGTCCCGCCAGCGGGCCGAGGGTCTCGAGTTCGCCGACATCCGCCTCTACGCACCCGGTGACCAGGTGCGCCGCATCAACTGGCGGGTCACGGCTCGACGCCATCAGCCTTACGTCAACGTCCAGAACCCCGAGAGGAACGCAGACCTGATTCTTCTGTTCGACTCATTTGGCGGCCTGAGAACTGGGGCCGAAGGGACCATGGCGGCGGCGGGTCGAGCAGCGGCGGCCCTGGCGGAGATGCATCTCCTGCGCCGGCGCGACCGGGTGGGCTTGATCGCCTACGGTGGTGTCCTCCAGTGGCTGGCCCCGGGCATGGGAAGAAGTCACCTCTATCGAGTCCTCGACGCCCTCATCGACACCAAGGTCGTCACCAGCTACGCCCGGCCCGACCTGGACGTTCTGCCGCCCCGCATCCTGCCGCCCCAGGCTCTGGTGGTGGCGGTCTCTCCGCTGACGGATCCACGCATGGTTCGAGCCCTGTTGGACATCCGCGGACGTGGCTTCGACCTAGCCGTGGTCGAAGTCGACCCCGAGCGGTACGTCGAAATCGGGACAGGCTCCGGGGCGGAGGTGGCCCTGAGGGTCTGGCGCCTGTGGCGTGAAGCCAGGAGGAGAGACCTGCTCCGAGCGTCGATTCCGCTGGTGCGCTGGGAGCCGGGCACATCTCTGGATGGCGCCGTCACAACCCTTAACCACCTACGCCGGGGACGATGGGCTGCATGAGGGTGCTCAAGCCGCTCGTGGTGGGAGGCGTCGCCACGATCCTCGCGTCGGCCATCGGGTTCGAGCTCAGCCTGCTGGGACCTGTTCTACCCGTCCTGGCGTTGGCAATCCCATTCCTTGCCGCCATCGGTGTTGCGGCCGCGGTCTTGCTGCAGCGGCCCGCGCTGGTCGCTGCCGCTACCGGCCTGCTGCTACTGAGCTACGGCTTGGTCTTGACCGGCAGGTCCGGATCGATCCTGGCGATCAGTACGGTCGGTCTGGTGGCGGGCGGGACCTTCCTCACACTGCAGTTGGGCTGGTGGGCAGTGGAGCTGAGAACGCCAGCGCACGAGGACCAAGCGGCGATCCGGCACGAGGCGGCCAGAATCACAACGGCCGCCGTCGCGGTCGGGGTGGGGGCAGAGGCGGCGCTCCTCTTCGCGCAGATTCAGGTGGGTGCAGGAATTGCGATGATGATCATCGGCGTCGCCAGCCTGGCATGCATCGTCATAGTGGCGGCCGTCCTCGCCGCGGCGCAGACGCCGGCGCCAACTGGAAGTCCCCGTGTCGACTGGGTGGTTCCAGCGCCATCGCGGACGGGTGGCCCGCCCACCAATCCCTGGTCGAGGCTCCTGCGCTGGGCCTGCCGGGCCGCCGTGGGATCACCTCTCACTCCGTCGCGACCGCGTTCCAGACAGGGCATGGCAGCGACGACTGGCCTGTCGCTGCTCCTGCTCGGGGCAGTGGTCGTGGTGGTTCTGCTGGGATTGGCCGCGCATGTCACCTCAAAGACCCCATTGGGAGTCCGCTCGACCGATCTCAGGGCGGTGGCAGACCTGGCGGTCCTCATGATCGGAGCGGTTCTACTCAATTGGTTGGTGCGGTTACTCCTGCACCTATCGCGCCCTCCACACTTTGGCACCCGCCCCGTCCGCCGGCGCCGTGAGACGCCAGAGACCCCTTCGGAGCTCGACCTGATCGCTCACGCCTGCCGGAACGTCTCCCCCGAGGACCGGTTGACTGGCGACCTCCAACGCATGCTCGTGGCCCTCGCCACCCGGGTGGGCGAGCCGAGCCTGGCGGACCACCTGGCCGCCTGCGCCGAAGGCACGGCTGCTGACGCCCCGGCCCACAAGGCACTGCAGGACCCACCGGCGGGTCGCTTCCAATCCGGTAGGTCGACCGGGGCTGGTCCGCCCGGATCAGAGACCTCCGTACGCACAGCCCTCGCGGCGCTGGAAGCTGTCTCCGGTGCGTGACACCCTCCACCGCCGTCGAACTCTGGCGCTGCCGGTCCTCCTGCTGGTCGCCGTGCTAGCCCTGGTTGTGGTCATCGCCAGCCGTGTGGGCGCAGTGTCCTACATCGCGCCCGGCGCTCACTTCCCGATCCATTTGCCTACGCACCTAGGCCCCCCTCCCCTGCCCTTGTGCTCTCCGTCAGCTCCATCGCTGTGTCGCCACCAGGTACCATCAAGGTCGATTTCTGGGCTGGCGCTCTGGCTCGGGCTCGCGCTCGGCCTGATCCTGCTCGTCGGCAGTTTGGTGTTGTACCTCAAGACGCGAGGCGCCCAAGCTCCCCCGGACGAGGAGCTTGAAGTCGCCGCGATGCCGCCAGCCACACCGAGGACTCGTCGGCGTCCCAGAAACCCTCGGGAAGCGGTGCTCGCCGCCTTTGGAGAGTTGGAGGACCGATTGGCGGCTGCCGGTGTCGGCCGCCTGCCCGCGGAGGGGGCAGACAGCTATCTGCGACGGGCCCTGCCGGCCCACTGGCGGACGAGCTCGGCAAAGTCCACGCTGGTGCGCTGGTACGCGGTGGCCCGGTTCTCGGATCACCCCATCGACTCCCAGACCGCCCGCCAGGCAGTCACGGCCGCAGCCGAGCTGGCGCGCGGCACCTTCGGAGAGCAAGGGGAGAGCGCGGTTCCGCCTGAGGACCGGTAGAGGGTGACCACGGAGTACTCAACCGTTCTGCCCGCTTGGAGTTGTGGTCGAATGCCTTGCGAATCGCCGCGTCCACGAGTGTGCTCTCGCCCCCGGCACTGATCCCAGGACCAGCAAACCGGGGGCCATCCGAGCGACTCCCAAGTCGGCGCATCATCGGAGATGGCCCACTGCTAGTGTTCACGGCGTGGGTCGTACACCATCAGCGCGCAGCGGTCCGGAACTGGGTTGGGACAACTTCGGCGGTGCTGCCAGCCTGCCCTGTTCACGAGCAGATTCCATCCTTGTATTCCCATGACGAACCCGCTGGCCGTTCAAGACGCCTCCGCCTCCGGACGTGCCTGGGTAGTGGGCAGATGATGAAGGGGGCTGGGTGGCAGGGATAGCATGTGTGGCCGCGGCGCTGCTGGCAGGCTGCGCCAGTTCACGAGTCGGTGCGCTACAAACGCCGGGCACGGTCGGTGCCGGGGCGTCGGCCAACCCGGGAGGTGTCGTGGTTTTCACGGTTCAGGCACGCAACAGTTCCGATCGGGCCCTGACGTTAAGGAGCGTGAGGATGCTGACAGTGCCTGGGCTCGCGGCTCCAACCTTGGTGCCCTACGCAGTTATCCCCGGGCTTGACACCCTGGAGGATGCGCATGGCTGGCCGCCACCGCCCAATGGTGGGCCCGGCCCAATCTGTTCTGGGCTTGAGACAATAGCGGCGGCCGGGCGCCCAGCGAAGCCCGGTGGGTGGTGCTGAGCACCGTGTCGGAGATCCTCCACCGCCCGCCGTGCGCATCGGGATGGCCCGGGAGAGCAACCCGGGCTAGTTCGGCCAGGTCCCCTTTTGGGGCATTCCCCATTGTTCCGTGATACTGCCGACGCGGTCCCTCGCGGGCTTGGGCCACGGGAGGTGACCGTTGACAGGTTCTCGGCGCCCGGCAAGAATGGCATCACGCTATGTCGAATTTCACCAGGTCCGGACCCGGGTTGCCTGACAGCTTCAGAGCGGTGCGTCACAAGGTAGCGCTCCTACTGCTTCTTCTTGAAGCGACCGGAGGGGTTCTTGTGAGCTGCGGGGTCTCTCCGGCTCCGCAGCCGACGCATCCGACGGGCAGCGCCTCGGCGACGGGAGATGTGACGGGGGTCAAGTTGAACCTCGGGACAGCCGCGGGCGCCGTCACCTTCCCGCCAGCTGCGCTCTCATGCAGCTCCGCGGGGCGCTCTTTCACGATGCGAGGACCGTTCGGGGTCGACAGCTTTGTGCTGACCGCGGAAGACCTCAAGGCCGGCTCCCGGCTGAATTTCAACTTCACCGGGACGTTCAGCACCAGTCTGACTCTCAGCATCCGGGGACCGTTCTTTCCCCTGACCTATTACGCGGGGCCCATTCGGCAGGCTGCCGGCCAGTCGTTGATTCAGGGCACCGGCTTGCTGTCGGTCGCCCGATCGGGAACCTCAGGGACGCTGAATCTGACGCTCGAGGGCCAGAGCCCCGGGGAGTCCGCTGCCACAGCCACCGTAGTGGGCACTTGGAGCTGCAGCCATCCGACGTCCGCCGTCCCGGGGGCCGAAACAGAGCCTGCGGTGGCTCCTGCCTCTGTCCCGCCGGTGGGAAGCGAGTGCGCAACCCCGATTCAGCAGCTGAGTTCGGGAGGGGTTGCCCCACTCACCTGCCCCGACGGCGCGGTGGATGTTCTCGCGTGGAACTACCTGAGCCAGTACGATCCCCAAGTTCAGCAGCTGGGGGCGGGGGCGACCGTCAACCAGGTGGAGCGGGCATTCTGTCCCCCAACCCGGTCTGCGTCCCTCTCGGACACGGTTGCGCTTGAGGTATATCAGATCTCGGCCGACTACTACGGCTGGACCTTCGCGACGCCAGCGACGACGGTGGCTTCCGGCGGCGGCTGCGGATAGTGCGCGAGGCGTAGGCCGGCGCTCCCGGGGCCTGGCGCTGAGGCGGCGCCAGTGAAGGAGCGCGCCCCAGGTTGGGTGGAACTCACTTGGGCCGCCATCCGGTGGCGTGCCGGGAGCTCCCTCGCCATGCTGTTTGCCGCCACAGTTGCGGTGGCCGCCGCGAGCGCCGGCCCCATGTACCTGGAAACCGCGTATGGCACCGTTCTGCAGGCGAAGTTGGCGCAGGCGGGGGCCTCGGCCACCGCGGTGAACGTCGGTGACTTCGTCGCGAGCCCTCAGGCGGTCGCCTTGGTGGCGCCGGCTTTCGCCTTGGGTGCCAGATATGGCATGGGGCGATGGTTTGGGCCCGCCCAGGCAAGCTACACCGCCGAGGTCGAGGCGCCAGTCCGGTTCCCTCTGGTCGCGCGGCCGGGCGTCTGCCGACATCTGAAGTTCGTCAGCGGTCGATGTCCCGGTGCCGCAGGCCAGATCGTCCTCACCACCCGCTCGGCCAGAGCTCTCGAAGCCCGCGTGGGGACCGTGATGCATCCGGCGAGTCCCGTCGGCGTCGGTCCGCTGACGGTCGTCGGGATCGCCTTGCCGGGCAATCCGCTGGCGCCGTACTGGCTCGGTCAGGACTTCTTCGGATATGGCGATGGGCACCTGGACTCCGCCTTCACGGTTCTCTCCACGGTGGCTGGGCTACCGACAACCGCTCTGGTCCAGCTTCCTCTGGAGCCGAAGCGGGTCGATCCGGGCAATCTGGGCGTTCTGGAGGGTGCAGTCGAGTCCTACGAGGCGGCCGCCAACCAGCAGGCGGGCCTCACCGCCACGACCCGCCTTTTCTCGGCCGTGGGCGACTACGTCAGCTCCGCCGACCTGATGGCGGTCATCGTTGTTCTGGTCGACCTGCAGCTGGTCGTTCTCGCCCTCTTCGTCGTTTATGGGCTGGTGGCCCAGTCTGCGCTGGTGCGGACCAAGGAGGTGGCAATTGCCCGCCTTCGGGGCCTTCCCTGGCTGAGGGTGGTCGCCTTCGGGCTGGGTGAGCCGATCATGGTGCTCCTGGTCGCATTCCCCCTCGGCCTGCTCGTGGCGATCAGCCTCACAGCGCTGGCCCAGCACGCCCTGCTGCCCAATACGCGCGTGACGTTCGACGCCACGGCGATCGTGTCCGGTCTGGCCGCCGTGGGCGGGGGGATCGCTGCCGTCGCGGCCGGGTCCCGCCGGCTGCTGGTGGCCCCGCTTCAGCGGCAGCTGCTCGGTCTGGAGGTCCCCACCGCACCGCCGGCACGGGCGGCCCTGGACGCGGCGGCCCTGGCCGTGGCCATCGCGGCACTAGTCGAACTGATCGTCTCCGGGGCGGTCGACGGACGCCAACCCAACCCGCTCGCGGTCCTCGCCCCGGGGCTCCTCGCTGTCATTGTGGCCATCGTCTCGACCCGGGCCGTAACGGTTTTGGCCAGGGCCGTCATCCGCCGGACGTCGAAGGGTTCCAGGATCGGTTTCGGAATAGGGGTCCGCCAGGTGGCTCGTCGCCCCTCCGGCCTGCGCCAGATGTCAGTGGTGACTGTCGCGGTGGCGCTGGCTTGCTTCGCGGTGGCGGGATGGGCGGATGCGGCTGCCAATAGGGCAACCCGGGCGGACTTCGCCCTCGGCGCTGCGAGGGTCCTGGACGTGCGACTTCCGGACGGGCTGGGGCTTGAGCAGGCGGTCGACCATGCTGACCCCAGCGGCCGGTACGCCATGGCGGCGATGGTGCAGACCGGACCCGGGCCCGATCTGCTCGCCGTTCAGCCCCGCCGCCTGCGGTGGATTGGCTACTGGCCCCAAGGGGTGAGCCACGTGTCGCTTGCCCAGTTGGTCCGCTGGCTTAGTCCACCAGTGCCGCCCCCGCTCGAGGTTTCCGGGACCGAACTCAGAGCGACGGTCACCCTGGCGGGCGCGCCCACGCCGCCGCCGGACCTGGAGCTCAACATGGTCGACAGCCAGGGAAACCAAGAGGTGGCCGACTTCGGGTACCTTACGCCGGGCACGCGGACCTATGAGGCAACGCTCCCGGGGGTCTGCCTGCGAGGTTGTCGAGGAACCCAGCTGGTGCCTGAATGGACCCCTGCCCAAACCAGCCTGGTTACTGGGCAGGAGGTGGACGCTGGTCAGCAGTCCGTTAGCTACTCGCTCACCCTTGGCGCCCTCCAGCAGGAGACGGGGCACGGGTGGCGGGAGGTCACGAGCCGCCTCGGCGACCCCTCCTACTGGACCGGTTCCGGCCCGGGCATGACGGTCGACGTGATCAAAGTGGACGGCCGATCCGCGCTGCAGTTGCTGGTTGAGGACTCTGCAAGTGACACGACCTCACCGGCGGTCTACGTGGCACCGCTCCCCTCGGTCCTCCCGGCGGTGATGAGCCGCGGCACCCCAATCCAGGATCCAGCGGCCGCTCCGACTTCGGACTTCGACGGGACCAGCATAGTTCTCGACGCGAAGTACCAGGTGGTGGCTCTTCCCCAGGTAGGAGGCAATGGGTTCCTCATGAACCTGAGCGCTGCCGTTCGTGCCGAGACCGGGCCGCCGGCCGAGACGGTCGACCAGGTGTGGCTGTCAGCTCGGGCCCCGTCCACCATCGTCGCCCGCCTACGGCAGCAGGGGGTGACGGTGGTGTCGTCCTTGACCCCTGCCCCTGCCCTGGCGATTCTCAACCGCAGCGGGCCTGCGCTTGCGTACACCTTTTACCTCTTCGCGATGAGCGCTGCTGCACTGTTGGCTCTTGGATGGTCGGTCTTTGCCGCATCCGCCACTGCTCCGCGCCGAGCC
>DAHWNZ010000068.1:0-12389 GCA_027339635.1 Candidatus Dormiibacterota bacterium
AGAATCGTGGGGGTGGCAAAGGTGGTGAACTCCAATCCCATTCCCGGCTCGAACCTCTCTATGGCGGCAATCAGGCCCAGGTACCCCACCTGCTCCAGATCCTCCAGGGGCTCGCCGCGGCCCGCGAAACGGCGCGCCAACGACCTGACCAGGGCCGTGTACTGCTCCACCAGTTGCTCCCGGACCGAGGGGTCGCGACTCCGCCGGTACTCCTCGAACAGGCGATGCTGGAGTTCGCGGTCGTACCTGGGGGAGCTCAGGGAGGGCCGGAACCCCGCCTCGGTCACCGCCAGCGGTACTTGGCTAGACGGACATGCATCAGCCCGCTCCCCACGGCCTGGAAGTCAACGTCATCAGCGAAGCAGCGCAGCATCTGAATCGCCATGTCCAGCGCCTCGCGCTCCGCTAGCGAGCTGACCGTGCCTGCGACCGGCCTCTCCTGCACCTCGGTGCGCCCGGCGAGCAGCCGGACATCCACCCTGAGAGCGTCCTCCTGCACCCGGAAGCCGATTCGGACCTTGGCGTCCACGAAGCCCTGGCTGCGAGCTGAGTTGATGGTGTGCTCACAGGCCTCGGCGATGGCGATGTTGAGCTCGTCCAAGGCTTCGACTCCGAGCCCGGCCACACTCGCCATACCTGCGGCGGTCCGCTTGGCCACGACGATGTAGTCGGGATCGGCCGGGATGCGCAGCTCGGTCTGGGTCACAGTCCTGGAACTCATCAATGGAGTGCTTGCCCGCGAGACGCCCAATTCAAACCCCCGTGCTGGCGCTTGGGGGCACCCGCCGGCCCGGCTCCGATCCCTGACAACCCAGGTGGGTGCGCCTCACGCGACTTTCCACTTCCTCTCTGGGAGGCTCGTGGGCCACACACTGTGTTGGCGCTCCCGAAAATAACATCACTAGGGTCGGGCGCTGGCAAACGGCGGGGCCCCAAGCCCCAGGCCAAGGTATCACGCCCCGGCGTCCCCTACCCCGGGAGCCACCTGCTGGCGTGTTCCCGGGGCCAGACGCAGCCCGACCTCCCGCAGTTGCGACTCCGCGACCGGCGTCGGGGAGCCGGTCATGGGGTCGCCGCCGCTCTGGGTCTTGGGAAACGCTATCACCTCTCGTATGGACGACTCCCGAGTCCCCAGCATCACGATCCGGTCGATCCCGGCCGCAAAGCCCCCGTGTGGAGGTGGGCCGTAGCGGAAGGCATTCATGAGGAAGCCAAACTTGCTCTCCGCCTCCTCGAGGCTGAGGCCCAGGGCCCGAAAGATTGCGGCCTGCTGGCCCGGATCGGTTATCCGCAGCGACCCACTGCCCAGCTCGACGCCGTTGCAGACGATGTCGTAGGACCTGGACCGGACCCGCTCCGGCTCGGTGTGAACCAGTCCCCAGTCATCCGGATGGGGCTGGGTGAAGGGGTGGTGTACCGATCCCAGGCGCCCGGTCACGGAATCCCTCTCAAACAGCGGGAACTCGGTCACCCACAGGAAGTCGAATCGGCCCGGGTCCGCCCACCCGAAGTGCCTGGCGGCGTGCAGCCTGACCGCCCCCAGCGCCGTGGCGGCGATGTCGGAGGGGCCGGCCGTGAAACAGACGCAGTCCCCATCCTCCACCGCCAACCTGCGGGCCAGCTCCTCCTGTTCCTCAGAGGAGATGAACTTCGCGATCGAACCCTCGAATTCCCCGCCCCGCCGCCACAGGTAGGCCAGGCCGGCTGCCCCATAGGTCCGGGCCACCTGGAGCCAATCCCCTTCCAGATCGCCCCTAGTGAGCTCGCCTCCTCCCGGGACCCTGAGCGCCTGGACGGTCCCGCAGGCGTCAACCGCTGCACGGAACACCCTGAACTCGGACCGGGCGAATACCTCGGTCACCTCGACCAATTCGTTGGCAAACCTGGTGTCGGGCTTGTCGGACCCGAACCTCCTCATGGCCTCGGCGTACGGCAGACGCGGCCAGGGAGTCGGAACCACAACCCGAAAGGCACTCTCGAACGCCCGGGATATCATCTCCTCCAGAACCGAGAAGACGTCCTCCTCGTCGACGAAGGACATCTCCAGGTCGAGTTGGGTGAACTCGAACTGGCGATCCGCTCTCAGGTCCTCGTCGCGCCAGCAGCGAGCGATCTGAAAGTACCGGTCGCAACCACCGACCATGCAGAGCTGCTTGTAGATCTGCGGCGACTGGGGAAGGGCCCAGACATGCCCTGGCCAGAGCCGGCTCGGGATGATGAAGTCACGGGCCCCCTCGGGAGTGCTGGGGATCATGGTGGGCGTCTCTATCTCGATGAACTCCAGCTCGTCGGCGACGTCCCGCAGTGACTTGATGAAGCGATGGCGGGCTCTCAGGTTGCGCTGCATCCGCGGGCGCCGCAGGTCCAGGTAGCGGTACTGGAGTCGCACCCGCTCCTCCGCCGGGGAGTCGTCGGATATCCCCATCGGCATGGCGTCGGCCTGGCTCAGCACCTCGCAACGGTCCACCGCGATCTCGATCTCACCTGTAGCAAGACTGGGGTTCTCACTGCCTTCCGGACGGCGCCCCACAGTGCCCTCCACGCGCAGGACCCACTCCAGCCGGGAGCGCTCGGCGACGAGATGGGCCTCTGGGGCCAGGGCGGGGTTGAACACCAGCTGCACCACTCCCGTGTGGTCCCGAAGGTCGATGAACGTCAGCCCGCCGTGGTCGCGGCGATGGCCCACCCAGCCGGCCAACACCAGGTGCTCACCGGCGTCAGCCAGCGACACCCGGCCACACATGCGCCTCTTCCTCAAGTGGCTCCTCCCATGTTCTTATCAAATCCCGCAACAAGCGGCCGCACCGCCTCCAGCAGCGTGGTGGCCGCAGCCGACGTCTGGGTGCCTGACCGCAGGCTGCGGACGGTGACCGCGTCCTGGGCTAGCTCCTCCTCCCCCACGATGACCACCACGTCCGCACCGGCACGTTCGGCGGCTCGCATCTTCGCCCGCAAGCTTCGACCCCCGACATCCGCGACCACTCCAAGTCCGGATCCACGGAGCTCCTCGGCAGCCTCGATGACCGCGGCGGCGGCCGTCCGATCTGCTGAGACGGCAAAGATCCTGGGCTCGGGCACGGGCTCGACCTCCCGGCAGAGCAGCGTCACCCTCTCCAGCCCGGCTGCGAAACCCACTCCTGGGCACCTGGGGTATCCCAGAGCCTCGGAGAGGCCGTCGTAGCGACCGCCGCCGAAGAGTGAGTTCTGGGCTCCTCGAAGGCTCTCGTGCCAGACTTCGAAGGCGGTCCGCTGGTAGTAGTCCAGCCCCCGGACCAAGAGCGGATTCAACCGATACGGGATGCCGTAGGCCCGAAGGGCCTGCTGCACCCGGCCGAAGGCGTCGACGCATTCCGGGCAGAGGTAATCGGTGGTCCTTGGTGCCGACTCCAGGAGAGGTGCCATTTCCGGATCCTTGCTGTCGAGAATCCGCAGAGGGTTGCGCGCCAGACGCTCCCGATCCAGGGCGGGCAGATCCGCCAGGTGGGCGGAGAAATGCTGCAGCAGAGCCTCCCGATACCGGGGCCGGCAGGCCTTGTCGCCGATGCTGTTCAGCTGCAGCGACGTGCCTCCCACTCCCAGCTCGGCCAACCACCTCCATGCGACCGCGATCACCTCGGCGTCCAGCTCCGGCTCCGACTCCCCGAGCACCTCAACTCCGAACTGGTGAAACTGCCGGTAGCGCCCCCGGCCGGGGCGGTCATAGCGGAACATCGGCCCGGCGTAACTGAGCCGGACCGGCAGGGGCGACTGACGCAGGTCGGACTCCCAGAAGGCCCGCACCACAGGGGCTGTGCCCTCGGGACGCAGCGTCAAGGACCTCCCTCCTCGATCCTCGAAGGTGTACATCTCTCGGCGGACGACGTCAGTGGCGTCGCCGACCCCTCTGACGAAGAGGTCGCTGGCCTCGAAGATCGGGGTCTGCAGGCGCCGGTACCCGTACCTGGAGGAAACCTGGACGCCGATTGCGACGGCGTGCTCCAAGGCGGCCAGACGCTCCGGGAGCAGGTCGTCGGTGCCACGGGGTCGGGAGATTCCAGCCACTTCGAGGCAGTTTAAGCGGCGGCGGTCCTCAGCCCACCTCGCGCACGACCTGGCGGACGTCCCGGATGCGTTCCAGTCGTTCGAGAAGCCGGCTCAACTCGGTCAGGCTGGTGACTTCCACCACCGTCGAGATGACGGCCGTGCCCGCCCCCTCGATCTCCACCGCGGCTCCGCTCAGATTGACCTTGCTCTCGGCGATGGCTGTGGCCACATCCCGCAGGAGACCGGTCCTGTCCTGCCCCTCGATGCGCAGGCGCACCGGGTACACCTGCCTGCTGTCCTCGTCCCATTCAACCTGGACGATGCGCCTGGGATCGCCAGCGTGGCGGATGTTGACACAGTCATCCCGGTGGACGGTGACGCCTCTGCCCCTGGTCACATAGCCCCGGATCGCCTCTCCGGGCACCGGCTTGCAGCAGCGAGCTATGTTGGTCAGCAGATCACCAAGGCCCGCGACCTTGACGCCCCCGCTGGGCGTCGGACGGGAGACGAGGGGAATCGCGGGGCCCGTCCCCGGGCGCGGCGAGCTGTCCTCCTCGCCCGCGACCCAGCGCAGGACGACCGCTCGCGCGGAGATCTCGCCGTACCCCACCGCGGCAAAGAAGTCCACGGGATCGGCGAGACGAAACTCCTGGGCCAGCTGCTGCAGGCGGGCGTTGGAAATCGACGCTAGGGCCGCGCCACGCATCCTCTTCAGTTCCCGGTCCAGAAGCTCCTTGCCACGCGCCACGTTCTCTTCGCGGCGTTCCCGTTTGAACCATTGCCGGATCTTCTCCCGGGCGCTGCTGGTCCTGGCGAAGTTGAGCCAGTCGCGGCTGGGCCCGTGCCGCTCCGATCTGGTCGTCAGAATCTCCACGATGTCGCCGTTCTGCAGCCGGTAGTCGAGGGGCACCATGCGGGAGTTGGCCTTGGCCCCCAAGCAGCGGTGCCCGACATCGGTGTGGATCCGGTAGGCGAAGTCAATCGCGGTCGCCCCCGAGGGTAGGGACAGGACGTCACCCTTGGGGGTGAACACGAACACCTCGTCCTGAAACACGTCCAGGCGCACGTGTTCCACGAAGCGCTCGGCGTCCAGCAGCTCCTTCTGCCATTCGAGCAGGGAGCGAAGCCAGCCAAAGCCCTGGTCCAACCGCTGGTCCGACCGCGTCCCCTCCTTGTAATGCCAGTGGGCGGCGATCCCCTCCTCCGCTGTCCGGTGCATCTCCCATGTCCTGATCTGGATCTCGACGGGCTCGCCGCCCAGGCCGACCACGGTCGTGTGCAGGGATTGGTAGCCGTTGCCCTTGGGCATGGCGATGTAGTCCTTGAAGCGGCCGGGAATCGGCTTCCACAGGGAGTGCACGACGCCCAGAGACGCGTAGCAGGCCTTGACGTCCTGGCAGATGACCCTGATTGCCACCAGGTCGTAGATCTCATCGATCGTCCGCCCCGCCTGTTGCATCTTGCGAAACACACTGGTGATGTTCTTGGGGCGGCCGGCCACCTCCGCGGTGATCCCACCTTCTGTCAACTCCCGTTCGAGCCGGGCTCGAGCCACCTCCAGGGCGTTCTCGCGCTGCTTGCGCAGGGAGAGGATCTCCGAGCGCACCCGCTGATAGTTCTCCGGGTCTAGTACCGAGAAGGCCAGGTCTTCCAACTCCGCCTTCATCTGCCACATCCCCAGCCGGTGCGCCAGCGGGGCATAGATGTCGGCTGTCTCCTGGGCTATCCGGCGCTGGCGCTCCTCGGGCAGGGCGCCAATGGTTCGCATGTTGTGGAGGCGGTCGGCGAGCTTGATCAGGACCACCCGGAGATCCTCCGCCATGGCGATGAGCATCTTGCGGATGTTCTCCGCCTGGACCTGGGCCTGGGAGTGAAGCTTGATCCGGCCCAGCTTGGTCACCCCGGCGACCAGCTTCTCCACCGTTTCGCCGAACTCCTCCCGTATCTGCTCGGATGTGATCGAGGTGTCCTCGACCACGTCATGGAGCAGGGCCGCGGCCAGGGCGTCCTGGTCCAGGCGCATGTCCGCCAGCAGGGAGGCCACCGCCAGTGGGTGGCTGATGTAGGGCTCCCCCGAGAGGCGCATCTGTCCCGAGTGCGCCCGCTCCGCCAGGGCATAGGCCCGCTCTATCGTCCCGACCTCAGCCTCGCCCAGGTAGGAGATCCCGGGAAGCATCTCAGCGATCTGAGTTTCCAATTCGTTGATTCTACCGGCGCGACAAGTGAGCCGACGCTGCCACCAAGGGCGCGGGGACCTGGCCCAGCCCCTAGCCGGTCCTCATCTGCCGAAGACCGACACCGCCGCGGTGCCGAGAAAGAACAAGAAGAGGTAGGCGATCGAGAACAGAAACAGACGCCGGGCCCAGATGTTGCCGGCCCGGTCCGTGAACACCCTGAGGCTCAGGAGCAAGAACGGCAGTCCGAGCCCCAAGGACACCAGAAGCTCCAGCGGACCGAGCCAGAGCGCCAGCAGGCAGCTGGCGAGCGTCATGATCACGGCATAGCCGAGGATCCCGCTCTTGGTGCTTCTGGTCCCCAGCACGACCGGCCTCATCGGGACGGCGACCGCCTGGTAGTCGCGCTTCAGGATGAGTGACAACGACCAGAAGTGCGGAGGTGTCCAGAGGAACACCAGCAGGAAGAGCGCCAGCCCCACGGGACCAACCCCATGGGTGACTGCGGCCCATCCCACCAGCGGGGGCACCGCCCCGGCAGCACCGCCGATGACTATGTTCTCCTTGGTCGATCGCTTCAGCCAGAAGGTGTAGACCAGCACGTAGAACGCTCCGCCCGCGAGAGACAGAAGCGCCGCCAGGGGGTTGACCAAGGTGAAGAAAGCCAGGAACGCCCCCGCGCTCAGCAGAAGGCCGAATGCAACCGCGCTGGACGGGGCTATCCGTCCCGCGGGAACGGGCCGGTTGCGCGTCCGACCCATGACCGCGTCTATGTCGCGGTCGAACCAGCAGTTGATGGCGGACGCCCCCCCGGAGGCCATGGCACCTCCGGCCAGCGCGGCGATGCTGAGGCCCCACCCGGGGAAGCCCCGAGCTGCGGTCACCATGGCCAGGAACTCGGTCACCAAGAGCAGGCTCATCACCCCGGGCTTGGTCAAGCTCAGGTAGTCGGAGAGCAACCCGAGTAGCGTCCGGGGTTGGGGCAGGCCGCCGCTCAGCCAGCCCGGTGCCAGCTCCCGTGTGCCGCCCATAGCCTCCGCCGCCTCCCCGTCGACCATCGACTCCGCGATTGCGGTGATCCTCCATTGGAACGGACCGAGAGCTCGCCCATGTCAGGAAGGTTTTGGCCAGCCCGTGTGGATCATAGCTCCCCGGGAAGGGGCCCCATGGGCGGCGCTTGCGCGCCCGCTGGCGAGAGCCGAGAACGGGCCGGCACGAAGTCCGTCAGCGGCTCAGACTGGGATACGTGATGAATCAGTTCGGTGGGCGCGAGGTATGGCTGCGGCGGCGACCCGTGGGAATGCCGACGCCCGACTGCTTCGAGGTCGTCTTCAGGGAGCAGCAGCCGCAGCAAGGGCAGGTGGTGGTGAAGAACCTCTACTGCTCTGTGGACCCCTACATGCGCGGTCGAATGAACGACGGTCCCTCCTATGTCCCACCCTTCGCGATGGACCAGGTGATGGAGGGCCCAGCCGTTGGCGAGGTGGTGTGGGCTGAGCCCTCATCACCGCTTCGCGTGGGTGCGCTGGTGGTGCACAACCTCGGCTGGCGCGAGTACGCAACCGCCGAGGCGCGGGCCCTTTCACCGGTCGACGGGATCGCGGGGGTGTCGCCTTCGGCCTTCCTGGGGGCCCTCGGCATGCCCGGCCTCACAGCCTACGTGGGTCTACTCGACGTGGCGGGGATGAGACCCGGGGAAACGGTATACGTCTCAGGAGGCGCGGGCGCGGTCGGGGGCATGGTGGGACAGCTCGCCAAAGCGCGTGGAGCCGGGCTGGTCATTGGGAGCGCCGGGTCTGACGTCAAGGTCGACCACATGCGCCGCAATCTGGGGTTCGATGAGGCTTTCAATTACCATTCCGGCGATCTCGCCGAGCTCCTCCGCGGGGCCAGCCACGGCAAAGGCGTTGACGTCTACTTCGACAACGTCGGGGGTGACCACCTGGAAGCGGCCATCTCGGCCCTGCGGGTGCGAGGTCGGGTTGCCATGTGTGGGGCGATCTCCCAGTACAACGCGGTCTCCCCGCCACCCGGCCCGCGGAATCTCGCTCTGGTGATCGGCAAGCGTCTGCGCCTGGAGGGCTTTCTGGTCGGAGATCACATGGACCGGAGAAGGACTTTCATTGACGAGGTGGCCCCCATGGTCGCCGACTCGCGCCTTCTGGCCGACGAGACGGTCGTCGACGGAATCGAGCGCATGGCCGCTGCTTTCATCGCGATGCTGAACGGCGCCAATGTCGGCAAGATGGTGGTGCGGATGACGGCACCGGGAGAACCCACCGCGATCTGAGTCCCGCTCTCAACTGTCGCCTTGGGGCCCCCCGGGGGCGCACCTTCAACAGCTTGCCCATGAGCGCTTCACGTCCGCCTCACGACCCTCGTGTTGGACGAACCCAGCGGGTGGCTCCGGGGCACAGGGCCCCCGACACCCGAGTACCTTTGGGGTGATCCACTGGTGTGATCCACCGACCAAGGAGGGGCTCCGATGCCCGAGTACCGGTTAACTGTCAACGGGCAGGAGCTGACGGTCGTCGGCGACGGCTTCGAATCCCTGTTGGGGGTCATCCGCGGAAAACTCCATCTGCTCGGCACCAAATACGGTTGCGGCGAGGGGGAGTGCGGTGCATGCACGGTCCTTCTGGGAGACGCCCCGACCCTGTCCTGCCAGCTCGCCCTGGAAGCCGTAGGGGATCGCCCGGTGACCACCATTGAGGGCATAGCCGCGTCAGGGGGCCTCCATCCGGTGCAGGCTGCATTCCTCGAGGAGGCGGCGCTCCAGTGCGGCTACTGCACTCCCGGCATGGTGATGGCTGCTGTGGGCCTGCTCCGCTCCACCCCGAGTCCCGATGACTCGGCGATACGCCGCGGACTCGCCGGGAACCTGTGTCGTTGCGGGGCGTACTCCAGGGTAGCCAGGGCCGTCCACCGCGCCGCCGAGGGAAGCTCAACCGAGCCCCCGTCGGCCGCCCCTATGGCACCGGCTCTGAGCGACTCCCCGAGCGGGCACCCCATCGACCTCACTCCGGTGCGAGACCGGCGGTACTTTGACTTCCTGGGGGACGGCTTGGTGGCGGTGCTTCCTCCCGGAGGGTCCCCCCACCCGGCCTTCGGCACCCCCGACGGCGGCGCCTTCCTGCACCTGGGTAGCACCGGGCGGGTGACCGCCTTCATAGGCAAAGTGGATGGGGGCCAGGACAACCGCAGTGCCCTTACTCAAATGGTGGCGGAGGAGCTCAGGGTAGCGCCCGAGCAGGTCACTCTGGTCATGGGCGACACCGACATCTCCCCATTTGACGTTGGGACCTTCGGGAGCCGTTCCACGCCCGATGCAGGACTTCACCTCCGACTTGTGGGCGCAGCTGCCCGAGCCCGGTTGCTCGATCTCGCATCGCAGCGCCTGGAATGCCCCGTGGACCTCCTGACGGCCGCTTCCGGAGTTGTCGGTGCGCCGACCCTCGCACGCCGGATCGACTTCGCGGACTTGGTGGAGGGTCTGCACGAGATAGTGGAGGCCGACCCGGACCAAGCGCTGACGCCACCCACCCAATGGACGGTGGCCGGCCGCACCATCCCCCGGGTGACCTCTGCGGCGGCGGTGAGCGGGTCCAAGCGGTACCCCTCCGATGTGGAGTTGCCGGGGATGTGGGAGGGCGCGGTGCTGCCAACGCCGTTTTGGAGCGCGCACCTGCTGTCGGCGGACACCTCTCAGGCTGAGGCGATGCCGGGGGTGTGCGTCCTCCGTGACCGAGACTTCCTGGGCGTTGCGGCCGAAAACAGGGGCAGCGTGGTGCGGGCGCTCGCATCCATTCGAGCAGAGTGGAGTCAGCCACCCCTGGTTTCCGACGAGACCCTCTACCGCCATCTCCGCGACCACCCGAAGTCAATCGAAGGCTGGGGAGGAGCGGTGGATCAGAGCTGGGGCCCAGCGGAGAGCCCGCTGCCCACGTCCGCGCGCAGGCTCTCGGCGACGTACACGGTGCCCTACCTTGCGCATGTGCCCATGGAGACCAGGGCTGCCGTCGCCACGTGGTCAGGAGCCACGGTCAGGGTTTGGACGGGGACCCAGCGACCGTTTGCGGTTCGGCAGGAGGTTGCCGACGCTCTTGAGATCGATGTCGAGCGGGTCGAGGTCGTCGTGCCCGACTTTGGCGGCGGCTTCGGAGGCAAGCACACCGGCGAGGCGGCGGTGGCCGCCGCCCGCCTGGCGCGCACCTGTGGACACCCGGTGCGGGTCCATTGGAGCCGGCGCGACGAGTTCACCCAAGCCTACCTGAGACCGGCGGCGGTCATCGATGTGCAGAGCGCGGTGGGACCCGACGGCCGCATCCTGCGCTGGGACTTCCTCGACATAAACGCTGGAGCGGTGGGGATCGGCTTCCCCTACCGGGCGGAGGCTGGACGCCTTCGGTTCCAACCCGCCGACTCCCCGTTGCGGCAGGGCTCATATCGAGCCCTCGCGGCCACCGCCAACAACTTCGCTCGAGAGTCTCACGTTGACGAGCTGGCGACCGCCGTGGGGGCGGACCCGCTCGACTTCAGGCTCCAGAACCTGAGCGACGCGCGCCTTCGCGAGCTGACGGTGCAGGTCGCCGACAGAGCGGGCTGGAGGACCCGGTCTCGCTTCAAGGGCCGAGGTATGGGGATGGCGGTCGGTCTCGAGAAGGATGGGCGGATCGCGACGGTCGTCGAGGTGGAGGTGCTCAACGGCCAGGTGCGGGTGCTACGGATAGTCACCGGCTACGAGTGTGGAGCGATAGTGAACCCAGGCAACCTGGCAAATCAGGTCGAGGGAGCGACCGTGATGGGTTTGGGACCCGCGCTCTTCGAGCAGGTCCACGTGCGGAACGGTGCCGTGGCCAACCCGTCCCTCCAGTCGTACCGGGTGCCCCGGTTCACCGACCTTCCCGCCATCGATGTGGTGCTGGTGAACCGCCCCGACATCGAGCCCGCGGGGGCGGGCGAAACCCCCATCATCGCGGTCGCTCCGGCCACGGCCAGTGCCATTTTCGACGCCATCGGAATCCGGCTTCGCGATCTTCCCCTCCGCCCGCCCACTGGCGGTTGAGGGCAAGGTTCGTGACCGCCTGGTTGGCTGCCAGGAACCCTGGCTGGGGGATGGCAGGTCAGCCAGGGACCGTGGCGCTCCCGACCCCGCACTCCTCACACTGATGGGCATGGAGCCCGCCATTCACTGGTTTCGGCGCGACCTCCGACTGATTGACAATCGAGCCGCTGCCCGGGCCGGTCAAGGCGGCCGCCCGGTGATCGGCCTGTTCGTCCTCGATCCGGCCATCCTGGGAAACCTGAGAACGGGGCCGAGCAGAGTCGCCCATCTCCTCGGGGCGCTGGCTGCGCTCGACGCCAGCATCCGCCGCCTTGGCTCGAACCTCGTGGTCCGCAGCGGCAACCCGCTTGAGGTCGTGCCCGCCGTGGCTGAGGAAGTCGGCGCCAGCTTGGTCACTGCGGTCCGAAGCTTCGAGCCCTACTCTCGAGCGAGGGACGATGCCCTGTCCCAGCGACTTCAGGCGGACGGTCGGGAACTTTGGTTGTCGGCGGAACAGCTGCTGCTTGATCCGCTGCACCTTCCGCCACTTCGCACTTTCAGCGCCTGCCGGCGTCGGTTCCAGTCCGCCTTGGCCGAGGGCATACCCGGTCCGACACGACCACCGACATTCCTTCCGGTCCCAGCCCTGCCCAGAACCGAGCCTCTGACGGCGCAAGGCCGGGGCCCGTCGCCGGCTCCTGAAGGCAGCTCGCCGCCCGGAGAGCAGGCGGCTGGCCGCCGACTAGCGGCGTTCATCAGCTCAAGGCTTGAAAGGTACGCTGCGACGCGCGACGACATTGCGGGGGACGGCACGTCCAACCTCTCCACAGATCTGCACTTCGGCAGCCTGTCGGTACGAACTGCGCTCCGCGCCGCGCTGGAAGCTGCCCGGGATGCTCCTGAGCTCGCGGGAGGGGCAGATAGGTGGCTGGAACAGCTCGCCTGGCGGGACTTCTTTGGGGGTGCTCTCTGGCACTTTGCGAAGCTCACCACCCAGGAGCATCGGGCCGAGTTCCGCCACCTGGAATGGCGCGGGTCCGAGTATGCGCTTGAGGCTTGGCGGCAGGGTGCCACCGGATACCCGATCGTGGACGCGGCCATGCGCCAGCTGCGAGCTGACCACCTCATTCACAACCGCTGTCGCATGA
>DAHWNZ010000069.1:0-12340 GCA_027339635.1 Candidatus Dormiibacterota bacterium
CGCGGCCGCATCCCAGGCACGCTCCTAACCTACCCGCCCCGGGGCCGGAGTCCTGCCGGGCCTCGTGTTGGGCCCCAGGGCCGGTGAGGCCCCGCAACGACTGGCCGGACCGGCTAGGGCATATGGTGCTGATGAATACGTCCACGGGCGCGGGTACGACGCGCCCGATCGGACCTCAACGGTCGCAGCGCCAAGGTCGTGGGGACCTTCCCCAACTCCGAAACCCTGCGGCGCCTGGCCACCGCTGTTCTCCAAGAGCAGCACGACGAGTGGCAGGACGGCAAGCGCCACTTCTCCGAGGCCTCCGTGGCCCTGCTCTCAGGCGACGGTCAGCAACTCCTCACCAACCCCTCGCCGCAGGACTGGCTGCCTGATGAACTGCCCCCAGCCCCTCCCTAATTTCCACCACTCAAAGGGACTTGACTTGACATGACGTCCGGGGAGGGATCCCCACCCGAAGCGCCCCGCAAGCTGGAGCCCACGCCTACTGTGGAAACTACTTCCAGGGCCTTAGCCCGCCTCGGGCACCCACAGCCAGGCCCGGCACCGCATGGGCCGTCCAAGGTCTCGGCGGTGTCCACGCCTCCTCTCCGCACCCCTCACTCCACTACCAAGAAACCAGAGCGAGGACCGCCTCACCGTGCCTGTCCAGTTCCGGTGGCCGCTACCGTCCAGTTCCAATTCGCCTTTGACAAACCTGTGCCAGGGCGTGTTGGGACCCCCGTGTCAACTTCAATTCAGGCCACCGGCACCCCAGCGAACCCTCCAACTGCGGAATCTCGGTTGCAAGTCCTCCGCCTAGCTGGGCGCATCCAACCCGGGACACCGCTTGCTCCCCGGACACTTGACCGGGTGAACCTGACCCTTGACATGCGGGGAGCCCAAGAGTATAAATCCCGCATGCTGCATGTTTGACAACGCATGTATCACGGCGTGAGACACCATCGTGCCCATTGCCATATGCCGGTCGTGCCGGTTGTGTCTATCAGACGTGAATGGAGGGAACCCGACATGCTCCGCTCTAAGCTAGGGTGGGCAACCGGCCTGCTGTGTGCATGCGCCGTGGCCCTGACTGCCTGTGGGCAGTCGGCAACGTCCGGGTCCGGGGCGTCGCCGGGTGTCAATACCAAGACCCATACGATCGACATCGGGGCAAGCGCTGCCAAGACGGGAGCCTACTCCCTCTTCGGAGAGGGTTCGGTCGCCGCTCAGGCGTACGTCGACTACGTCAATGCCCACGGCGGCGTCAACGGGTGGAAGCTCCACTACACGGTCTTGGACGACCAGTATCAGCCGTCGCTCGCGGTTTCTGACCTCCACCAACTTCTGGCGAGCAACATCTTCGCCGTCGCCGCTTTGGTCGGAACGCCTACCAACGCCGCCGATGTTCCGATCCTCAAGCAAGCCAAGGTGCCAGACATTGGATTCTCAATGGACACCGGCGTGCTTGCCCACCAGGGGATCACCACCCCTGAGGGGCTCTTCTTTGGGTACCAGGTTCCATTTGACGAGATCACGGCATTCCAAGTCGAGTTCCTTGCCAACGTGCTCCACGCCACCAAAATCTCGCTCGCGTACACCCAGGACGCTCCGGGCGAAGGCGCCGCGCCCGGAGTCCCGTACGAGGTCTCCAAGCTACACCTCACCCTCGCGGCCAACCTGGGCTACAACCCGAACGCCACGGACTTCTCCGGCTACGCCGCGACTCTGGCCAGCGCCAACGCCCCGTACCTGCTCGACTTTGGTGAGCCGCCGAACGTGATCGCGCTCCTGAAGGCGTGCGCGGCCATCGGTTACCACCCGACCGTGGTCCTTCCCTTCTACAACGCGGTGCCCGCCGTCTTCCAGCCGGTCTCGGCGCTCGGTGACACCATTTACTTCGACTCTTGGTTCACGCCCATCACCGACACCTCGAACCCAGGCGTGTCGTCAATGATCAGCATCGTGCGGCAGTACACCTCCGACCAGAACCCCAGCGCTCAGGCCGCCCTGGGGTGGATTGGGATGGGCGTGTTCATCCACGCCCTGCAGCTGGCCACAAAGGGTGGCAAGACCCCGACTCGGGCCTCGTTGATAAAGGCTCTCGAAACGGGCCCAGCCTTCGAACCAGGAAATCTCGGAGCGACGCTGACGTTCTCCGCATCGAACGTCATTCCCACGGCAACCGAGAATATGTACAGGTACGATCCTTCAACCCAGACGACACCACACGTCTACGGGCCACTTCCGGTTCCCCGTTTGCCGGTCTCGCTTGCTCAGTGAGCGGACAGAGGCAACTGACTAGGCGCCTGGGATAGGGGACCGCGGCCGGTCCGCCACTAGGCGGACCGGCCGCTTCCTCTCCCAGGTTGTTTGCGAGGCATTAGATTGCGACGTGTATCCGGGATGCCCTACCAGGGCGGTGCAGCGGTGACGGATCTCCGACTGCACGGTACCTATCCACGCAGCACCAGCTGTACCCGATGCGTCTATAACTGGGGCATGGGGGAGGAATGGATCCGAGAGGAAGCACATCCGTGAGCTTCTTCTGGACTCAGCGATTGGGTGCTTCGGCAAGCTCGGACCTCATGCACTACTACGCGGAGATCATGAAGGAGCCCGACTTTCTGCGCGCGGTCCATGACTATGACCGGGCCCAGCTGGTCATGCTCGCGCGCGCTGACCTCGCTCCTGGACCCACCCTGCAACGCCTGGCGCGAGCCTTGCGCCAGATGGAGGAGGAGGGAGTTGTTGAAGCGCGCCTGCAGTTGAGCAATGTTATCCACGGCGGGGAGGAGTTCCTGCGACAAGTCTGTGGCCCAGAGAGCGCTAGCCTCCTCCACCTGGGGCGGTCCAGCCCGTCGATCCGGGCAGTGGCGAGCCGCCTCTCGGCGCGCAGGCGAATCCTGGGCGTCCAGATCGCGCTCGTTGAAGTGAGGCGGGCCGTCTTGGCCCTAGCAGCCGACCACCTCGAGACTTACATGCCGGGGTACAGCTACCTCCAACATATCGACCTCACCACCCTGGGGTACTACCTGCTCTCTTGGGGCGCGGCGCTGGAACGCGATGCTCAGCGCCTGTACGACTCATACCAAGTGGTGAATGTCAGCGTGGTCGGGTCCGACGGGGGCTTTGGGACCCCGTACCACGTGGCACTTGAGCAGCTCGACCAGTTGCTCGGCTTCCCCCGTCCATGCCTGAACGCGCGCGACGGGATTCGCAACTACGACTACTTGATTCAGACCCTAGCCGGGCTGGCGATTCTGGACACCACCCTCGCCCGGCTCGCAACGGACCTGCTCGTCTGGAGCACCAGCGAGTTTGGTTTTGTACGGATACCGGGGCAGCTCAGCATCACGTCTAGCGTTGCACCACACATGCGGATACCCTACGTACTAGAGTTCCTCTGCGGCTTGGCAGCGGTTGGCGCTGGCGGGTTGATGGAAGGCCTTAGCGCCGTAAAAGCGCCGTCGGAGCAGTTGGAAGCTGCGACCCTGTTGCCGCTGCAAGTGCTTAGACAGTCCCACGAAGCTGACCGGGCCCTTCGGGTGCTGAGGGAGCTGATGGTCCACCTCGAAGTGGACGAGGCCCGCCTCAGGCGCGCGGCCGACAGCTCAAGCGCGGTCGTAGGTGGCGTACTGGCTTGGCTCATCGGAGAGCGAGGGGTGCCCTACCGCGACGCGCACGGGGCCATCGCAGAGTTCCAGCGCGACCGAGAAGGTCAGGGTCGCGCTGGACAGGTTCTGGACACCCATGACCTATCGGCCCTGTCAGCTCGCCTGCAGCCGCTGCTCCACAGTGGCAAGGGGAGCGATGTTGCCGCCCTCGAGGCCAGGACCAGAGTGCCCGCAGTCGTCGCCTCCCACGCCCTAAGGGGTGGAACCTCCACGGCCCGCACCAGAGAGCAACTAGAGGCGGCTCGTTCAGCCCTGGAAAGGGATGCCGCGCTCGTTGAGACAGCCCTTGCCGATGATGAGCGAGCGGCGGCCGAGCTCGCCAACGGTCTGGCGCAGCTTGCAGCGGGCTAGGAGCAAAGCATGCCTAGCGCCCCAAGGTCGCACCGGTCCGCCGATCGAGTGCGGGACCGCCACCAGCGTGGCTGGTCAAGTGCAACGGCGCAACAGGGTAGGAGCGCGTCGTTCTGGCCGTCCGCGGAGGAGTGGCTTGCCGCTGCCCACTCCCCATCTTCAGATGGATACGGATGCCTGTGGCAAATGGGGAGGAGTTGTGCCGACAACTGAGGATGCTGAAGCGAAACTCGAGATTACGGACAGACGCACTAACCGGACTTACGAGCTGGAGATCGTGGATGGGGCGGTCCGAGCGCCTGACCTGCGTCAGATCAAGGCGAGCGAGTGCGATTTTGGCCTCCTCAGCTATGACCCTGCCTTTGTGAATACCGCCAGCTGTCGAAGCACCATCACGTTCATCGACGGAGAGAAAGGGATCCTTCGCTATCGCGGCTACCCAATCGAGGAACTGGCCGTGAAGAAGACCTTCTTGGAGGTCGCGTACCTACTGCTGCACGGCGAGCTGCCGACCCCCAACGAGATCGCGTCCTGGTCCAGCGAGATTGCCCGGAACGCAGGCGTTCACGAGGCCGCCCGGAAGTTGATCGATGCGTTCCCGTATGATGCGCACCCCATGGGGGTCTTGGGGTCCGTGGTGGCTGGGCTGTCCACGTTCTATCCCGAGGCCAAGCAGGTCGACGACCCCACATCGCGGGCGACGCAGGTCATTCGCCTCATCGCGAAGATGCCGACGATTGCCGCCTTCATCTATCGACACAACCGGGGCCTTCCCTACGTCTACCCGGACCCCACTCTAACGTACACGGGCAACCTCCTCACCATGCTCTGGCGCGGTACCGCCAACAGGAATCAGCCCCATCCCGTCCTGCAGCGGGCTCTGGACGTCCTTCTGACGCTGCATGCTGACCATGAGCAGAACTGCTCGACCAGCACCATGCGGCTGGTCGGAAGCTCTCTGGCAGACCCGTATGCCGCGATGTCTGGAGCCTGTGCGGCGCTGTACGGCCCGCTCCACGGCGGAGCCAATGAGCAGGTCTTGCTAATGCTCAACCGGATCGGCACCAAAGCAGCTGTCCCGGAGTACATCCAGCGGGTGAAGGACGGGGAGTTCCGCCTGATGGGCTTCGGCCACCGGGTGTACAAGAACTTCGACCCTCGAGCGCAACTGATCAAGCGGATCGCGGATGAAGTGTTCGAGGTGACGGGACCAAGTCCTCTGCTGCAAGTGGCTCAGGAGATCGAACGCATCGCCCTGGAGGATGAATACTTCGTCTCGCACAAGCTGTACCCGAATGTCGACTTCTACTCTGGCATCATCTATCTGGCGATGGGCCTTCCGGTCGGGATGTTCCCGGTGCTCTTCGCGATTGGGCGGACGCCCGGGTGGCTGGCGCATTGGGTGGAAGGTGTTCAGGACCCAGAGCAGAGGATCGGCCGGCCGAGGCAGCTCTATGTCGGCCGCGGCGAACGCCATCTCCAGTAGGGGCGGGAGTGACAGGATCAGCCGCAGACCGGACTGGCCCACTCAGGGCATGTTGGTCGGGGGGGCCGGCCCGGGAGGTTTCGCCTGGAGCCACTGGCAGCGCGGCCGGTTGGCTGACATCGGCGCCGATCGCGGCTGCGGGAGGACCCGGACGCGGTGCCGCACTAGCCTGGCTCGGCGGTGCGGGGTCCCGGTGCCATCGATAGACGGTCGCACAGCATCGTGAACCATAGGAGATAGTTCGCTTGGGCCTTTTCATCGGTGGGCTGATCCTAGGAAGCGTGTACGCCCTCCTGGTGGTCGGATTGGTTCTCATTTACCGGACATCCGGTGCTTTCAACTTCGCGCAGGGAAGTGTTGGAGCGGTGGGAGCATTCATCACAATCACCCTCGCTTCTAGGCAGGTTCCTCTCTGGCTGGCAGTGGTCTTTGGGCTGGTCGCTTCTGGGGTGGCCAGCGCCTTGGTGTACCTGACCTGCATTCGGCCGTTGGAGGTGCGCCGGGCGGGGGTGTTGGCGACCATGGTCACGACACTTGGCGTGAGCACGATTGCTGGCGGGCTGCTTGCCCAGTTCTTTGGGTACAACCCGTACACATTCAACCTGTTTCCGACCGCGGACTCTGTGACCATATTGGGGACCAGTCTGCCCCTGGCAGGAGTGGTTATCATTGGGAGCGCCGCGATCGGGCTGGGTCTCTTCGCCTGGTTGCTCTTCGGCACCAGGTACGGGCTGGCGCTGCGCATGGGAGCCTCCAATGCGGAGCTCACGCTGCTGAGCGGCGTCTCGACGTTCTGGCTCCGGCTCAGCATCTGGGTGATTGCTGGCGTGGTGGCGGCGTGGGCAATAGTGCTTTTCGCGGCCTATCAGGAGATCAGCACCACTGTTGAGGTGTCATTCCTACTGTCGGCTTCCGTCGCGGCGTCGTGGGGGGCATTCCGAAACATTCCCCTTACGCTGATTGGAGCCGTGGTGGTCGGCGTGATCACGAACTTGATCACTCGGTACGTGGACGTACCGCTTACTAACACTGCCTTGCTGGTACTCCTCAGCATCGTGTTCGTGGTCCGCACCCGCCTGGACCCTGGTGCGCTGTGGCGGGGGAGGGTCGTGCTCGGCAGCAAGGCCTTTGAGATCCGCCCCCACTACAAGGCGGCGAGGACTGGCCGGCGGGTAGCGGTGGGCGAGTTGGTAGTGGCGCTGGTGATCGCCTTAGGGGCGATGCTCCTGCTTAGCGGTGGAGCCCAGAACACTGCAGAACTGGTCGTTGCTTATGCCATTGGGGTTACCGGCCTAGCCCTAATCACGCGCTACGCCGGGAGGGTCAACCTCGGTGGGGCAGCATACCTGGCCGTGGGCTCGTACGTGTACGCGATTGCTACGGGAGACCACGTCTGGTGGGTAGTCGCGCTGGGCGGGTCCGTGGTGGCAGCCGGGATAGTTGGGGCCCTGGTGGGCTGGGTCACCCACCGAATGGAAGACATCTACTACGTAACCCTCACACTTGTCCTCACCGCGTCCGTAGCCGATCTGGCGCTGGTACTGGCTCACTGGACTGGGGGTGCCGAGGGAATGTACGTGACGCCCCCAGCTGGGAGCCTGTTCGGCATGACCCTCATACTGGGTGCCATGCTCCTCGTTGGGCTCGGGGCAGCGCTTATGTTCGGCCTGCGGCGTGTCGGCGGCCGGACGCTCATGCTCGTCGCGGACCCGAGCCGGGCAGTGGCCAGCGGGGTGCGCCGTGGGTTCCACATGGCGGCAGTTGAGGGACTCGGAGCAGCCATCATCGGCCTCAGCGGCGCGGCGGTGGCTTTCCTCGGGGGCTATGTGAGCCCTACCTCGGTGGACGTGTCAGTGAGCGTGACGCTTCTGGCAGGGGTGATTATCGGGGGGGCTTGGGGGCCCGTGGGCGCATTGGCCGGCGCGGCGTTCGTTGTCGTGCTACCGACGCTGTTAGCAGGACTGACGAATTGGCCCCCCATCGTATTCGGCACAGCGCTGGTGGTGGTGGTAATTCTCTGGCCGGGCGGGTTCGAAACGGTCCTTGCCTGGATCTACTCCAGGGCCGTGGAACGCGGGGCGGTCACCGGCCGGCCCGCGCAGGGATCTTAGGAATCGGGTCAGAGTTCGGTCGCGTGTCGCATAGGGAAGGAAGCATCGTGACAGCGTGTTCGTGGGGAGTGAGCAGTGACCGCTGAATTGCGGTTGGACGACGTCGGTGTAACCTTCGGAGGGGTGCACGCGGTGGACGGGGTTACCGTGACATTCGGTAAGGCGCGCTGCGCGATCGTTGGCCCCAATGGCGCTGGCAAGACGACTCTGCTCAATGCCATTTGCGGGTTCGCCTGGCTGTCGCGTGGAGCGGTATACCTGAACGGCAGCGAGGTGTCGGGGCAATCCGTGGGCAGCCGAGCGAAGCGGGGCCTGGGGCGCAGCTTCCAGCACCCGACCATTGTCCCAAGCCTCACGGTCAGGGAGAACCTCGAAGTCTGCGCGGGCCGCGCGTCGCGGCGGGAAGTGGATCGCGTCTGCGACCTTCTCGGGGTCGGAGCTTGGCTGGATCGACCCGCCAGCGCCCTTCCCTACGGAATCAGAAAGTTGATTGACGTCGGGCGTGGACTTCTGATCGGCAGGTCGTGGCTGGTCTGCGATGAGCCCTTGTCGGGCCTGGACGGGACCGCTCGGGACGAGATGATGGCGACACTCACGATGATTGTCCAAGAAGGTGGCGTCAGTCTCCTTGTCGTTGAGCACGATGTGGAGCGCGTCGCCGCCTTCGCGGAGCAACTGGTGGTGTTGGACTTTGGCCGAGTGTTGGGGGATGGCGAGCCAAGGGCGGTACTGAACCTCCCCGCGGTGCAAGCGGCTTACTATGGGAAGGTCAGAGAATGATCGACCAGCCCGCGGCGGGCGACGTGCCTGAGGAACTGTCAGGGCAGGGATTGTGCGTTTCCTTTGCGGGGGCGATCGCCCTCCAGGACGTGAGCCTGTCGGTTCGAAAGGGTGAGTCCGTGGCCGTCCTCGGGCGCAACGGAGCGGGCAAGACGACGCTGGTTAGGACGCTTGTGGGCCTGGTGAAGCCGGACAGCGGCCGGGTCCTGCGCAGGGGCACGGAGATCAGGCGCGTCGCCGACAGCGTGGCATCAGGGGTGCGCTTCGTGCCTGAGTCGGGAAACGTCTTTACCGACCTCACGGTTATGGAGAACCTGTACAGCGCCGCGCCCTGGGACGCGAGGGGCCCGCGTGACCGGCGGGCTCGCGATGTACTGACGCTGCTCCCCGTGCTGGAGAGGCTGAGAAAGCGAAAGGCTGGCCAGTTGAGCGGAGGCGAGCGCCAAGCACTTGCGGTCGGGCGCGCCATGATGGCCCGGCCGCAGGTGCTGGTGTTGGACGAGCCGACGCTTGGTCTTGCCCCGCGCCTGGCTGAGGGCCTCATGGATGTCCTGGCCAGCGTGCAGCACGACACGGGGGTGGCGATCGTAATCGCGGAGCAGAGCGCAGCGCTTACGCAGCTGCTCTGCACGCGCTTCGTGGCCTTGGACGTAGGCCGGGTTGTGGCGGCCGAGTAGCCTATAAACTCCAGACGAAGGCGAACCCACTCCTGTCTACTGTCACGGCGGTCCCCCTTTTAGCCTGACATTCGCAGCACCACTTGTTTGCCGTCGTCGATCGGAACTAACCGGTACCCCTGTACGTGTCACCGTAGGGGCGCAGCGGAATGCCTATTGGCCATGTCCAGTCAAGTGGTGTACGAGAATCCATCGGTCATCCGTTGAACATCAGCTGGCCGCCAGCAACGGGACATCGTTGTCGGTAGCGGTTGAAGCGGGATGGGCTGTGAGGGCATCCACTCTGAGCCCGACTTTGACACGGTGCGGCTGAAGTGAGTCAAACAGGGCTGGTTGTCACAACATCGAGTTGGGACGTGGTGGGGCTGGGTCAGGCTGCGGCGGTGAGGGGTAGCCGGGCGGGGAGGGTGTAGCCCAGGGCCGAGGCCACGGCCAGCGCTTCGGGGGTGGGCCGGGTACAGGCCCGGATCGGGACCGGGACGCCGGGAAGGTCGTAGCTGACCACCCGAAGTAGCTCCAGCGCCTCGAGCGCGGCCCGAGCGCTGCAGGGAGCACCGGCCTCGAGCAAGCGCTGGCGCAGGTGGTTCTCCATCAGGTAGCCCAAAACGCAGAGGAAGATGTGGGCCCGGATGCGCCGCTCGGTGAAGTGGTACACCGGCCGCACCCGCAAGAAGCTCTTCAAGGTGCGGAAGGCACGCTCCACCCAGAGCAGTTGCTTGTAGGCGGTCACGATCGCCTGGGGGTCAAGGTCCGCAGCGCTGCTCTGCAGAATGAACACTCCATCAAGTCGCGCCTCGCGCTCCAGATGCTCGTGGTTCTCTTCCACGTCGAGCACCTCACCCCGCACCTGGACGTGGAAGAAGCGGTGGGCGTCGATCTGCACCAGAGCCCTGGTGGCATCGCGGATCGCCACCTGGTCGGAGCTGATCCGTCCCTGCTGCCAACGGTCGAGCAACCCCTCCATGGCGGCCCAGCCCTGCTCCAGCTTGCGTTCCCGCCAAAGCTGGTCCTCCATCTTCTTCTGGGGGTTGAAGGCCAGCACCACTCGGGGGGCATCCGGCACCGCCACCTCCTGCACCCACAGGTGCTCGTCCACCTCGGTCCAGCCCGAGCGGTCTTCCTGCTCGAGCGCCGCCGTGGCCGTCTTCGACTGCCGCGCCCGCAGCGCCAGGATGTGGTCGTAGCCGGCCTCGTCGAGCGCCTGCAGGACGGCAGCGGAGATCAGCCCCCGGTCGCCCACCACCACGCAGCGCTTGAGCCCGAAGCGGTGGCGCAACTGCTGCAGCATCTCCAGCATCGCCACCTTCTCGGCGCGGTTGCCCGCGAACAGGAAGTGGGCCAGCGGATACCCGTCCGGGGTGACCACCAGCGCCAGCAACAGCTGCTTGTTCTGGCTCTTGCCATCCTTGGAGTGGCCGTACTGCCAGATCGGCTCCACCCCCTCGCCCTCGGCGTAGATGGTGGTCAGGTCGACGAACACCAGGGTGGGGTCGCAGCGCAGCAGGTCCATCAGCCGCCAGTACACAGCCTCCTCCACCTGGGGCTGCACCTTGGCCAAGGCATCCATCCCACGCAGCAGCTGGGCATATGGCAACTCCCAGCTGCCACCGTCAGGACGGGCGACCCGCTCCAGCCAGCGATGGGTCGCCAGCTTGCTTCGCGGCGCCAGCACCAGGTTGGCCACCAGCGCGAAGCAGCGCTCCGCGGTCTCCCGGTCGGTGGCCTCGGTCAGCACCCGGTCCAGTCCCAACTCCCGCCAGAGTTCCCCGCACAACCACATCCCGCCGTAGTCCAGCGCGGACTCCGGCGCCACGGACGAGGGATCCAGCAGCGGCGTCGCCGACAGCTTCTGCAACGCCTGGATCAGTGCCGGGAGGTGTGGGCGGACCTGCTCCTCCCGTCCCAAATGCCCCAGCACCCGCTGCCGCACCTTGCCACTCTTGGGGTCGCGGTGTCCCTCGACCAAGTCCAGGTAGACGCGCTCACCACGGACGACCCGGCGCAGGTACATCGCCCCCGATCATGCCACAACCAGGAACAATTTGCAACCCAACTGGTACGCTGATGCCACGTACCACAACACTTTTGGGCTCTGAAATCGGCGCCCGCTGCCTCATTCACCGGCTTTTCGAACTCAGGCCAGGCCCGCGGACGCCCCTCGCCCCCCCCTTTTGGCGCCCGCGCGTGTCAAAGTCGGGCTGAGGTAGAGGCGGGCCACAGCCCACTCCGCGTTCTGCTCCTCTAGGACGGCACCAACGTGACGGATCACGGCTTGGCGGTTGGGGAAGATGCCTACCACGTCGGTGCGCCGGCGGATCCCCCGGTTGAGCCGCTCCTGGGGGTTGTTGGACCAGATCTGGCGCCAGTACTCCTTGGGGATGGTGGAGAAGGCGAGCACCTCCTCGGCGGCCTCGGCCAGCAGGGCGGTGGCCGCCGGGAACCGCTGGGAGAGCTGTTCCACCACCCTGCTAGTGGTCCGTCGGTGAATTAAGTTGGGCCAGTGCGGAGCGCCCCCGACGCACCTTGGCGATGATGTCCGCAGCGGGGGTGTGCCAGACGAAGGGACGGGGATCTTCGTTCCAGTGAGCCACCCAGAGTTCGATGGCCTCAATTAGCGCCGGCACGCTGTTGAATGTGCCTCGGCGCAGGCGTTTGTCAGTCAGTTCCTTGAACCAGCGCTCCACCAGGTTCACCCAGCTGGAGCTGGTGGGGGTGAAGTGCATGTGGAATCGGCCCCGCTTGGGATGAGCCAGCCATGCCTGGACCTCCGGTGCTTTGTGCGCCGAGAGGTTGTCCAACACCAGATGCACGTCCAACCCCGCCGGGACATTGCGGTCAATCACGCGCAGGAACCGGACGAAGTCCTTGGCAGTGTGTCGTTCCCGGCAGTCGGTCAGCATCTTGCCCGTGGCGATGTTCAGGGCCGCGTACAGGTCGGTCGTGCCATTGCGCTTGTAGTCGTGAGTCATCGTTCCCGCTCTGCCAGGGCGTAAGGGCAAGCCTGGCTGGGTGCGGTCCAATGCTTGGCACTGGGTCTTCTCGTCGAAGCTGAAGACCACCGCCCGTTCCGGGGGGTTCAGGTAGAGGCCCACGACATCCACCAGCTTGTCCTCGAAGGCGGGATCGTTGGAGATCTTGAAGGTCTCCACCTTCCAGGGTTTCAAGTCGTGGTCCCTCCAGATCCGGGCCACACTGTCCTTGCCGATCCCCAGACGTCGGCCCAAGGTACGGGTGGTCCAGTGGGTCGAGCCGTCCGCCGGCAGCTCGTGCTGGGTGATC
>DAHWNZ010000006.1:0-79562 GCA_027339635.1 Candidatus Dormiibacterota bacterium
CAGAGCCATCTGCGGAGTCCCGGCGGGAGCGACTGCGCTTGAGCGCCAGGCCCTGATCGAGGCCCTCGAAGAGGGTGGGATCGGCCGGGCCGACCTCATCCCGGAGCCGGTTGCGGGGGCGATCGGGTGCGGCATAGACCCCCTCGAGCCGCGGGCCCACATGGTGGTCGATGTCGGCGGCGGGACGGCGGAGGTGACCGCCATCTGTTTCGGCGGAGTGCTGGCCGCCAGCTCCTGCAGGATCGCGGGCGATGAGATGACCGCGGCCCTCAACCAGTACCTGCGCCAGGAGCACCACCTGATCGTCGGTGAGCTGACGGCGGAGGACATCAAGATCCGGCTGCGATCCTCCGGCGACGGAGCGGGACCGATAGTCGTCGAGGGGCGAGATGTGTTCTCGGGAAAGCCTCGGATGCAGACCCTGGATCCGGACGAGGCGGCCCTCGCCATCCGGCCCACGGTGGACGGAATAGTCGACGCGCTGGCCTTCGTGCTGGATCAGCTGCCACCCCAGGCGGTGGGCGACATCATGCAGACCGGGGTGCTGGCCTTTGGCGGAGGGTCGCTCCTCGAGGGATTCCAGGGGCACCTTCAGGAGGCCCTGGGCTTCACGGTCAGCATGGCGGAGCGCCCGCTCACCTGCGTCGCCGAGGGGGCCGCGAGGGCCCTGGCCATCCCCAGGGTGGTGGACGCCTTCAAGGGTGCTCCTCCGCAGTTCTGACCCCGCGACGGGCCCTCAATTCGAACCTGCCTGGCTGCTGATGCGAGCGGCCCGCGGGTCGAGGACGCGAGACGGCAGGCCGGCATGGGCGGCCGGGCCGGTGCCGGCGGCAACGCTGAGGCCGGTGCCGACGTCGGCGGCCGCGCGGGCGGCCGGAACGGCCGGGGTCGTTGGCGTGGGGGTGGTGGCCACGGTCCCGGAGGCGGTCGAGACCGTGGCCATGATCTGCGACTCGTTGGCAAAGAAGTACTTGAGGATCTGCTCCACTGCCGGCTGATCGGTGTAGTACCCCTGGCCCCCTCCCCTGACCAGCATGCTGACCACGATCTGCGGGTCGGACATCGGCGCCATCGCTGTGAACCAGGCGTCAGGGCCGCCGTTGGGTGCCGTGGGGTCCTGAGCGGTCCCGGTCTTCCCCCCGGCGTCGACGTGGAGCCCGCTCAACATGCTGGCCGTGCCATCGGTCACCGCCAGCCGCATCCCGGCCCGAACCGGCCCCAGCTCCGAGGCCCAAGGCAGGGTGGTGGCAGCCGGCTGGGGGATTGACTTCAGGCTCTGGCTGCCAGCGCTGGTCTCGGCGATCCCAAGGTGTGGCACCACCTTCTTGCCGGTGCCGACCTCGGAGGTCCACACCGCATCCTGAATCGGGGTGGCGGTTACATATCCCTGCCCGATTCCCAAGATGACGGTGGAGCCCGGATACCAGGTCTCGCCGAGCTTGGCCACCGAGCTCGGCGTGCCCAGGTAGCCCGGGTCCTCGCCCGGGAGGTCGATCCCCGTTGGTTCACCCACCCCCATGATCTTGCCGGTGGAGATTATGTTCTGGGCTCCCAGCGCCACCGCAAGCTTGTAGAAGTAGACGTCGTTGGACCAGGCGATCGCCTCCGGCAGGTCCTGGGGCGGCAGCGTCTCCCAGTTGTGGTAGGTGTGCCCGTCATAGGTGAATGTGTACCCGGTGGGGATCACCTCGCTGGCGGGGATGCCGTTGTGGTAGACGTCAGCCGAAGAGACGACCAGCTTGAAGTTGGACCCCGGCGGCATCGCGGTCTGGGTCGCATGCTCCAGGAGGGGACTGCCCGGCTCGGAGAGCAGGGCCTCGATTGCCGAGCTGTCCCGGGGCGCCTCGAAGATGTTGTCGTTGTAGGCGGGCCAGCTGGCCATGGCCAGCACCTGCCCGGTCTGGGGATCCTCGACCACCACCGCCCCCTCGTCGCCCTTCTGGGACCCGGGGTAGGCGCCGGAGATGGCCTTCTGCAGCAGCTGGGTCGTGAGCTGCTGCAAATTCAGATCCAGGGCCGTGACCAGGGTCCCGCCGTTGCGCGCCGGGATGGTCTTTCCCCAGGCGACCGGAACGTCCTGAGAGTTGACCAGGATCGCCTGGGAGCCGTACTGGCCCATGAGCAGGGAGTTGTACTCCTCCTCGAGCCCGGCTTGGCCCAGCATCGCACCATTGGGAAGCAGCTTGCCAAGCTGCTTCTCCTGGGCCCTCGTCTCCACCCCGGTATAGCCGAGGATCGGACCCAGCAGTGATCCGTAGGGATAGCTGCGGCCCAAGGCCGGCTCCACGATCACGCCGGGCACAGTGGCGGCCTGGAGAAGCGTCGCCCGGACCATGGGCAGCTGCTGGGCCAGGGTGACCGTGAACCCGCCGTCAGTGGGCTCGGCCATCTCCTTGTCCAGCTGCTCTCTGGTCTGACCGAGCATCTGGGCCAGATTCCCCCAATCACGCTGAGGAACCAGCTGGGGCACGGCCACCACCTGGTCGGCAGCCGGGTCGGCGGCCAGGACCTGGCCGTGCCGGTCCTCGATCACACCCCGTTCCGGAGTCAGCGGTATGTACCTGGTGACCTCGTTGAGAGCCTCCTGGCGGTACTGCCCTCCCTTGAGCGACTGCAACTGGTAGGCATAGCCGCCGAGCAGGATGAGTCCCAGCGCCAGCGCCCCGGCGATGGTGCGCACCAGACGGGGCCGGCTGCGTAACCGGCTTGGGATCCGCCAGAGGGGGCGGCGCTCCACGTCCAAGCGCCCCGCCAGGATGAATCCGAAGGCCGCCATGTGGGCGATGGTCACGGTGCCGCCGTAGGCGAGGAAGGGGATCGGAACTCCAGCCAAGGGCAGCAGGCCCAGGTTTCCCCCGACGGAGAGCAGGACCTCCCCCCCGACCAGGACCGCCATGACTCCGGCTATGAGGGAGGCCTGCTGGGTCCTGGAGTGAGTGGCGGCGCTGACCAGCCGCCAGACGAGGATGATCACCGCGACTATCGCCAGCGCTCCCGTGACCAGACCGAACTGCTCCACCAGGCTGGCGAACGCCAGGTCGGTCTCCCGAGCGGGCAGGTACGAGGCGAGTAGGGAGCCGATGGACGAGTGCCCTATCCCGAGGAGGCCGCCGGAGGCGATGGCGATGTGGGACTGCAGGAGCGTGAAGCTGGACCCGGCGCCACTTGAGCCGCCGTTGAGATAACTGTGCAGGCGCGCCAGCTGATACGGCCGCAGCAGGTGGAGGCCGACTGGCAGGAAGACGAGGCCGGCCAGCAGGAGCCCCCCCAGAACCTTGAAACGCACCCTGCCCAGCACCATGGCCGCCGCCACGATGAGGCAGAGCAGGGCCGAGGTGCTGAGATCCGGCTCCAACAGGGTGAGGGCGATCGGGGGAACCGCCAGCGCCAGGGTCAGCCCCACGCGACGACGCTCCCTCCACTCACGGTGGGCCATGACCTCTGCCAGGACCAGCACCAGACCGAGCTCCGCCAGCTCCGACGGCTGGAGGACAAATGAGCCCAGGTCGATCCAGCGCTTGGCTCCATAGGCCTCCACACCATGGGCGGCAACACCCAGCAGGAGCAGCAGCGCGACCGCGTAGGCCAGCCGGCCGAGCCAGTTCCACCAGCGGCTGGGGGTGCGCCAGGCCCAAACCATTACCACCAGGCCCAGCGCCACCGAGAACGCTTGGTGCAGCGCCAGGGACCGGTCCCCGATGGCGACCAAGTTCATGATCCCGAGCACGCAGAGGATGAGGACGGCTCCGACCATGAGCGGGTCCAGAGCGGGAGTGGCGCTCTGAATCATCGGGCCAACCCGGGCCGCCTGGGCTAGAGGGTTCTGGCGCTGGCGCCGGAAAAGACGGGATCTGCCTTTGGGCATTGGGGGCATCCGACTGGAGGTTCTGACGTGGCGACGCGAAAAACCGACCCGAGCGCCCCCCTACGCCCGCCTCCTCCAACGTGGGCAGGATGCGCGACGTTTCGCCCGAGTCAATCGTGACACGAGGTGGGGGAAAACGCACACTCCGAACTGCCAACCGAAAGCGCCTACACTCCCTGCATGGCGGACTCCCCAAGCGCTCATATCGTGCTGGCCGAGGACGAGCCGATGATCGGGCGGATCCTGGACTTCAAGCTGGGCATGGAGGGGCACCGCGTGACCTGGGTCAGGACGGCGGCCGAGGCCGAGCGCCTGTGCCGCGACGAGACGGATCCGGTCGACCTGCTGCTGTGCGACGTGACCTTGGAGGAGGATGGACGCGCGCTCTGCCGTCGTCTGGTCGATTCGGGCCTCGCCCCGGCGGCGGGTGTGGTGCTGATGCCGGAGCAGAGGGACCCGGACGGAGAGCGGCTGGCCCTGCAGGCGGGTGCCCGGGCCGTCGTGGTCAAGCCGTTCAAGCCGACGATCGTCGCGGCCAAGATCAGGGGGTTGCTGGAGGCGGGTTAGTCGGGACGAGCCGCGCCAAGCTCGTGGAGGAGCTCGAAGCGGTAAATCCCGGTGTCATGGCCATCCGCCCACACCACCTTCAGGCCGTAGTTCCCGACCAAGGCGATGTCCGCCAGCTCATCTTCCCCCGGGTGAAGCTCAGGATCTCGCTCAAAGCGCCCCAGCGCCCCCAGCTCTCCTTTGCACTCGGCACAGGGACACGCCCGGCGCAGGTCGGTGAAGGGGATGCGCCCCGGCGCCCCGTCCTGCCACTCCACCAGAAGAGCGCGGCCGGGCTCGTCGTAGGCGAATCTGCTGGGGACCGGCCTTCCACCCTCCTGAGACACTTCGCCATCTTGAGGCAGCGCGCCCTCCTGGCGCAGCCGACGGTCCGCCGGGCTCGGAGCTGCCAGGCCTTCGGAAGCCGCAAGGTGTTGCGCGTGCCCGCCGCGGGCGGGGAGCCGTTATCCTGACCGCGGCGTGCCAAAACACAACGATTCGCCCCCAACCCATGTGCTGACCACCGACCCAGGCACGCCCACCGACCGCAACTTGGCGATGGAATTGGTCAGGGTGACCGAGGGGGCGGCGATGTCAGCCGCCCGGTTCATGGGTCGCGACGACAAGATCGCCGCCGACCGGGCCGCGGTCGAATCCATGCGCCGCAGCCTCTCATACGTGGACATGTCCGGAATCGTCAAGATCGGGGAGGGCGAGAAGGACCAAGCGCCGATGCTCTACATCGGTGAGCAGGTGGGCAACGGCAACCCGCCCGCGGTCGACGTCGCGGTGGATCCCATCGACGGGACACGGCTGGTGGCCCGGGGCCTCCCGGGAGGGATAGCAACGGTCGCCCTGGCCGATCGGGACAGTCTCCTGCAGACTCACTGCTTCTACATGGAGAAGCTGGTGGTGGGGCCGCGCGCCAAGGGGGCCATAGATCTGCGGCGCTCGGCCACTGAGAACCTGGCTCGGATCGCGGAGGCGGAGCAGCGCCATGTGGAGGACCTGACCGTGGTCGTGCTGGACCGGCCGCGCCATGAACGGCTACTGTCAGAGATCCGCCAGACGGGTGCTCGGGTGATGCTCATCACCGATGGGGACGTGGCGGCGGGGATCATGGCCGCGCTGCCGGAGCGAACTGGGATCGACGTGTTGATGGGGATAGGGGGGGCGACCGAGGCCGTCCTCACGGCCTGTGCGGTGCGCTGCATCGACGGCGACATCCAGTGCCGACTCGCGCCAAGGGACGCGGACGAGCTGGCCATGGTGAGGGCGGAGGGCTTCAACCCCGAGCACGTCCTGCAGGCGACAGAGCTCTCGGCCGGTCAGAACCTCTTCTTCGCCGCCACGGGCATCACGGATGGGGAGATGCTGGGCGGGGTCCGCTTCGCTGGTGAGCGGGTCGAGACCCACTCCGTCGTGATGCGGTCTTACAGCGGCACGATCCGCTGGATCGACGCCGTCCACGACCTGGCGAAGCTGAGAGCGCGTTCGCAGAGCTGATCCCTGCGGGGTCACATTCCGTGGGGCGCCTCCTCCAGGCGGAAGGCCCTCTCGGCGCCACAGCTCGGGCAGCTCAGCGGAGGTTCGAGCCCGCGCTGAGTTCCGCCACAGGCGGAACAGGCCCACTGATGCTGAGCGAAGAACGTGACCAGGTCGGTGCGCGAGATGAGCCCCACCAGCTTGCCGTGGCGGACCACGGGAAGGCGCCGGATCCTCTCTGTCATGAGCACGTCTGCCACCTCGGCCAGGGGCACGTCCTCCTCCACCGTCCTGGGTGTGGCGGTCATGATCTCGGCTGCTGTCGCACCCTTCTTGCGCACAACATCCATTTCGCTGACCACGCCGACCACACGCTGGTGGTCATCAACCACCGGCATGCCGGTTATGTGATTCCGGTGCAGCAGGCTGGCGACTTCGGCGACGGTTGTGTCCGGGCTCGTGGTGATCACCGCCTTGGTCATCATCGCGGCCACGGTCGCCCCGATCGGGTGGGCGCCGTCCAATTCGGCCATCTGATTGATCCTCCCAAAGTGATCCGGTGTGGACCGACGGCTGAGACCCTGCCGCCGGCCGCCTGCGGCAAGACTGTAGCGAATGAGGGCGAGCGGAGTCTGACGGAATTGCCCTGTTTGCGGTAACCTGCCGCCGTCACCTCCGAAGGGGGGCGAGATTGAGGAGGCCGCCATGAGCAGGACAGTCCACGCCGAAATCCCGAGCGCCAAGTCGATCCGCCGGGGCCCGACCCAGGCGGAGCTGCGCGCCTTCACGGCCGCGATGCCGACGGCCAGGCACACGGCCTACGACAACTACAACGTCCAGACCAAGGTCCTGGCGCGGAGCACCGAGTCCACCTACATTGTCACAGACGATCCAGGCTCCACCTCCAGCAAGACCATCACCAGGGCGGAGGGGCTGAGGGTCAAGGAGCTCCAGGAGCGGCACCTCCTCGACAGGGACGTCTTGGTGGTCGAGGGTTACATCGGCAATGACGAAGACTTTCGGTGCCCCGCGCGGCTGGTGATGGATAGGGCCTGGGCCAACATCGCAGGCATGCAGGACCACCTGCTGTTTCGGGATGAGACGGTGGGTGAGGACTTCGAACCCTGGTTCACAGTCATCTACACCCCCGGGCTCATTGCGGAGGGCTACCCCAAGGACCGGCTGATCGCGGTGGACCTTGAGGAGGGGGTGACCCGGGTCCTCAACTCGGACTACTTCGGAGAGTCGAAGAAGGGGCTCCTCAGGATGTGGAACCGCCTCGTGTACGAGCGTGGCGGACTGGCTCTCCATGCGGGCTGCAAGGTGATCCCCACCGCCAACGGTGAGCGCACCATACTCATCGTCGGGCTGTCGGGGACCGGCAAGACGACCACCACGTTCACCCGCCAGAACGACAGCAAGCCAGTTCAGGACGACTTCGTTGCCCTGATGCCGGGCGGGCGCGTCTACGGCACAGAGAATGGCTGCTTCGCGAAGACGTACGCGCTCAGCGCCGAGGATGAACCCACGATCCACGCCGCGGTCACCTCCCCGGTCGCCTACCTGGAGAACGTCTCCCAGCACGAGGCCGATGGACCCGTCGACTTCTTCGACGAGAGCTACACCCAGAATGGCAGGGCGGTGTTCCCCATGAGCGCTTTGGGCTGGTCCAGGGATGCCCGCGACGCGCCAGCGGTCTCCGCGCTCCTGATTCTCAACCGCAACGATGGGATAATTCCGGCCGTCGCCCGCCTCTCGGTGGATCAAGCGGCCGCGTACTTCATGCTCGGTGAGACCAAAGGGACGGCGGCGGGAGGCGCCGCGGAAGCCGGCAGGTCCCTGCGCGTGCCCGGCACCAATCCCTTCTTTCCCCTGCTCCATGCGCAGCAGGGCAACCGCTTCCTGGACCTGCACCGCAGCGGCCAGTTTGAGGTGTTCTTGCTCAACACGGGCGGCGTGGGAGGGGACGAGAAGGCGCCTCACGCCAAGAAGGTGAGGATCGCCGACTCCTCCGCGGTGGTCAAGGCGATCGCCGAGGGCACGATCACCTGGGAGATCGATCCCGACTTCTCCTACGAGGTGGCGACCCGGGTGCCGGGCGTTGACGACCCGGAACTGCTGAGGCCGCGGCTGCTCTACGAGCGCCAGGGCCGGATGGACGAGTACCGCTCCATCGTGAGCCGACTGGCGAAGGAGCGCCGGGAGTACCTGGAGAGCTTCCCCGGGCTCGATCCCCTCCTGCTGCAGGCGATGGAGCGGTGATGAGCGGTCTTCATCCTGGATCCTTGAGCGCCCTGGTCGTGATCGACGTGCAGAGGGGATTCGACGCCCCAGCCTGGGGCCAGCGCAACAACCTGTCCTGCGAGGACAATGTCGCCACCCTCATCTCAGCCTATCGCCGGGCCGGCCAGCGGACAGTGTTCGTGCGCCACGACTCACGGGCGGCGAATTCGCCGCTGGCACCTGGAACTCCCGGCAACCGGTTCAAGGAGGTCGTCTCGGGTGAGCCGGATCTGTTGATCACCAAGCATGTCCACTCCGCTTTCTACGGCACCCCAGACCTGGACCGCTGGCTACAGGAACAGGGGATCCAGACCATCGCCATCTGTGGAATCGCCACCGACCACTGCTGCGAGACCACTGCCCGCATGGCGGGGGACCTCGGTTACGACACCCTCTTCGTGCTGGACGCGACCCACACCTTTGATCGTGCCGCGCCCGGAGGCGAGGTGCTCTCCGGAGATCTCATCGCCAGGGCGGCCGCCGCCAGCCTGGATGGCGAGTTCGCCAGGGTGGTCACCACAGAGCAGGTCTTGGAGCGACTCTCCTGAGTGTTTCCACCCAACCCCTGTCAAACTGAGGGGATGAGAACATCCCGGCGGAAGAGCCGGTGAGCGGGGAGCTCTTCGCGCGCCCCAGCAAGCAGGAGTACCTGATGCTGCTGGCGCTGGCTGCCAGGACCAGGGCTGACTGTCTCGGACGCCGGGTGGGCGCGGTCGTGGTGCGTGATGACCGGGTGCTGAGCACGGGCTACAACGGCACCCCCATAGGCATGCCCAACTGCTCGGAGGGCGGCTGCCACCGTTGCGCCCACCGGGCGACCGACAGATATCCAGAGGGCCGGGCCTACGACCTCTGCGTCTGCGTTCACGCGGAGCAGAACGCACTTCTCGCCGCCGCCAGGTTCGGTCAATCGACTTTGGGAGCAACCCTCCACACCACGATGCGGCCATGCTTCGGATGTCTGAAGGAGGCCCTGCAGGCAGGGATCATCGCGGTGCACTACATGACGGACTGGTCGGCCATGGACGGTGACGACCGGGAGGCGCTGGACACCCAGTACGCCAGCCTGCGCTCCCGCTTTCAGGAGTTTCAACGAGTCGAGGCACCCCGGGCGGCTTCGACGCCGCTGCTGGCATCTTCTCTCCAAGAGGGAGGGGCATCTTGAGCGAAGACGACCGCTGCGAGGCACCGGAGGTGCGCGGCTCCTGGCGCTGCGCCGTGCTCACCGTGAGCGACTCTGGGGCGGCCGGCCGCCGTGAGGACAGAAGTGGGGATTGGCTCGTGGGACGGCTTCCCGACCTGCCGGCGGCCGTGGTGACTAGAGGTCTGGTGCCGGATGAGCCTGACCAGATCGAGGCGTGGATCCGGAGGGTGATCGCGGAGGTGCGCCCCGCGCTCCTGGTCTGCACCGGTGGCACCGGGCTCCATCCCCGGGATCGGACGCCGGAGGCAGTCCTCGCGGTCGGCGACTACCTCATACCGGGCTTCGGCGAGGCGATGCGGCAGGCGGGGCTGCAGCACACACCCCATGCCATCCTCTCGCGCCAGGTGGCGGTGGTGGTTGGATCCACTCTGGTGATCGCCCTGCCGGGAGCGGCGCGGGCTACCCAGGAGAGCCTTGAGGCGGTCTGGCCCGCCCTGCCCCACGCCTTGGAGATGATCGCCGGGCTGCCCAAGGCGAGCACCGATGCCGCTCACTCGGGCCGGGCTTCGGGGCCGGCATCCCACTAGAATTCACGTGTGCCGTACCGTGGCGTCATCTTCGACCTCTACGGCACCCTGATCGACGGTTGGGACAAGGAGCAGGCCAATCGTCGGACCCTGGCTCTGGCCCAGGCGCTGGAGGTCCCGGCAGGTCCATTCCAAGCGCTGATGGAAGCCACCTACACCGAGCGAGCGACCGCAGCTCTGGGCGACCTGCCCGACATGCTACTTCGCCTGTGTCGGCTGGTGGGACACGAGCCCACACCGGCGGCGCTGGCGCGGGCTGAGACCCTTCGCACCGAGCAGTTCCGGGAGGTTCTGAGCCGGCCGCGAGAGGAGACCCCTTCTCTCCTCGCTACCCTGCGCTCGCGCGAAGTGGGGGTCGGCGTCATCAGCGACTCGTCCTCGGAGACGCCCTTGATCTGGCCGACCCTGCGCTGGGCCGACCCCGTGCAGGTGGCCCTGTTCTCCTGGACAGAGGGGCGGCGCAAGCCAGCTCCCGAGCTGTACCTCAAAGCCCTCTCCAGCCTCGAAATGGAACCCAACGAAGTGGTATATGTCGGCGACGGGGGCAGCCATGAGCTAAGCGGAGCGACGGCGGTCGGGCTGCTCGCGCTCAGGGTCGTCCACCATCCGGACGACCCCGAGGCCCATCTGCAGTACGACCCTGACTCCGCATGGCGTGGCCGGGAGATCGGGACCCTGAGCGAGGTGCTCTCCCTGTTCGGTTAGCGCCCGGCCGGCTCCTGGGTGCGGTGGCCATGGGCGATACTGGGCCCGAGTCAATCGGTGGAGAGCAAGGTGGACAGCAGACCTGCGGTCGTCACCATCTCATCGGTCTACGGCACACGGGGAGAGTACGTGGGCCGGGAGGTCGCCGCCCGTCTCAACCTGCCCTTTCTCGACCGCGCCATCCCCGCGACGGTCGCCTCGGAGGTGATGAGCTCCTTTGCGGAGATCAGCTATCGCGAGCACCACCCAGTGCACGGGCTCAGCCAATGGATGAGCTTCTTCTCACCTCTGGGCTCGGCCTGGCTCGGCATTCCAGAGCCGCTTGAGCCCTGGCGGAGCGAGCGAGAGTACCTGGATCACACCGAGGCCGTGATGCGCCGGGCGGCCGGGCGCGGGGTGGTGATCCTGGGCCGCGGGGCCGCGGTCGTGCTCCGCGACCACCCGGCCGCGCTGCACGTCAGGCTGGACGGACCGCCCGCGAAGAGGCTGGCGCAAGCGCTCAGCCTGGGGGCCGGGGACGAGGCGCAGGCCCGGCGCGCCCAGAAGGAGACCGACTCCGCCCGGCGCCAGTATCTGCAGCACTTCTACCGGGTTGACGTCAGAGAGCCGAGCCTGTACCACCTGTACCTCGACGCCACGGCGATCCCCACGACCAGCTGCGTGGATCTCATCGTCGCGGCGGCCTTGGCCCGGGTTGAGGCCTGCGGCCGCCAGGACGGTGAGATGGAGTAGCCGGCGCCGGGACGGCCTAACGTCCGTGGTCGAAGCGGTTGCCAAGCGGAGCGCGAACGCCCATACTCGGGGCGGCGATCCACTGCCACGCGGTGGGTGCGGCGCCGATGCCGAGGCGATCAACCCGATGACGCATCCTCGCCGCGACTGGCACTGGTTGTGAGGGAGGTTGAGGATGACTCAGCGCTTGCGGCTCACGGTCAACGGCTCCCAGAGAGAGGAGGAGGTGGAACCCCGGACGCTGCTGGTCCACTTCCTCAGAGAGCGCTGCGGGTTGACCGGCACCCATGTCGGCTGCGACACCAGCCAGTGCGGGGCGTGCACCGTGCTCTGTGACGGAGAGCCGGTGAAGTCCTGCTCCATGCTGGCACTGCAGGCCGAAGGCATGGCCATAACCACCATCGAGGGGCTCGCCCCGATCGGTGGGATGCATCCGCTGCAGACGGCCTTCTGGGAGTCCCACGGGCTCCAGTGCGGATTCTGCACCCCCGGATTCATCATGGCGGCCGCGGCCCTGCTGGCCCGGAACCCCGATCCGACCGACGAGGAGATCGGCCGAGGGCTGGAGGGCAACCTCTGCCGCTGCACCGGCTACGTGAACATCCGCAAGGCGGTCCGCGCGGCGGCGGCGGCCATCCGCGACGAATCCGCCCCGGCTTCGATCGGAGGGTAGGCAGATGGCAGTGAGTCAGCTCATCGGATCGCGCGTGCAGCGGCGCGAGGACCCCCGCCTCATCACCGGCCACGGCCGCTACATAGAGGACCGCAACCCCGCCGGCCTGCTGCATCTGGCGGTCGTCCGCAGCCCGCACGCCCATGCCCGAATACTGTCCATCGACGGGTCCCAGGCGGCAGCCCTCAAGGGTGTCCTGGCGGTATTGGTGGCCAAGGACTTCCGCGCCCAACTGCAGGGGGCGATGCCGGTCACCCCGAGCTTCGTCCCAGAGAAGAAATACGTGCCGGAACGCTTCCCGATCGCGGAGCGGGAGGTCTGCTTCCAGGGAGAGCCGGTCGCGGTGGTGGTGGCCGAGAGCAGGCAGCTGGCGGCCGACGCCGCCGACCTGGTGACGGTCGAGTACTCGCCCCTTCCGGCCGTGGTGGACCCCGAGGCTGCGCTGGTGGCCCGGAGCCCTCTGACCCACAGCGATGGGCCCGACAACATCGGGTGGGACATGACCTTCGCCGGAGGCGACATCGAGGCGGCGTTCGCCAGGGCCGAGGTGCGGGTGACCGGACGGATCCTCCAGCAACGCCTGGCGCCGACGCCGATGGAACCGCGTGGGGTGCTGGCCGACTACTCGACCTACGACCACACCCTCACCATCTGGTTGAGCAGCCAGAATCCTCACTTCATCCGTCTTTTCATCTCGGGCGCCATGGGTTTGCCCGAGAGCCGGGTGCGGGTGGTGTCAGAGGACGTCGGGGGAGGCTTTGGCAGCAAGATCAGTCCCTACCCCGAGGACTATCTGGTGCCCGCCGCGTCCCGCCTGTTGGGACGGCCGGTGCGCTGGATCGAGACCAGGACGGAGAGCGTCCTCACCAGCTACCACGGTCGCGGCCAGGTCTTCACCGCCGAGGCCGCGGCACTTCGGGATGGCACCTTGCTGGGCCTGCGGCTGACCCAGATCCTGGACCTTGGCGCCTACCACGGCACGTTCGGAGCGTTCCAGGCCTGCGCCTGCCTCATGGCGGGAGGAGTCTACCGCTGGGAGGCCGTGCACGCACGGACCGTGGGAGTCCTCACCAACAAGGTGCCCACCGACCCATATCGCGGAGCCGGGCGCCCGGAGGGCACCCACCTTTGCGAGCGGATGGTCGACCTTGTGGCCCAGGAGATCGGAATGGACCCGGCGGAGGTGCGCCGTAAGAACTTCGCTCGGGAGTTCCCCTTCGTCAACAACTTCGGCCTGACCTACGACTCCGGAAACTACGACGGCTCACTCGACCGCGCCATGGAGCTCGTGGACTACCAGGGCTGGCGACAACGCCAGGAGGAGGCAAGAAAGGAGGGCCGCCTCATCGGGATTGGGCTCTCGACATGGGTGGAGATCTGCGGCTTTGGCCCCAGCGAGGCGACCGCAGCCGCCACCGGGGGCATCTCGCTGGTGGAGGCTGCCCAGATCCGCTTTCTGCCGTCGGGCTCAGTCGCGGCCTACGTCGGCACCCACTCTCACGGACAGGGACACGACACCACCTTCGCCCAGATCGTGGCCGACACCCTGGGCCTTCCCCTGGACATGGTGGAGCTGCGCCATGGGGATACCGCCGAGGGCCCGTCATTCGGATACGGGACCTACGGCAGCCGCAGCCTCTCCGTGGGCGGCATGGCGCTGCACAAGGCGGCCCTGGTGGTGCGCGAGAAGGCGAAGAGGCTGGCGGCGCACATGCTTGAGGTCTCCGCGGAAGACCTCGTGTTCGAGCAGGGAGCTTTTCAGGTCCGCGGCGACCCGCGGGCACACAAGACGATTCAGGAGGTGGCCCTGGCGGCCTACGGGCCGGGATTGCCCGAAGGTATGGAGCAGGGGCTGGAGGCGGTGAGCTACTTCGACCCGCCGAACTTCGTCTGGCCCTTCGGAGCCCACATCTGCGTGGCCGAGGTGGATCGGGAGACCGGGACGACCCAGATCCTGAAGTACGTGGCGGTGGACGATTGCGGGAACGTGATCAATCCGATGATCGTGGAGGGTCAGTTGCACGGGGGCATAGCCCAGGGCATGGCCCAGGCACTATTCGAAGAGGTGGCGTACGACCTGGACTCGGGCCAGCTCCTCACGGGATCTCTGACCGACTACCTGATCCCGACGATGAACGAGATTCCGGAGTTGACCCTCGACCGCACGGTCACCCCGAGTCCCACCAACCCCCTGGGGGTCAAGGGTATCGGCGAGGCCGGGACGATCGCGTCGTCGGCCGCTGTCATCAATGCGATCAGCGACGCATTGAGCCCGCTCGGCATCCACCACGTGGACATGCCCGCGAGCCCAGCCAGGATCTGGAAGATGATTCAGGAGGCGGAGTCGTGATTCCTGCGGCCTTCGAGTATTCCAGGGCCACGTCGGTGGCCGACGCGGTTTCTCAGCTGAGGTCGGGTGGACCGGAGGCCAAGGTCATCGCGGGGGGCCAGAGCCTGCTCCCCATGATGCGGCTGCGGCTGGCGCAGCCGCCCCATCTGGTCGACGTCAACCACATCCGCGAACTCGACCACATCACGATCAAGGACGGCCGCCTCCGGGTCGGGGGGCTGACACGCCACGCCACCCTGGTCACGTCGGATGTGGTGCGGGCCAACCTGCCGCTTCTAGCGGAGATGGCCTCCGAGGTCGGTGACCCCCAGGTGCGGACCCGAGGCACGCTGGGCGGCGTGATGGCCCACGCCGACGCGGCCGGGGACTACCCGACCATAGCCGTCATGCTCGACGCCACCATCGTCACCGACCGGCGCGAGATTCCCGCTAGGGACTTCTTCCAGCATCTGTTCACGACGGCCCTGGAGCCCGACGAGCTGGTCTGCGAGGTTGTGTTCCCCCTAGCGACCGGCCCGCATCGCTACCTGAAGTTCCGCCGCCGTCTATTCGATTGGGCGATCGTGGCGGTAGGGGTCCAGTTGACCGATAGCGGATGGCGGGTTGGCATCACCCACGCGGCGCCTACCGCAACCAGAGCCCACTCGGTTGAGGAGGCCCTGCGCTCCGGCGCGGACTTTCACGAGGCGGCCAGGCGGGCCGCCGATGGGCTCCACCCGAGCAGCGACGTCCATGCCTCGTCCGAGTACCGGCTGCACCTGGCCGAGGTGCTGACCAGACGAGCGCTGGAACAGGCGGCCTGAGGTGATGAGCGCCCTCTTACACGCCGCCATCCCTTGATCCCGGCGCTGGCGAGTGCCACGATATCCGGGCCCCCGGTCTCGGCCGTGGGCAGTCTGGCGCTCGGGCTTGCGGTACTGGCACTCCTGCTCTACCGCCAACTACGCCCCCGCGGGGTCCGCACGAGTCCCATCCTGCCGGTGGTGCTGCTGGTGCTCGGTCTGGCCGAGCTTGACGGGTTCGCCGCCAAACACCCGCTGACGCCGCTGGAGAGCGGGCTCTTGGCCATGAGCCTGATCGTGTTCGCGATCGGGTTGGCCGGCGTGCGCGCGTTCACGGTCCGTATCTTCCTGGAGGGCGGTCGGCTGATGCGCCAGGGGACCTGGGTGACTGTCGCCATCTGGCTGGTGGCCGTTGGTTTGCACCTGGGGGTTGACGCGGTCAACGGGGTCGGTGAGGCTAGCCTGCTTCTCTACCTGGGCCTGGCCCTGGGCACCCAGCAGCTGGTGGTGCAGTGGCGGGCACGGCAGCTGGTCCGAACCTGGGCCGTCTCGGTACCCACCGGAGTGGTGAAGGAAGAGTTGGCACGCGATTCTGCCGCAGGGAGCACGGACGAGGGCTGAGCGCATCGCATCGGCTCCTTCACCCGTGTGCGGGGCACCTCCGGCCGTCGGCCCGGCGGAGCATCCTCACGCCATGAGCGGTAGGTCGAGCCTGCGATTGCCGGACAGCCGCCAGCCCCGGGTTCCGGCCTGGGGCTGGCGCGCCCAAACCCGGTCAGGACGCGGGTTCGGGGTCCGCCTCCAAGATCGGGCTCAGCTCGGGACGGGTGAACAGATAGCCTGAGGCGGCAGCGCAGACAGCCCCAACCGCAAGCAGGCAGGGCACGTACCCGATCGTCGCGACCAGCAGGGCCCCGATCGCAATCGAGATGGTCTGGAACCCGCCCAGGAGCAGTCCATACGCGGCATCCACCCGCCCCTGCAGTTGAAGTGGGGTACGGCGCTGAATCAGGGTCGCGGAGCCGACGATGAGCCAAGGGAGGGAGCAACCGGCCAGGATGCTGCCGCAGACCACGACCGCCATGGGCAGTGCTCCCGCGGAAAATGCGGGGACGATGCAGATGCCGGCACCTAGAGCCAGCAGCATGATCCCGATGGCGGTCAGCCGGGTTTCCAGGATCCGCCGCATCAGGGGCGCTGCCGAGAGGCCGCCGGCGACCGCGCCCGCACCCTGGATGGAGATCAGAACGCCCACGAAGGCCGCCGGGCGGTGCAACCCTGCGGTGACGACCCCGAAGAAGGCGGTCTCGAGAAACCCCACCACGCCCATCACCAGCACCAGCGCGATCATGATCCGTCGCAGGGGTAGGGTCGACCATACGTGGCGGTACCCGGCGGCCGCGTCGGCGAGCCAGTGCTGCTGAGTCGGGACGAGGACGGGCTCCTTCACCTGCAGCCATAGGAGCGTGACGACTGCCACTGCAAACGTGCCCGCGTCGAGCTCGGCGACCACCGCTCCACCGGCCAGGGTGAATAGCCCTGCCCCCACGAGCGGAGTGACCAGTCTCAGGCCCTCCGCCATCGTGTTGAGAAAGCCATTGGCATCACCGAGCAGCTCCGACGGCACGATGGTGACCATCAGAGCGGACTTGGCGGCGCTGATGAAGGTGGCTATGGTCCCGTAGGCGAACATGACCAGCCAGATGAGCCACACCTGCTCGCGACCGTGCACCAGGACCAGCAGCAGCACCACCAGTGCGCCGGCTATGTCGCAGGCGATCAGCAGCGGCTTGCGCCGGACCCTGTCCGCCACCAGCCCGGCCAAGGGCGAGACGACCATCTGTGGCAACGCGAAGAAGAAGAAGGTCAACCCTGCTTCGGAGTTGCTGCCCGTCAGGACCCTGACCCAGATCCCGGCGGCAAGGAACAAGAATCTGTCGCCAAAGGTGGAAAGGACCGACTGGAACAGATAAGTTCGGGAGATTCGGTCGCGCAGGAGACGGCCCATTTCAGCGGGGCAAGGGGTCGGACCCACCCGGCGGGTCCGGCATAAGGTTGTCCAGCTCCAGGGGGAAAATGAACTGGAGTACCTTGATAAGCCTGGCGCCATCCGGCCGGCTCGAGCGGTCGGTGAGCCGGCCCTGGAAGCGCAGCAACACCTGCGCCAGGTCTCTCTCGATCTGCTCCAGCTCGTCTGGGGTGACGCACAGAGCGTAGTCGCCAGTCGATGCCAGGTCCCGCCACACCTTCTGGTAGGTGGCTCTGGAGTCCCTATACGCCTGGAACCGCCTCAGATTCCTCTCGATCACGATCCGTTCCAGGGCCTCGGCCGCCAGGTTCGCACCGGGATCCTCTTCGGCCTCGACCGTCATGCCCATCGAGGGAACCCGCCAGGGTCGGTTGCGCCCCGGGGCTTTGCCCGCCTCCTCCACCAAGCCATATTTGGCCAGCTGCCGCAGGTGGAAGGAACATGTGGTCGGGCTCTCTCCCAGCCGTTCCCCCGCCTCGGTTGCCGTCATTGGCCCATCCAAAGTCAACAGCTCCATCAGGGAGATGCGCAATGGGTGCGCGAGCGCACGCATCGTCGTGGCGTCGCTCAGCCGCCGGAGGGACGCCGGGGAGCTCTGCTTGTGGGAGCTTGGCACGAGTCGAGAGTAACCTCTCGATAGATTGTTGTCAACAGGTTTCTCTCAAACCATCTCGCTGGACCTGGGAGCCTAGCCAGAGTGGATCAGGCAACCACGCCCAGAGATGGGCCAGGCGCCGATGGTGATCCGGCGGGGCACAGGTGCCGGGACCGCTTTGGAAACGCGGATCCGCTCACCGGCGCCGCCGCTCGGGACCCAGCCGAGCGCCTCACAGATTCCCAACTCCGACGGCCCGAGGCGACCTGGGTCCCGCGAGCATCCCCGGAAGCTGATGTCGGTACCCGACCGGCTCAGTCCGGCAGTAGGCTCCTGGCCCTCAGGGCGACTCCGATGACCACTCTAGCCTCGGGATCATCCAGGGCCATCCCCAAGAGCGCCTCGATGCGCTGCACACGATAGGCCAGGGTGTTGATATGGATCCGCAACGACCTGGCGGTCGCGCTCTGATTCCAGCCATGGGAGGCCAGCCCCTCTAGAGTCGGCAGCAGAGGTGTCCGGTGGCTCTCCTGGTACCCGAGCAGGGGACCCAGGCTCTCCTCAACGAAGCGTCGCAGAACCTCTGGATCGCGCACCTCAAGCAGCAGCCGAAACGCCCCTAGCGACCGGTAGGAGGTGACTGCCGCACGTTGTTTTGCCCGATGGATGAGGCGCAGAGCCTCACGCGCCTCCTCATGCGCCCGGTGCAACCCCTGCGGCGAACTCGTCCTGCCCCCGATTCCGACGGAGAGGGACAGGGCCTTCTCAAGACCTCCGGCCAGGGCTTGGATTCTGCGGCCCAGCTCCTCCATGGCCTCAAGGTTTCGCGTGGAACCTGTTTCCCCCGGAGGAGCGGTGGGGACCAGGAGCACAAGCGAGGTGGCCCGAACCACCAACATTGAGCCCGGAGCGACCAGGGCGCACAGCCGCTCCAGGTCGCGCTGGAAGCGGTCCTGAAGGGGATGACCCTGCATCGCCAGCGCCGCGCGCTCGTCATCCGGCTCCAGCACGACCACCCATGCCTGCTCCGGTATCCGGTAACCCAGACGCTCGGCCGCGATGGCCAACCTCCGGATCTCCGCCGGATCCCTCTGATCCGCCAGCAATCCCTCGAGGAGGTCGCCCCTGAGGCGGCGCTCCACCTCGGCTGCCGCTCGCTCCTTCAGCAGCTCCAGAGCGATCACGGTCGCCCCGTGCTCCAGGGCGCGCCGGCGGCCCGGTGACGCCTGGGCCAGAGACCCCTCCAGGGCCAGGACCGCCGCGAGCGCAGCCCCGGCGCGGACGGGGGTCAGGGTCATGGGCGAGCGGCCCCTCGGACCCCGCTGCTCGATCGGGGTCGAGGCTGACGAAAGCGCGGCCGGTATCGGGATCCTACGGGCAGGCAGCCCACCGCCCGCGCCGTGCTCAAAGCGAAAGCCCGCAGGGTCGTACAGCCCCACCGGGCCCTGGGCAAGGCTGGCGATGGCATCGAGGATGTTGTCCAGGCCGGCGCCCTGGAGCACGAGCTGGGTGAATCGCTCATGGACTGTCTGGGAGCGTCGGATCTCCTCAAGCTGCCCCTCCAACTGCCGTTGTAGTTCGCTGCGTTCGAGGACTCCGGCGATGGCGCCGGCGATGGCGGAGAGGAAGGCGACCTCGTCCTGCCTGAAGTCGCGGCGGGCCGAAGACTGTACGTTGAGAACCCCCACGATCCGAGGCCCGGCCTCGATGGGCACCGAAAGCATCGAGGTGAACCGCTCCTCGTCAACTCCCTCTATCCACTTGAAGCGGGGCTCCCTGGATACCTCCGGGACCACCAGGGCTCGTCGCTCCGCGGCGACGGTTCCCGTCACCCCCTCCCCCACCCGCATGAGAAACCGCCCCACCGCCTCCTGCTGCAGGCCATTGGTCGCCGTGAGCACCAGCCCATCCTGCTCGCGGTCGTAGAGGTAGAGGGAGCAGACGTCAGCCTCCATGGCGAGGGTTGTCTCCCGGATCACCAGCTGCAGGAGATCGTCCCTCCCCATGGTCGAGGCGGCGGTGACCGAGAGGCGCTGCAGGAACAGGAGCTCCCGAAGTTGGCGGTCCGGGGGCGTGGATGCCTGCACTCAGCGGGTCCCTTCGGTGCCCCCGCCGGGGCGCCGGACGGCTCCCGAGCGGCCTCCGCTCTTGGACTCCATCCGGACTCCACCGATCTCCGCCCAGGGGTCAAGGCTCTTGACCATGTCGATCACGGTGAGCCCAGCGACGGCGATGGCGGTGAGTGCCTCCATCTCGACTCCCGTCGCGTCCCGGCAGCGGACCGTGGCTCGCAGGAGCACGCGCTGAGTGGCACGGTCAAGGTCAGCGTCGACCGCGATGTGGCTGATCGCGATCGGGTGGCAGAGCGGAATCAGGTCATGGGTACGCTTCGCCGCCATGATGCCCGCCACCCGGCAGATCTCGAGCACGTCACCCTTGGTCACCTCCCCATCGGAGATGGCTCCGCACGCGCTCGCGCTGAGCTGCACGAAGCCGGACGCCGTCGCCTGTCTGTCGGAGACCGCGCGCTCCCCGACATCCACCATCCGCACCCTGCCGGCACGGTCAAGGTGCGAGAGCCGAGCCTGGTCGCCCCGATCCGTGCTCACGCCGCCGCCGCACAGGAGGCCGCAGCCTTGGGATCGGACGCTGAAGAGTAGAGGATCCCTATCGTCAGCGAATCTGGGGCCGCTGCGGAACAGGCGAAGCGGAGGTCTCGCCCGGGAGCGATCAGGGCGAGGTTGAAGGCCGGACGCAGGCCATGGGAGATGAGCTGGGGGAGCAGCTGGGGCAGGCCGAGCTGCCCCACCCACAGCCCGTGAAAAGTCAAATCGACTATTGAGCCGCCGCCGGAGTTCAGGGTCACCGGCCCGCTTATCACCAGCGGATGGGACAGGACTGCCGTCTGTCCACTCACGACCACCTCGCCTCGTTCGATGTGAACCTGAAGATCCGCCAGGCCGACATACCCGCCCAGGGATTGCTGCAGCAGGGCCGTGGCCTCCTGGTCGTCAATCTGCACCAGGGCGACGGGGGTTTGCGTCGCCAGCGCCTGTTCGATCCCGCGCGCCGCCGACAGCTGCACCGTCGCCGCCGAAGCCGGGGACACCTGCTGGTAGGCCGGGGGAGTCGTCATCAGGTGCACCCCGTAGGCGATCGCGGCCGCGACTATCAGCACCGGCACCAGGCAACCGAGACAACTCATGGTGCAGCTGCGGCGCACCATCCGCAGCACCTCAGATCACCTCGGCGACGCCGCTGCGCCAGGCGCGCACGGCCATGCGGTGCGACGAGAAAGCGAGCTCGGGCAGCTCGTCGCTGCCAAACCAGCCCAGTTCCGGCGCCTCCTCCGTCGGGGCGGGCGTGCCTCCCACGAACGGCCCCCCGTAGGCGAGAACCAAGAGCCCGCCCTCAGAGGTCATCACGTGGTGGATGCAGGCCAGCCGTTCGATCTCCACAAGGCAGTTCGTCTCCTCGAGGCATTCCCGTCTGGCCCCGTCGGCGGGGGTCTCACCAGCATCCAGGTACCCCCCCGGCAGGGCCCACTGCCCGAGCCCCGGGGCTATCCCCCGACGGATGGCGAGCAAACGCCCCTCTTCATCCTCGACGACCACCGCGACGGCCACCTTGGGATCGGGCCACGCGACGAATTCGCACGCCGGGCACGCCGGCAATCCGCGACCCTCCAGAAGCCGCTCCACCAGGCGCGCTCCACAGCCGGGGCAGAAGCGATACTCGACCCTCATTGGTCCCACACAATGCGCAGGATTTTGACCTCGCGGGAGAACCCCGCCAGCGCCCTGACGCGCGCGGCCACATAACGACCGTCCCCTGGGCGCAGCAAGATTGCGCCCTCTGAACTCTCGGGAACGACCCGCCCGGGGCCCCGGCGGTGGACCGTGATCGGTTCGGCTAGGCGCTGGCGCAGGAAATCCGCGAAGTCCGCGTCCTCGGACTCCACGTGACCGTCCTCCCGGACGACCGCGACCCTGCCATCTCGCTCGAGCTCCCAGCCCAGCACGTCGGTTCTCTGGGTCAAAGCCCCTCGATGATACGGCCCCCAGAGCCGAGGACCCGGCTCAGGAGGGCCGAAGCTGGCCCAGGTGATCGCTATTCCAATCGGGCGAGTCCTCCAGGGCCGCGGTCCCCCGCGCGATGGCAGACCCGCCAAAGCGTCGCCGGAGCTCGTCCATGGCTCGGTCCACCCGCTCCGAGCGGCGCTCCACTTGGTCGAACAGCCCCATCTGCGAATCGAGCCGCGCCAGCTGCTCCACCCCTACTCCCAGCAGCCTCACCGGCCGCCCGGCTGGGACGGTGGCCCTCAGCAGCGGCCGCGCGGCCCGGAAGATTTCGACGTCGGCGCAGGTGGGCTGGCCCAGGGGACCCCTTCTAGCGACGGTCTCGAAGTCCGCGAACCGGACCTTGATGGCAACCGTCGCGGCGGTGAGACCGTTGGTCCGGAGGCGGCTTCCGACGCCCGCCGCTAGCAAACGGAGCCTCTCCTCAAGGATGGCCTCGTCCGCCACGTCCTCATCGAAGGTCGTCTCCCTGCTGATCGATTTGGGCGCCGTGGGCACCACCACCGGAGCGGGGTCCACTCCCCGCGCGCGCGCCCTCAAGCCCTCGCCACCCGGGCCCAGAACCTCGACCAGAAGAGAGGTCGGGGCCGCGGCCAGTGCCCCCAGGGTGTGGATCCCCAAGAGACGCAGGCGTTCGGTGGTCTTGGGCCCAGCCCCGGGCAGGCGTGCCACCGGCAGCGGAGCCAGAAAGCGCTCTTCGTCGCCTGGATGGACTACCACCAGGCCGCGCGGCTTACGCAGGTCCGAGGCTATCTTGGCGACGGTCTTGGAGGTGGCCACGCCCACCGAGGCGGGGAGGCTTAGCTCGCTAGCTATCCTGCCCTGGATCTCGCGGGCAATGTCCGGGCCGCTCCCGTGGAGGAGTTCGCAGCCACTCACGTCCAGAAAGGCCTCGTCCAGAGAGCCCGGCTCCACCAGCGGCGTGTAGTCGGAAAAGATGCCGAAAACCTCCTTGGAGACCGCCGCATAGTGCCCGATGTCAACCGGCAGCACGATCAACTCAGGACAGCGGCGGAAGGCCTCGGACAGGGACACGGCCGAGCGCACTCCCCGTGGCCTGGCCTCGTAGGAAGCGGCGGCGACCACGCCACGGCCGGGGCGCCGCCTCTCTCCGGGGTGGGACTCGACGCCTCCTCCGACCGCCAGCGGTCGACCGGCCAGCTCTGGCCGCCGCCTCAGCTCGCAGGAAGCGAAGAAAGCGTCCAGATCAACGTGGAGGATGGTGCGCGGGTACGGCAACGGCGATTCCTCAACGCTTCAGCTGGGATCCCCCAGGGTGGCGGAAATCAGCTGCTCCACCGGCTCCATCCTATGCCTCAGGGATGCCTCGAGCTCCGCCGCCAGGAGCCCCAGTTCCTCCCGGATTGCCCCTAGCGCATGCTCTCGGGTCACGACGAACGGCTCGCCTGAGCGCCGCTTCAATTCGACCCCTCCGGCATCCAGGGAGCGCGGGGAGATGGTCACCCGAAGCGGCATGCCGCGCAGGTCGGCGTCGGCGAACTTCACCCCGGGGCTGATATCCCGATCGTCATAGAGAACCTCGATGCCGAAGGCCACCATCTCCTCATAGAGGGCGTCGGCCGCGGCCCGGACATCCTCACGGCCTCCGACCGCCACCAGGGCGACCGCGAAGGGGGCGAGAGAGATGGGCAGGGCCAGGCCACGCTCGTCGTGGTGTTCCTCAGCCGCGCAGGCCAGCATCCTTCCCAGGCCTATCCCATAGGAGCCCATGACGACCAGGCGCTCGCGCCCCTCCTCATCGGCATAGGTCGCGCCCATTGCCCGGCTGTAATCGGTACCGAGCTGAAAGATATTGCCGAACTCTATCCCGCGACGCAACTGCAGCTTTCCAGGGCAATTTGGGCAGGGCTCGCCGTCCTGGGCAGAGGCCAGCCTGGCAAGGCGCGCGTCCGCCGCGTCGCGGAGGAGGTTGAAGTTACGAACATGCCAGCCGGGACGGTTGGCACCAGTGACCAGATTGCGTCGCCTGGCAAGGACCTCGTCCGCGACCACCGTCACCCCCTGCAGGCCCAGTGGAGACATGTATCCGGGTACCCCGCCGGAAGCGGCGATCTCCTCGGCCGTGGCCGGGCGCAGCTCCAGGGCCGAGGTGGCGTTGCGCAACTTCGCCAGGTTGACCTCGGAGTTACCCGGCACCAGCGCCAGGACCAGCTCGCCCTCCTGGTCACGGGCCCGCTGGACCCAGTAGGCGACACTCTTTGAGATCCGCTCCGGGGCGATCTCGAGGAGTCGCGACACGTCGGCCACAGTCGTGGCCGATGGGGTCTCGACCTCCTCCAGCGGCAGCTCCGGCTCGGTCTCCGGCTCTGGCAGGCGGGGTTCAGCCACCTCCTGGTTGGCGGCGTAGCCACAGTCCGCACAGAAGATCAGGGTGTCCTCGCCGACGTCTGACAGATACATGAACTCATGGGCCATCCGACCCCCCATCATGCCCACGTCTGAGAGCACGGCCGCCACCGGCAATCCCGCCCTTGAGGCGATGCGGAAGTAGGCCCGGAAGTGGAGGCGGTAAGCCCTGCCGAGGCCTTCCTCGTCCCGATCCAGGGAGTAGGCGTCCTTCATCACGAACTCTCTGGTTCGGATCAACCCGCCGCGAGAGCGGGGCTCGTCGCGGAACTTGGTCTGAATCTGATAGACGATGCGCGGCAGGTCTCGGTACGACGAGACCTGGGAAGCGGTCAGGTCGGCCACCACCTCCTCATGGGTCATCGCGAGCGCCATGTCCCGCCCGCGACGATCCTGGAAGCGGACCAGGGTGGCATCCACCTTGTCCCAGCGCCCGCTGCGCCGCCAGATCTCGCCCGGATGGACCACAGGCATGGAGATCTCCTGCCCCCCGATCGCATCCATCTCCTGGCGCAGGATGGTCCTGATCTTCTCCATGGACCGTGCCCCGAGGGGCAGCAGGCTGAATATGCCCGCCGCCAGCTGCTGTATGTATCCCGCCCGCAGAAGCAGCTGATGGGAGACGAGCTCTCCCTCAGGGGCAGAGCGCAAGGTGGTGCCGAACATCTGAGTGACGCGCATGGAGCACAAGTGTACGAGCGCCGTCCGCCGTCCTGGGAGCGCTACGCCCGACTCGCCTCCACCAGCCGGGGAAGCTCCTCCCAGGTGCCCAGTTGGGGCTGGTACGACCCGGGGGGCAGGGCTCCCGGGGCAGCGATCGCGGTCATACCCATCGCGGTCGCTCCCTTGAGATCCGCCTCCATCTCGTCGCCAACGAACCAGCACCTGGAGGCCGCCACCCCGAGCTGAGACAGCAGCGCTCGAAACACCTCCGGTGAGGGCTTGCGCCAGCCCACCTCACTGCTCAGGACGATCGTGTCGAAGCTTTGGGCGAGCCCCTGGCGCTCAAACATCGCACGCATAGTCTTGGCCGGATACGGAGCGTTCGACAGCATGCCCAGGCGGAGTCCCTGGCGCCTCAGCAGGGGCAGGGTGGCGACCGCCCCTCGGTCCGCCTCCACCGATCCTCCCCATGCCCCCTGCAGGACCTCGCAGGCCAGCTCCACCTGGCTCTCGCGAATGGTCTTGCCCAGCAGCCCGCGCAGCACCTGGCCGTAGATGTCGAGGATCTGCACCTCGTGCCTGGGGTCCCGGTTGTGAGCCTCATCCACGAGCCGGTCCACCTCCTCCTCGACCCGGTTGCCGAAATCGCTCTCCGGTACTGGGAGGTGGCTACTGTCCACCTCAAGCAACGTCAGCACGGCCTGGCCGGCCGCGACCAGAGCGCCGCCTGGATGCACGATCCTGGCGAGTGTCCTCCCGTAGTCGAAGCCGATGGCGTCCGGCGCCGGGAGGGTCAAGTCGCGGGGACTCCTCCGCCCGCGCCCCCTCTCGGCCGCCGCCGTCGCCGCCGTCGCTTAGCCCCGCCCGGTGCCGGGGCGGTCCCGTTGGTGGCGGGGGCCGCCGGGACCGGGGCTGCCTTGAGGCGGCGTGGCTGCGGGCTTTTGAGCTGCGGCGCCACCGGGGACGTCTGTCGCGCCGGCCCCTGGCCGCGACGGCGTCTGCGTCTGGGGCGGGCTGGCCCGGGCGAGGAGAAGTGAGCCAGAAGTTGCTCCTGGCGCCCAGGATCCCAGCTGGGCGTGGGCAGCTCTCCATAGTCGCTGAGTCGCAACTCCAGCTCGGCCATGAACTCGGCCAGCGGCCTCTTGTCCTTGGAGGCGTTGGAGATCTGCTTCTCCGCCCAGGGCTGATAGTGGACCGACTCAGGGTTGAGGAACTCCGGCAGAGCTCCGGGGTCACTCCCAGCGGGGCCCGGGGCGGGCTCACCCGCTGCCTCAGTCGGAGGATCGGCTTCGGCCATCGCCTGAGTATATGTCCACTCTCATTCCAACCCTGGATGCGCGGCCGCCGACTCGGGCCCCGATCGCGGGGTCAGGCCGGCGCCCCGGAGGGCGGGGCCATGGGTCGGAACAGAACCCGCTGGTAGAGGCCGAACTTCAAGACCCAAAGCACCGCGTAGGTACCCAGGTAGGCGAGGCCGACAAGCGCGGTGCGCCCGGGACCCTGGCCCGCGATGTGGGCCGCCGCCTCGCTGGTGACCCAAGTCGAGGCCAGGAGCCCGAGGATCGTTATGCCCCAGTAGAACACGAACTGTCTGCCCGGACGGCGCCTGTCAGCCTCCGCCCAGATCCAGTAGCGGCTTAGGAGGTATGAAAGCATCCCGCCCACTACGGTCGCGGCCACCGCTGCCTCGGCCGCCGTCGCCAGGTGGAACCCGAACAGGGCCAGCAACACCAGCTCGCTGGCGACTGTGGAGGCGACCGAGGTCCCCGCATACCGCAGCACCCGACCGAGCAGGGGCGAGTGCTCGGACCTGGTTGGCTTGAGCCGGCTCATGTCGGGGAGCGAGCTGACGGGCAAGCCCCTCTCAGATCCTTCTGAACCCGCCTCCAGCGGGGGCGCCATCTCTTGAACGGTCACGAAGTCTCCAAATCTGCCGCGGTCTGTCCCTTCAGCGGGTTCTTCTTCAGGGTGAGCTGCCCGCGATTCACCATCGCGGTCCGGGGTGCCTGGCGCGCCACCTTGGAATCGTGGGTCGCGATCACCAGCGTCAGCTCCCGGTTCGCCCGCACCGTCTGAAGCAGGCCCATGATCTCAGATCGGGTGCCCTCGTCGAGGTTTCCCGTTGGCTCGTCGGCGAGAAGAACCCTCGGCTCCTTGACCAGGGCCCGAGCGATCGCGACCCGCTGCTGCTCGCCGCCCGACAGCTCGGCGGGAAAGTGCCCGGCTCGGTCACCGAGCCCCACCCCTTCGAGGGCCTCCATCGAGCGCCGGCGCGCATCGTCTCCGCCGATCCCCAGGGGTACCAGGGCGGCCTGGACGTTCTCGACCGCGCTGAGGGTGGGCATCAGATTGTAATTCTGGAACACGAAGCCCAGGGTTCGTGCCCTCAGGTCCCCAAGGCGCCCCTCCCCCAGCTTGGAGGTGTCCTGGCCGTCGAGAACCAGGGAGCCCGATGTCGGCCGGTCCAGGGCACCCATGAGCAGGAGCAGGGTTGTCTTCCCGCTTCCGGTTGGGCCCTGGATGGTGAGGAAATCGCCGTCTTCGACGGTGAGATTCACCCGGCGCAGGGCGTTAACCTCGGCCCTCCCCTTGTGGTAGAGCTTCGAGACATCGGTCAGCTGGTACAAGTGGACGCTCCCTTCTGCTGGTAAGACCGGGTCACGCTGGGGGAGTTGGTCACGTGCCTACTCCACCCGCCTCAGAGCATCGGCAGGGCGCAGCCGCGCAACTCGCCAGCCTCCGATGGCGCCCGCCAGAAGGCCGCCCGCCAGAGCCAGCAGGATGGCGAGGCCGACTACGTCCCAGGAGATGGGGGCGGTGAGGTGAACGGTCACCGTGTGCGCGGCAGCACCCAGGTTGTGAAGGAAGCTGGGGCGACCGCCCCCGAAGGCGCCGGCCCCGGCCCCCGCCGCGGGAAAGTGGGCCGCGGTCGTGGCTCCGACCGGAACCTTGACCGTGCCCCCAACCCGCTCGACCAGGAACGCGCCCAGGAAGCCAAGTCCGACTCCTACCGCCGCACCTAGCACGCCCTGAACCAGGCCCTCGCCCACGATCTGGGCGACGATCCGGCGACTCTTCCAACCCAGGGCCTTGAGGGTGCCGAACTCGCGCACGCGGCCCGACACCGATGAGAGTGTCAGCATCGCCGCCAGGGCGAAGGCGACCACCAGCACGATCGCGGCCAGCCACTTGCCCAAGGAGCTGGCCAGGCTCGAGGCCGTCCCCAAGGAGCTGGACACCTGGCTCGCCAGGTCCGCCGCGGTGGTCACGGTCAGCCCTGGAGTCGTCTTGTCGATCTCGCCCTTCACCGCGCCGATGGCGGAGTTGTTGTCCGCCTCGACGTAGATCGTGTTGACGTCGTCCTTGTCGCCGGCCACGGCCTGGGCCCGGGCGAGCGGGACGTACACATCTGAGCCGGAGCTGCCACTTGCGGGGGTGACTATCCCAATCACCTTGTACGAGGTGTCTGAGATGGTCACCTTTGAGCCGACCTTGAGGCCCTCCTGCTTGGCGTAGGAGGAGTCGACAAGTGCCACGTCCGAGTTCAGATCGGAGCTTGAGAAGTAGCCCCCCGAGGTGACGCTCGCCCCGCTGAGCGGACCGAGTCCGGGGGCGGAGATGTCGACCCCCTCGATCGTGAAGGAGTTGGCCTTGAAGGAGGTTCTCGAGCCGGAGGAGGAGCCGCTGGGCGTCGAGCCCGGCGCGAATCCGGAACCCGGCTGGAACGAGCCCGTGAAGGTGAAGTCACTGAGGGCGAGGCCTCCGGCCGCGTCACTCACCCCCTTGAGCTTGGTGATCTTGCTGACATCGGTAGCCGGGATGACCGCCAGACCGGGGCTGGCGGACACGTGCTGGCCCGAGATCGACGTCGGTCTGGCACCGGTTGGTGGGCCACCGAAAGAGAATGGGCCGCCCGATCCGAAGCTCGGCGCCTTGGTTACGGTCAGATCGGTGCCGACACCGTAGAGGGAGTGCAGCACCTGCCCCTGAGCGGCGTTGACGCCGCTCGAGGCCGCGGCCACGGTGACGACCAGCCCCACTCCGACCGCTAGGCCGATTGCGACCAGGCTGGCCTGACGGCGGCGGCGCCGGAGCTCCCGCCACAGATACGTGAGATACAAGTCCGCTCCTTCAAAGCAGGCCGGGGTGATTCCCTGCTTCCAACTCAAACGGCCCGCTCTGGGAGCCCCATCGGAAGGCTCTTAGAGAAAACTGAGAGTCGCCTGCTGAGGTGGATCTAAACTCCAGGTGACTGGGCAAGCTGTCGGCAGAAGTGGTGCAGGACTTGGAGGAGTTGGCCGTGGACCGCCTGATCGCGCCGGGAATTTGGCAGATAGACACCGAGCTCGGCGGCTGGACCGAGTTGAATGCGGTCTTTCTCATCGAGGGGCAGCGCCCCTGCCTGGTCGAGACCGGTCCCCAAAGGGACGCCGGCAGGGTCCTCGCAGCGTTGGCCGCCAGGGGCCTCGACGCCAAGGATCTGGCGTACGTGGTCCTGACCCACATCCACCTCGACCATGGCGGAGCGGTGGGCGAGGTGGCGCAGCGCTACCCCGGGGCCCGGGTGATCTGCCATCCCAAGGGCCTGCGCCACCTGGCGGACCCGACTCGCCTGGTGGCCGCCGCCGGGCAGGTGTACGGCGACCGTCTGGATCCCCTCTATGGGCGGATGACCCCAGTAGACGTGGCCAGCCTGGTGGGCGCCGAGGACATGCAGGTGTTGGACCTCGGGGGCCGCAAGCTGACCCTTGTGCACTCCCCCGGGCACGCCAAGCACCATATCGCCATCCTGGACGACCTGAGCGGGGTGATCCTCGTGGGTGACGCGGTCGGGGTGAAGGTTCCGGGTGGCGGCCCGCTGCGGCCCGCGATGCCTCCGGACGACTTCGATCTGGAGCTGGCCATCGGGTCGCTCCACAAGTTCGCCGCCCTCGGGCCCGCGCAGGTGGTTCTCACCCATTTCGGCCCGGCCGGGGAGCCCCAGGAGGTCCTCCACGAGGCGGAGGCCACAATGCGGCGCTGGTGCCAGGTGGCCGAGTCCGCTTACGCCGAGGTGCCCACCGTCGACCACATCGAGCGCGCCCTCCTGGAGCGGGTGTTCGAGCCGGCGGAGGACGCTTCGCGCCAGGAGGTCGTGGACACCCTGAACGGCTTCGCTTCGAACGCGGCTGGAATGCACGGTTGGCTCCGGAGACGGGCGCAGGCTGCCGGGAGCGACAAGCCCTGAGCGCTTCCGGACCCCCTCGCCAGGGGTCCTCTCAGAGCGCGCGGGAGAGGCTCCAGCCTACTTGACGTTGCGGCAGATGGGAAGTCCCAATACAATGCGGCTGTTCGCCCGGCGCCTGAGTTCGGGTCCCAAGTCCAGCGGAGGGGTACTGATATGGCCGTAACCGGCTTCTGCATGAAGTGCAAGACGGCGAGGGAGATCTCCAACCCCCAGCCTACCCAGCTGAAGAACGGCAAGCCGGCAACCACCGGCACCTGCCCGGTCTGCGGCACCAAGATCTTCAAGATCGGGAAGGCAGCCTGATCCGGCACGGCGCCGGCCGGGGTCGAGCCCTGTGGCTGGGCCCCGGCCGGTGAGTGGCGGAGAGGAGCACGTCGCCGCCGCCATAGCGGCACGGGAACGTGCCCTTGTCGCGGGCTTGAAGCGGTGGGTGGAGATCCCATCGATCAGCACCGACCCGAGCCACGCCTCGGACTGTGTGCGTTCGGCGGAGTTCCTGAAGGAGTACGCGCTGGCGTGCGGCATGACCAGGGCCGAGATCTGGCCCACGGCCGGGCACCCGGCGGTATTTGCCGAGCGGCTGGAGGACCCCTCCCTGCCTACCGTTTTGGTGTACGGGCACCATGACGTGCAGCCGGTCGACCCGGTCGAGGAGTGGGAGGCGGCCCCCTTTCAACCGCTCGAACGCGACGGGCTCCTCCTTGGGAGGGGCACCGCGGATGACAAGGGCCACATCCTCATGCACCTGGAGGCGGTTCGGGGCATCCTCGACGCCGAGGGCCGCCTGCCAGTCAATCTCAAGCTGATCGCCGAGGGCGAGGAGGAGAACGGGTCCGAGCACTTCGAGTCCGTCCTGAAGGAGCACCTGGGCCAGCTCGAGGCCGATGTCGCGGTCATCAGCGACACGGGCATGCTGTCCAGGGAGCAGCCGGCGCTCACCATCGCCCTGCGGGGGATGGCCTACTGGGAGGTGCGGGTCAGAACCTCCGACACGGACCTCCACTCGGGCGTTTACGGCGGCGCCGTCCTCAACCCAATCGCGGTCCTGTGCCAGATGCTGGCGGGGCTCCACGACGACGCGGGCCGGGTCACGGTGCCAGGATTCTACGATCAAGTCCGCAGCCTCTCGACGGCTGAACGGGACGAGCTGGCCCAGGTGCCGTTCGACGAGGACTCGTTCCTGCGGCCGGTGGGCGCGATCTCGGGGGGAGAGGCCGGCTACAGCCTGATGGAGAGACGTACCATCCGGCCCACCCTGGAGATCTGCGGAATCTGGGGCGGCTACCAGGGGGAGGGTGCCAAGACGGTGATCCCGGCGCGGGCTGGAGCGAAGCTGTCCTCGCGGCTGGTGCCGGATCAGACAGCCGATGAGGTGACCCTTCTGGTCGGCAACCATCTGCGCCGAACCGCCCCGGCGGGCGTGCAGGTCGAGTTCGAGCTGATCCACGACGGCCGCTGGGTTCTCACCCCGGCCTCCCATCCCGCAGTTGACGCGGCGGCTGACGCCCTGGCCGCGGTGTGGGGAAGAAGACCGTCCTACATCAGGGAGGGCGGGAGCATTCCCCCGGTGGCGACGATCGCCGAGCTGCTCAGCGTGCCCTGCGTGCTGCTGGGCGTGGGATTGCCCGAGGACCACATACACGCCCCCAACGAGAGGGTCGACCTGGGCCAGCTGTTTCGCGGAATGCAGAGCCTGGGGAGGCTCTGGCAGGCCTACTCGGAGCTGGGTCGAGAAAGGCTCAGCGGCTGATCGGAGCGAGTTCGGTCGGGGTTCCGAGCAGGAAGTCGGAGCTCGGGCGATCGGTGAATATCAGGATCTGATCTCCCACCGCAAGCGGCGAGTCCCCGTCCACCTCCTGGCCATCTCGTAGCGTGAGAAGCACCCGTTCACGGGCGAAGGCCGGCACCTCCGAGGGCCGGCGGCCCACCGCCTCCCCCATGGGAACCGTGATGCGCATCACGGCCCGGTCGGTGCCCTCCATGGGCATGCGCTCGATGTCCGTGCTGTTCACCAGGGCGGTGTCAATCTGGTTCAAAATGAGCTCGGTCGCTGACACCGCGATGTCGACTCCGAGCTTCTGGAAGAGCGGCACGTTGCTCGGGTTGTTGACCCGGGCTATTGTGTGGGGCACCTTGAAGTTGAGCTTCGCCAGCTGGCAGGCCACCAGGTTGTCCTCGTCGTCGCCGGTGACTGCAGCTAGGACGTCCGCCCGCTCGATCCCGCTGGTGGCCAGAAATGCCATCTCGTCACCGTCTCCGACCAGACAGGCGCAGCTTCCCAGCTGGGCCGAGATGGAGGAAGCCCGGATGCGGTCCTTCTCGATCAGGGCGACCTCGTATCCGGCCTTGAGGAGGCGGTGGGTCAGATAGAACCCTACCTTGCCACCCCCGACCACTATCACGTAGGCGGGCCGCTCAGCCATCCGCCACCCCCGACACGGTCACGGCGGCACGGGCGCGGTCAGCCGCCTCCGGCCCCTCCTCGAAGAAGGTCTTCGCTATGGCGGCCCCGACCACGGTCGGACAGTAGGTGTAAAGGCCCATCTCGCGATACACCCTCTCGCGGATGGGATCGTAGATCCTGGTCATGACCCGCGGGATATGGAAGATCGCCCTCGCTACCTGGGCGCTCATGATGTTGCGGTTGTCGCCATTGGTCACGGATATGAACCAATCGGTCTGGGCCGCGCCGGCCTCCTCCAGGACATGCTGATCGGTGCCGTTTCCCAAGACCATACGGCCCTTGAAGCTCTCGCCTAGACGGTCGAATGCCTGCCGGGAGCTGTCGACCACCGTCACCTGGTGACCCTCCTCGGCTAGGGCCAGGGCGAGACGGGCACCCACCCTACCGCAGCCCACGATCAGGACCCTCACCTGTCGGAGTATAGCCGCGAGTGGGACAGGATCCTCTCGCCCTGGCCCGGCGGTGGGCACCTGCCGGTTGGGCCGGCGCGCCGTGACTCGAAACCAGGGTCGGCCGGTGGCCGTTGCAGGAGCATGGCGCCAAGTCGACAGCGCGCCCGGCTCTTGCCTGGTTGGAGCCGGCGTGCGCTAACTCCTTTTCCGGTGCTGCTCGTACTCACCACTGTGCTCACGAGTGGGTGCGCCACCGCCGCCCGAACGCAACCATCCCGGCTCCCGCGCGCGGTACTGTTCCAAGTCATCCCCACCCCGGGCCGGCAGCCAGATTGCGGGAACCCGGCGGGCGGGTCCGGAGTCGCGCCCGCCGGAGGGCCCCTCGTCAACTACGTCACGGCGGAGGCCCCGGGTGGCGAGGCCTTCGCCGACTGCAACCTCGTGGCGACCCGACCAGATGGCTCCTCGCAGTGGCACTTCCATCACCTCCAGATGGACGTGATGGGGCTCAGCGTCCTGAGTGATGGGCGGGTGCTGGGCTTCGGATTCAACCCAGCGGGGACCTCGGTCACCTGGTCGATGGTGTCAGGACCGGTGGCTTCCGGGAGGTGGACCGCGACCCGCCTCACCGGGATCGGCCCGTCGACGTACGACTCCCTGAGCTGCAGCCTGAGCGGTCAGGTCTGTGTCGCCTTCCCCGCTCCCGACGTGGTCTGGGAAGGGCTCTGTCCGACGCCGGTCATGGGAGCGCCGACTCCGCCCCCGGCGACGCCGACAGGGCCGGTGTTCGTTTACCGGCCAGGCTCCGGGTGGGCGGCCATCACAGGGCTGCCCGCCAACCTGAGCACGATGACGGGTGCCGTCACCTCGGACGGCGCCATCATCCTCGGCGGATCTGAGGATGGCAGAGGGGTAATTCTCACGAGCGAGAACCAGGGATTGACGTTCGTTCCCAGGGCCACCCCGCCGGCCCCCGTGACAGCCATCGCCGCCAACTCCCAACGCGTCGTGGCCGTGGGTGGCACTCCAAGCTGCGACTTCGGACCCACGACCGACGGGGACACTCAGGAGATCTACTCCAGCTCTGCCTCCGGGACGAGCTGGACCAAGGACCTGGATCTGACGGCCACCTCCGCTCCGCTCACCGGGGTTGCCCTTACCGGCTCCGGCTCTGCTGTGATAGCCGCAGGGTCGTCGACCCAGTGCGGTCTGGCCGACGACGGGTTCTGTTTCCAGGAGATAGCGGAGGCGCCGCCCTCTCTCACGTCCCTGGTCAGGCCTGCCCACTTTGACCAGCTCGAATTGGTCAGCTTCGCGGCGAGTGGGAGTCGGGTTCTGGCGGTGAACTCCCAAGGTTTGCTTGAAGCGGGGGCCCCCAGCCTCGGGCGGTGGACCGTCCAGGGCGCGGTCACGGAGCCCGCCCTGGAGAACGTGAACTTCTTCCCCTCACACCCCACCATGGGGGTGGCTGAGCTCTCGCTCGGGTCTGAGACCGCCGCCGTCGAGACCGACGACGGCGGCTTCCACTGGACTTCCGGGCCCGTCCAGCCTCGATCGGCCGCGGGCCCCATCGCCTGGGCATCTTTCAGAGTCGGCTTCGCCGTCGGCCAGGATCCCAAGGCCGGGCTTCTGGTCACGACTGACGGCGGCCACCATTGGCGCTCCTACTCCTGGCCCGGTGACGACGAGGAGGTGAGCTGGCTGTACTTTCAGAGTCCCAAGGTTGGTTTCGCCGCCCTGGACACGGCGGGAGGAATGATGCACCTCATCGCGACCTCCGACGGTGGCCGACAGTGGCGCCCTGTGGCTCACTCCGATCAGAAGCTGGCGGATCTACCCGCCGACATCGCGGCCGTTCGCTCCGGCGGAGAGACAACGATCGCAGTCCTTCGCGAGTGGGGATGGCGGCTGATCACCGACGGCAGGACGGTGTCGACCACGACCTTCCGAGGCCCGGTGGCGGTCAGTGCCGTGGCCCTGCAACCCGGAGGGCTGGTGTGGGCGGCGGGTACCAGCAGCTGGTGGTACGCACCCAGCCCGATCCTGCTAGTGAGCGCCGGAGGACACCGCGGCCGCCGTATCGGGGAGCTTCCCTTCGACTCCGCCCCCCAGGAGATGGAGTTCAGCACCGCTCGAGATGGCTGGATGGTTGATCAGGGCCAGCTCTTCACGACCCAAGACGGAGGGCTTGACTGGAAGCAGGTGCCCCTTCGCGCGGTTGCCGTCGCCGGCTATTCGGTGAGCTGAGAAGGCTGGGTCGAGCCGAAGACAGTGCAGCGTCTCAAACAGCAGCCGCTGGACCCTGTCGCGGGCACGGAGCCCCGCGGGGGCGGATCCTGTGCGAGGATGCCCCAGCGCGCCACAATGGAGGACCCATGGCCTCTCGCTTCTTCCGCTCCGGCACAACCACGGCTCCAGATCGCCTGGGGGTCCTGGGACCGCGCCGGATCGTGGTACCGGTTAAGGGCGACGCGGTCGATGGGGACGCCCTGCGCGCCGCCTGCCGCCTGGCTCGGCCGGCTAGAGCGGAGATTCTGGTGATAACCGTTCTGGAGGTGCCCCGGCACCTTCCCTTGACCGTCAACCTGGAGCAGGAGCTTGGGGAGGCCGAGGAGATCCTGGCCCAGATGGAGCAGCTGGCTGAGAAGCTGGGAACCAGGATCGAGACCACCGTCCTCCAGGCCAGGGAGTCCGGGCCGGCCGTGGTCGACGAGGCCAAGAGGTGGGGGGCCGACTTGGTGGTGGTGGGGTTGGGAAGCCCCCAGAGGTTCGGGGAATTCGTGCTGGATCGCAATGGCGAGGAGCTGCTCAACCGCGTCCATTGCCGGCTCATCATGATCCGCGAGGCTCTTGATGAGACCGATCTTGACCGCAACACGGTGACCGCCCCGACAACACCGGACTGAACGCTCAGCGGGCGCGCCGCAGCAGCAGTCTCCACCCGACCCAGATCGCGACCGCAACCAGGACCAGCCCCAGGGTGGGCAGCAGGCTCTTGGAACCCAGGTCGAGAATGGTCTTGTAGTTCGCGCCCAAGGCGTCGCCGACGGAGGTGACGGTGGCGCACCAAACCAGCGCGCCGAGCAGCATGGCGGGATAGAAGACCTTGGGGGGAATGGCCGCGATCCCGGCAGCGTAGGACGCGATGTTGCGGGCGAAGGGGATGACTCGCGTCAGAAACACCCCGATCCCGCCTCGCCTGCGGACCCAGGTTGCCGCCTCATCGAGTCGTTTCTCGGAGATCCGAACCCTGGACGCGATCCGGATCACCACCGGGCGTCCGAGAGCGTACCCGATCTGGTACGAGATGGCCGCCCCAATCGCCGACCCGGCCACGGCGCAGAGGATGAGCGGAACCAGCGACACCGATCCCCGGTGGGCAAGAAAACCCAGCGTGAGCAGGATCGCTTCGTCCGGCAGGGGCAGGCCGACCGACTCCCCCGCCAGCCACAAGAGGACGAAGGCATAGACCCCCAGGGGCGGGAGGTGGGTGAGCTGAGAGAGGATGTGGGTCATGATGGGGCTCCCAGGAGGCTAGTTGAAGACCCTGAGAGCCACCCATGTGCCCTCAGGGGCCTATTCCTCCTCGAGGTCGCCGGGGGCGGCGATGCCAGCGATCGAGCCGATCGCGTCACCCTCGTCGAGGCGCATCAGGATCACGCCCCTGGTCTGGCGGCTGCTTATGCGCACTCCGTCGAGGGGCATGCGGATGATCTGGCCCTTGGTGCTGATCAGCATGAGCTCCCCCTCCAGGCTATCCACCATCCTGGCTCCCACAATCTCTCCGACCTTTGAGATCGCGGTCTGATCCAGGGTGTAAACCCCCTGGATCGCCCTTCCCTTGACCGGGTACTCGGCGACCGGAGTCAATTTCCCGTATCCGCGGGCTGTCACCACCAGGACGTGGCCCCCCTCGGTGACTATGTCCATGCCTGCCACCGAGTCGCCGGGGCGGAGACGGACGGCTGTCACGCCCTGGGTGTCGCGGCCCATTGGTCTCACCTCGCGCTCATGGAAGCGAAGCGCCTTGCCCATCCTGGTGACCAGGAGGATGTGATCCCCGCCGGTGCTGACCTTGACCCAGTCCAGCTCGTCGCCCTCACTCAGATTCATGGCGATGAGGCCATTGCGACGCACCGACGCGTAGGCCGCGGCGGGGGTCTTCTTGATGTGCCCGCGGAGGGTTGCCATCACCATGTAGGACTCATCTGAGTACCCGTCGACGGAAAGCATCGAGGTCACCCGCTCGCCCTGGTCCATCTCCAGCAGGTTGATCGCGGCCGTGCCCTTGGCCTGCCGACTCACGTCGGGGATCTCGTGGGTCCGAAGCCGGAACACCCTGCCCTTGTTCGTGAAGAAGAGCATGTCGGAGTGGGTTGACGCCACCCGCAGGAACTCCACGTAGTCCTCCTCTCCGACCCGCTTGGCGCCCAAGACCCCCTTGCCGCCCCTGCGCTGGGAGCGGTAGTCGCTGATGGGGGTGCGCTTGATGTAACCCCGGTGGGTGAGGGTGACCACCACCTGCTCCTTGGGGATCAGGTCCTCCTCATTGAGCTCGATGTCACCGTGGCTGATCTCGGTGCGGCGCGCGTCGCCGTACTTCTTGCGCAGCGCCACCAGCTCCTCGCGGACCACCGCCATCACGTTCTCGCGGCTGGACAGGATCTCCTCCAGCCCAGCGATCCTCAGCATGAGCTCGGCGTGTTCCTCCTCCAGCCGGTCCCTCTCCAAACGCGTCAGGCGACCGAGCCTCATGTCCACGATCGCCTTGCTCTGGCGCTCGGAGAGGTTGAAGCGCTCCTCCATCTGGCGCTGAGCCGTGGCCTCGTCGGGGGCCGCCCGGATGAGTCGGATGACCTCGTCGAGGTTCTGCAGACAGATGCGCAGCCCCTCGACGATGTGGGCCCTCTCCCTGGCCCTCTCCAGGTCATGGCGAGTCCGTCGCTCGACCACCTCGCGGCGGTACTCCAGGTAGTGCTGCAGCATGGCCCTGAGCGACAGCACCTGGGGCCTCCCGTCCACCAGGGCCAGCAGGATGCAGGTGAAGGTGGACTGGAGCTGGGTGTGCTTGTAGAGGTTGTTCAGCACCGTGTAGGGACGCGCGTCCCGTTTCAGCTCGATCACCAGGCGGGTTCCCTCACGCCTACCTGTCTCGTTGCGGATGTCGGCGATCCCCTCCAGCTTGCGCTCGTTGACGAGCTCGGCGATCGTCTGCAGCACCCGGCTCGGGTTCACCTGGTAGGGCAGCTGCGTGACTATGATCTGCTCCCGGCCGGACTTCGACTCCTCGAAGGCGACCCTCGCCCGCTGCACCACCCTGCCATGGCCGGTGCCGTACACCTGGGGAATGTCCTTGCCATAGACGATGCCGCCGGTCGGGAAGTCAGGGCCCGGAATCAGCTTCATCAGCTCCTCGGTGTCGGCCTCGGGATTGTCAATCAGGCGCACCAGCCCGTCGCAGACCTCGCTCAGGTTGTGCGGGGGGATGCTGGTCGCCATGCCCACCGCGATCCCGGCCGCCCCGTTCACCAGGAGGTTGGGCAGGGCCGCGGGCAGCACCGACGGCTCCTTGGTGCTGGCCGAGTAGTTGTCGACGAAGTCGACCGTGTCCTTGTCGATATCCGCGACCATCTCCGCCGCGATCGGGGCCATTCGCGCCTCGGTGTAGCGGTAGGCTGCCGCGGGATCGCCCTCGGGGGACCCGAAGTTGCCCTGTCCGTCCACCAGGGGGTAGCGCATGACCCAGGGCTGGGCCAAGCGCACCAGGGTGTCGTAAACCGAGATGTCCCCGTGGGGGTGGTAGTTCTTGAGAACCTCACCCACGATGGCTGCGCACTTCTGGTGGGAGGCCCCGGGGGTCATCCCCTGCTCCTGCATCGCGTAGAGGATCCGCCGCTGCACCGGCTTGAGGCCATCTCTGACGTCGGGGAGCGCCCTGGCGACGATGACGCTCATGGCGTAGACCAGATACGACTCCCTCATCTCGGTGACCAGCTCCACGCCCCTGGTCTGGCCGGCACCTCCACCCATCTCAATGGCCACCTGTCAGCCCTCCAACGGTTGCTGGGTCGGGCCCAGCTCCTGAACCAGGCCGGTCCCGGCCCCAGACCTGACCGCGTGGGCGGCCACTCGCAGGGCGCTGGAGACCGCAGCGGCGTCGGAACGGCCGTGTCCGATGAAGACCAGGCCCCGAACGCCCAGCAGGGGCGCCGCGCCGACGGAGCGCCAGTCCAGACGGGCTCGCATCCGCCGCAGGCCGGGCAGCAGCAGCACAGCACCGAGCCGGGAGCGCCAATCTGCCCCGGCCTCCTGGCGCAACGCTGCCATGATCGCCTCCGCGACGCCCTCCGCGGTCTTCAACGCAACGTTGCCGACGAACCCGTCGCAGACGACCACGTCGACGTTGCCGGTGAGCAACTCTCGCCCCTCCACCGGGCCCACGTAGTTGAGGTCCAGTTCCGCGATGAGCCGATGGGCCGCCTGGACCAACGAATTGCCCTTCGAGCTCTCCTCGCCATTGCTGAGCAGGCCAACCCGGGGGCGGGCGATCCCCATCACCTGGGCCACGTAGGCGCTGCCCATGGTGGAGAACTGCGCCAGCCACTCGGGACGGCACTCCACCTGGGCACCGGCATCCACCAGCAGCGTGGTCCCCCCAGGGGTTGGCAGTGGCGTCGCGATCGCGGGCCTCGCAACCCCGGGCTGCCGGTGCAGGCGCAGCAGAGCGGCGGCCATGGCAGCGCCACTGTTTCCTGCCGAGAAGCAGGCGTCCGCCCTCCCCCGCGCCACCAGATCCACCGCCACGTTGACCGAGGCGTGCGGCTGAGCGCGCACCGCCTGGGCGGGATGGGCGTCCATCGCGATCACCGAGTCGGCATCCTCGAAGCTGAGGCGCTGGGGCGCCGGCGCGTCCAGAACCAGAGGCCGAAGCCTGCTGCTCTCGCCCACCAGCACCAGGCGCAGGTCCGAGTCCTCCGCCAAGGCCAGCAGGCTGCCTGCTACCAGCTCCTCGGGAGCACGGTCCCCACCCATCGCGTCCACCGCCAGCGACGGTGCCGTCCTGCTCAAACGTCGAGCGTCCGGACCGTCTTGGCGTAGGCCTGGATGAAACGCTTGCGAGGCTCGACCGCAACCCCCATCAGGCGATCGAAGATGTCGTCGGCGTGGATGGCGTCCTCGACCTCCACCTTGAGCAGCACCCGGTGCTCAGGGTCCAGGGTCGTGTCCCAGAGCTGCTCCGCCGTCATCTCGCCGAGCCCCTTGTAGCGCTGTACCTTGACCTTGGAGCCCATCTCCTTGACCGCGTCTCGGAACTCCTCCTCGCTGTAGCACCAGCGCACCCGCTTGCCCAGGGTCAGGCGGAACAGCGGCGGCTGGGCGATGAACAGGTGCCCGTCGTTGATCACGGACTGAAGGTGGCGCCAGAAGAAGGTGAGCAGCAGGGTCCGGATGTGCGATCCGTCCTCGTCCGCGTCCGCCATCAGCACCACCCGGTTGTAGCGCAGCCTGGTGATGTCGAACCGATCGCCGACACCGGTCCCGAGGGCGGTGATGAGGTTGCGGATCTCCTCATGCTGGAGGATCTTGTCCTCGCGAGCCTTCTCCACGTTGAGGATCTTGCCCCGCAGCGGCAGGATCGCCTGGTAGCGCCGGTCCCGGCCGCCCTTGGCGGTGCCTCCGGCGGAGTCCCCCTCGACGATGAAGATCTCGCAGAGGTCGGGATCCCGCTCAGAGCAATCGGCAAGCTTGCCGGGCAGGGTCGCCGACTCCAGCAAGGACTTGCGCTGAACGAGCTCCCGGGCCCTCACTGCGGCGGCCCTGGCGCGCGCCGCGGTCAGCGACTTCTCGATGATCCGCTTGGCGTCCGCCGGGTTCTCCTCCAGGTACTGGTTCAGGGCCTCGGAAACCACTGTGGAGACCTGTCCGGCGATCTCGGAGTTGCCGAGCTTGGTCTTGGTCTGCCCTTCGAACTGCGGCTCCTGCAACTTCACCGAGAGGACCGCGGTCAGCCCCTCGCGAACATCGTCGCCACTCAGATTCTGGTCGTTCTCCTTGAGAATGGAGGCCTTGCGGGCGTACCTGTTCAGGGTTGCCGTGAGGGCGGCGCGCAGGCCGGTGAGATGGCTGCCCCCCTCCACCGTGTTGATGTTGTTGGCGTAGGCCAGCACGTGTTCGGAAAAGGTGCCGTTGTACTGGATCGCCGCCTCGACGGTGTTGCCCTCGATCTCCCGCTCCACGTACATGGGCCTGGCCTGGACCGCCCCCTTGCCGCGGTTCAGATGGCGAACAAAGGCCTCGATGCCCCCTTCGAAGTAGAAGTTGCTCTCCGCCACCGGCTCCGTGCGCTCATCGATGAGACGGAAATGAACCTGCTTGTTGAGGAATGCCAGCTCGCGCAGGCGGTTGCCGATCGTCTCCGCCTTGAAGGTCTGGGTGTTCTTGAAGATCTCCGGGTCCGGCCAGAATCGCACCGTCGTGCCGCGGCGGGGATGCTTTCCGTCCGGTTCGAACCGCATCTCCCCGCTGGGGATACCCCGCTCATACTCCTGGCGGTAGATGCGGTTGTCGCGGTACACCGCCACCTCCACCCGTCGCGACAGGGCGTTGACCACCGACAGGCCCACCCCGTGAAGGCCTCCGGATACCTTGTAGCCACCGCCACCGAACTTCCCCCCAGCGTGGAGCTTGGTCATGACCACCTCCAGGGCGGGTCGGCCGCTCTGGTGGAGGTCAACGGGGATGCCCCGACCGTTGTCGCTGACGGTGCAGGAGCCATCCGTGCCCAGCGTCACCTCGATCTCGTTGCACTCCCCCGCGAGAGCCTCATCGACGGAGTTGTCGATGATCTCCGTGGCCAGGTGGTGCAGCCCGTTGACGTCAGTGTCACCGATGTACATCCCAGGACGGCGCCGGACCGGGTCCAGCCCCTCCAGGATCTGGATTTGGTCCGCCGAATACGCATCACTCGACGGGTCGGGCTGCACATCAGCTCCGAACTCGTCTGGCAGCGATTCCACGCCCTCTATCGGCAGCCGAATTTCGTTATCGGGATCTACCACTTTCGCTCCCTGTAGGGATGGCACCTGGCAACTCGACGCCGGCTTGCTGTCGCCCCCTCTCACCCCCTGCAGCGGGTACCTCAAACCTGGCGGAAGCCACACCCAATTCTAACAGTTGCGAGATGGGAAACCGAGGCCGGAGCGCAGGCGGGTCGCGAGTCCTGGGATCGGCGGGTCAGCGCCTCGCTTCACGACCCTTTACAAGGTCCCAGCTGGGAGAGTCGGCCTCCCGCACGCGGCCGTCCTCGTCGAAGATCACAAAGCGCGTGAAGGACCTCGCGAACCAACGGTCGTGGGTGACCGCCACGACCGTCCCCTGGAACTCCAGGAGGCCATCCTCCAGTGCTTGAGCGCTGATCATGTCCAGGTTCCCGGTTGGCTCGTCCAGGACCAGCATGGTGGCCCCGAGCAGCTCCAGCAGCAGGATCTGGAATCGGGCCTGCTGACCGCCGGAGAGGACGTCCAAGGTTCGCTCACGCTGGGCGTCAAGCTCATAGCGCCTCAGCGCTCCCATGATCTGCCGGTTGTCGAGATGAGCCTCCTCCGCGAGGATCGCGGCGAGCGGGCGGGCGTCGGGGGGCCCCAACCGCTCGTACGCCTGGGCGAAGTATCCGGGCACCACCCTTGCTCCCAGCCGGCATGAGCCGACCCACTCGGTCCGCTCCCGCTGGCAGGGGGGTGCCTGGGGCGCGACCCCACCCTGGGCCAAGAGCTCGAGGAATCGAGACTTCCCAGTCCCATTCGCTCCCAGCACGGCCAGCCGTTCGCCGTAGAAAACCTCGAGGTCGAAGGGGGCGATGAGCCCCGGCAGCCGAAGCCCCCGGCAGGTGAGCGCGCGGACCCCGGTCCTTCCTCCCCGGAGTCGGATGTCGACAGCCTGCGCCTTGGGTGGTGAGGGGGGAGGCCCAGCGGCTTCGAAGTGTCGGAGCCTGGTCACCGCCGCGTGGTACCTGCCCGCCATCGCCTGCGACACGCGCGCCTGCTCTCGCAGGGTCAGCACCAGCTCCCGCAGCCTCAGGTGCTCCTCGTGCCAGCGGTCCAGCACCTCTGCCTGGCGCTGGTGTCGATCTCGGCGCGCCTGCGGGTATTCTGCGAACGAGCCGCCGTGCACCCAGCAGCTGCCCTGCTCCAGGGTCACGAGGCGCTGGGCGCAGCGGGAGAGCATCTCCCGATCGTGAGAGATAAGAAGAACGGTCTTGGTGGTGGCCAGCAGCTGCTCTTCCAGCCAGCGCTTGGCCGGGACGTCAAGGAAATTGTCGGGCTCGTCGAGGAGCAGGATGGAGTCCTCCCCGCGCAGCAGGGTCTCCAGGACCAGTCGCTTCTGCTCCCCGCCAGACAGGGTGGCTGCCTGCCGCGACTCCAGCTCTTCCAGGGTGGTGCCGATCGCACTGGCGCAGCACAGGTCCCAGAGCGCCTCCACCTGGTACCCGCCCAGATCTGCCCAGTCGGCGATCGCCTGAGCGTATCCGAGCTGGCTCTCCTCTGACGCCTCTTGGGCCATCGCCCGCTCCCAGTGCCGCAGACCACGCGCCGCCCGAGCCATGGGGCCTTGAAGGGTCGTCTCCAGAAGCGCTCGGATCGACAGCGCCCCCCGCTCCCGACCCAGGGATTGGTGCATCACGGCGACCCGACCACCGACCGTTATCACTCCCTCGCTGGGCTCGAGTTCCCCCGAGATCAGGCGCATCAGTGTCGTCTTCCCGCCACCGTTGGGTCCGACAAGGGCGGTGCGCGAGCCGGGGCCGACTCGAAACGAGATGTCTCTCAGGAGCGGGCGGCCGTCCGCAAGCCGGTAGCCGACGTGGGCCAGGTCCAGGTGCGCCATGCGCTCACTCACTCAATGGCGGGCGACCGCCCCAGTCTCCGCGCTCACCGCCACTCCGGCTTCGACCCGGGGCATCTCGGGGAGTACCCCAACCCGCCCCGCCAAGCTGGGCGAGTCATCAAGCGCGGGACTCGGAGAGCAACAGCCCCGCCAGGAGGTAGCAGGCCACGGCGGAAAAGGCGAGCAAGGACATGAGCAGCGAGCTGATCTCCTGACCGCCGAAGTCGAGGAAACTGGCGCCGTTGAACCCGGCCCCGACAACCAGCAGCGCCGCCACCACCAGAACCACCGCGGCGGCCCCGCCTCTAAGCGCCACGGCCCGTCCCGCCGCCGCCGCGGCCATGACCACCAGGGCCAGCCCGAAGGCCGCGTGGATGGCCAGGGCGGGGCCCCCGGAGGTGATCGCCCACGCCAGGCTGCGCGCCGACCCGGTGAGGTAGTTCGCCGGTTGTGAGCCGGGATGCGCCGCGGGGATCGCCGAGTAGAGATTGACCACCATTCCGAGGGCGAGCTGGACCACGGCACCGATCCCGGCGGCGAAGGTCATGTACCGCAGCTCCCGCTGGCGGCGACGCGAAGCTGGTGCGACACCCACCCCGCGAGGATACTGGGCCCCAGCTGCGACCCGCGGCAGGGCACGGCGCTGCAGGGGGATTGGGGGAAAGCCCGCCGCGGCGGGGCCCCGGCGGCGCCATGCTGCACTCCCTGGCTCACGCCGGTTCCTTCGGCGCGGTATCGTGTACGCAGCAAGCGGCTAGCCGGATGCCGGCCGGGCCAGCTGACAACAGGCTTCGGATGGGGCGGTGACCCAGCCGGGGGACCTTCATCCACAGGCCCCAAGGGGCTTCTTTTGAATAGGCGGATTCCTTCGGAGGAAGTGGCGCTCTGACGCCCCCCAACCTGACCCTCGAACGGCTTCATCTGGTGGTGCCCGAGGGCTCGGAAGCGATGTCGTTCCTGGAGGCCCTCAACGGCCATGAGAACGGCGACGCCCGCAGCCACTTCGCGGACCAGATCGGCTCCCTGGACGACTTCGTCGTCGTGGCAGGTGCCGGAGACTCCCCGGCGGTGACTCTGTTGCTGCCCGGGATCGACGTGGCCTGCTCTCCGGTCAAGAAGGCGCGGAGCCAGCCGGCCCAGATGGCGCTTAGGGTGGAGTCGGTCAGGCCTGCCCCGCCGGCCCGGGAGGGGGTGACGCGCGGCGCCATCAGGGTGCGCTGCGTCCATCCTCTGGTCTCCTCCAAGGAGGGGACCGCGACCGACACCTACCACCTCCTCAACCTGGCCAAGCTCGCCAGGGGCTCGAAGGAGCCAGATCGGATCCTGCTGCAGACCCTGGCTCTGGTCGACGGGCTGGAGCAGGCGGAGCGGGGCCGCGCGGCCACCCAAAGGACTCCCTTCGATTCGGTGGTGGAGCTCTGGCGCTGCCGCACCTGCCGCGGCCTCTGGCGGCCTGATCGCGACGAACGCTGCCCCTCCTGCGGGCGCGAGTTCACCGATGAGGACCGCCACCGCCAGGAGGCGGGAAGGCTGGAGTTTTCGGTGCCCCCGGACCACCAGATCACGCTCAGCGTGGATGCCGCGGTGATGATCGAGCCTGAGGACGAGCCCCACTACCTGGGCCGGGTGACCAGGATCGACCATCGGCGCCGGATAGTTGAGGTGGCCTGCAAGGGATACGAGACGGCGGGGAGCGCGGGATGGATCACGCCCTCATTCAACAAGCAGCTTTACGCCGCCAAGAGAAGCACCCTGGCATCCATCGCGGGCGGGGAGGCGCGAAGCCTGCTGCTGGCCCAGCTCCTGATCGACCCCTCTTCGGTGTACGCCCCCCCGGCGCCCCCCCGGGGGGACTGGGTGACGCCGGGAATGACGAGCAACCCAGCTCAGGATCGCGCCATCGGGATCATGGTGGCTCTGGACCCGGGCCAGGCCGTCCTGATCCAGGGGCCGCCCGGGACGGGCAAGACCTCGGTCATCGTGGAGGCGGTCAAGCACCGCCTGCGGGAGAGGCCGGATGAACGCATTCTGGTGTGCTCCCACAGCAACCTGGCGGTCGACAACGCCCTGGAGCGTCTGGCCGGCACCCCCGGGCTGCGCGCCGTGAGGATCGCCAAGGCGGAGCGGGTCCACCCCACGGTCGACTCCTTCAGAGTCGAGGACGAGGACGACGACCGCCTGATACGTGCCAATGTCTTCTTCGCCACCTGTGCGACCGCGGCCACCTCTTCCATCACCACCGACGAGGCGTTCGACCTCGTGATCCTGGACGAGGCCAACAAGGCCCGGATAGACGAGGCGCTGCCGTGTTTGCGCCTGGGGGCAGCCCTGGTGCTGGTCGGCGACCACAAGCAACTGCCGCCGGTGGAGGACGACGCCATCTACCAGATCGTGGAGGAGCGGCCCGACCTGGAGGAGATCGTCGACACGAGCCTCTTCGAGCGCTGCTGGGAAGGCGGGGTGCCCGATCAGGCCCGGTGTCTGCTGGTAGAGCAGCACCGCATGCACCCGGAGATTGCTCAGTACATCAGCGCCACCTCCTACGACAACCAGCTGGAGAATGCGCCCGAGGTCGTCGAGTACAGCTACATCACGAGGCGACCATTCCCGGTGGCGCTGCACATGGTCGATACCACCGGGCTTCGAGGGGGACGGGAGCGGCGCGGAGCCGGGGGCGCCCTGCGCAATGACGCGGAGGTCAAGGTCTGCGCCCAGGTGGTCCGCCTCCTCGATGAGCGGGTGGACCCGAGGCTCTCCCTGGCGGTGATCGCGATGTATGCGGATCAGGTGGACCACCTGCGCCACTCTCTCAGCCGCCGCCACTTCCGCCGCCCGGTGAGAATCGACACCGTCGACTCCTTCGAGGGGCGCGAGGAGGACATGGTGGTGATCAGCCTGGTGCGCAGCAATGAGCGCGGCCGGATCGGCTTCCTGCGCGTCCCCAACCGCCTCAACGTGGCCATCTCCCGCGCCCGCCATCTGGTGGTGTGCGTGGGGGATGCCACCACGCTTCGCGCCGGTGAGGAGACCATGTACGGTCGCCTGGTCGACGCGGCCAAGGAGTGCGGCGGCTATCTTAAGGCCACTGAACTGCTGGGGAGCCGCAGGGGCAGGTCCCAGCCGCGCCGACAGGGGGTACCACCGGGCACGCTCGCGGAGGGCGGCCCCCGCCGCCACCGGCGGCGCCGCAGGCGCCCGGCCGGGACAGCTCTCGGAGGCGCCGCGACGGCTGAGGGTGGCGCGGCCGCACCAAGCGGAGCCACGCCACCCCCTGGTGGGGACGGCCCGGCGCGCCGGCGTCGGAGAAGGCGACGCAAGCCATTCTCGGGAAACGCTGCCACCAGCCCGGTCGGTGCCACTGCCACCGGGCCGGCCGCAGGTCCTGATGAGCCGGGGGGTGGTGAGCGGCGGCGGAGCAGGCGCCGGCGGCGGCCCCCGGGAGGGGGCGGTGCTGATAACGTGCCGAACCAACCGAGGGAGCCGGCCAGCGGCGGTACAGGAGGTGGCGAATGAGTGGGTCCGGGTTCAGGACGGTATTCGTGGCCGGCGCCGGCTTGATGGGGGCGGGAATCGCCCACACGGTGGCTCAGCACGGGTTGGAGGTCCTTCTTTACGACTCCGCCCCGGGGGCCGCGGAGTCCGCGATCTCACGGATCCGGCAGCGATTGCAGCGGTCGGAGGAGCAGGGCAGGCTGGAGCAAGGGGCGGCCGCGGCGGCCGGATCCCGGCTGCGGGTCGCCGTCGAGCCTTCGGGAGTGGAGGGGGCCGACCTGGTCATCGAGGCGATCTCGGAGCAGCTTGAGACCAAGGTCGCCTTCTGGGAGGATCTGGATGGGAGATGTGCTCGCGAGGTGATCTTCACCAGCAACACCAGCTCCATCCCCATAACCCGGCTGGCGGCAGCGACGGGGCGGCCCGACCGGTTCATGGGCATGCATTTCTACAGCCCGGTCCCTGTCATGGAGCTGGTTGAGCTGATTCGCGGCCTGACCACATCGGAGGAGACCCACTCGCGGATCGAGAAGCTGGCCCAGGAGCTGGGAAAGATTCCGGTGAGTTCCAGCGACACTCCCGGGTTCATCGGCAACCGCATCCTCATCCCCTTCCTCAACGAGGCCATCCAGGCCCTCCAGGAGGGTGTGGGCTCCGCGCACGACATCGACCAGGTGGCCAAGCTGGGATTCCGCCATCCGATGGGACCGCTCGAGCTCGCCGACTTCATCGGCCTCGATGTGGTCCTGGCGATCTGCCGGGTCATGCATCGGGGCCTGCACGACAACCGCTACGCCCCCAACCCGCTCCTGGAGCGGATGGTGGAGGCCGGGCGTCTGGGCCGCAAGACTGGGCGAGGTTTCCACGATTACCAGTAGAACCCACGACGGGCCGGGCCCTACAGGTCTCGGCTGAAGACCTCAATCAGGTGGCGGATGCCGGTCGGGTAGCGGTACTCGATCCCTCCGTGGCCACCCTCAAACAGCTCCAGACGGATGTCGGCCACGCCCACCCGCTCAAGGGAGGCGCGGACGGCGGTGGCGCCCACCTCGAGATGGAACTCGTCCGAGCGGCCGCCGTCGAGGTAGACCGCCTTCAGTTGGGATGCTGCATCCGGGCGAGCCGTCACCATCCGGACCGGGTCCCATTCCAACCACCTGTCCCAGACAGCCGGAATCATTTCCCCGGTCTCCACCGAAAAGGGCATCTCCGGGGTACCGTCCGAGGCGGCTGAGTAGCAGGCGGCCATGCAGTAGCTGTTGACCAGGGTGTGATCGGTGGGACGGGACTGGCCGGGACGGGCCCGGAACTCCTCCCAGAACCTGGCGAATGAGCCTTGATAATGATCCCGGAGCACCCTGATGGTCTCGGGAAACTCGGGCAGGTAGCAGAACTCGAACATGGCGTCCCCGGCGTGGCTCGCCAGGCCGGAAAAGAGGTCCGGTCGCAGTAGCGGGGTGACCATCGCGCCATAGCCCCCGCTGGACTTTCCCGCCACGCCCCGGTGATCGCGATCCGCGATGGTCCTGAGGCGGGCGTCAACCGCTGGGACGACCTCGTCACAAAGGTAGCTGTGATACCTACCCGTCCCCGGCGAGTCGAGGAACTGGCTGCCCCCGAGGCTGGTCCAGCAGTCCACAAAGACGAGGATCGCGGGCGGGGTCGCGGGATCGCTGAACAGCTGGTCGTACAGCTCCATCGGAGTGAGGCGGAAGGCGCTGCGATTCCGCCACATGTCGAGCTGGCCGGTCATCCCCTGCAGCACGTAGATGGTGGGAAAGCGCCGGCCTGGGTCGCTGCCATAGGCGGGTGGCAGGTACACGTAGAGGGGTCGTCGGGCGGGGTCGCCCAGGCTGTTGCCGGTCAGCACCCGGCTGTCTATCGCGAACTCCAGCAGCTGCCCCTGCATCGGTCTGGCCCAGGGCGCGCCCAGCTCGCCTGGCGAGGTTAGCTCGAGGGGCGCCTGCTGGTTAGACCCTTCCATCCATCAATCTCCTCACGCATTGAGCCAAGTTGAGGCCGGCCCGCAGGCGACCACCCACCGTCCGCCCCATGATAGGAGGGAGGTCAGCCCGCGCTGAGAATCTGGATGCAGTGGTCGACGTCCTCGGAGTACAGATTCGACGGTGGTGCCGCCGGCAGCGCCCCCCGGTTGCGGGGCAGGTAGAACCCGAAGGACGGCGACGGGTTCACGACCGCGACCGGAATCGAGGTCTTCACCGGAGGGAAGACCGCTAGCAGCCACACCGAGGCGCCAGGATTGACGTCGGCGGAACAGACGGAAAGGCGGTTGCTGGCCAGCACCAGGATCGGCCGTATCGGCTGGTAATACGTCTGCTGCAGTGACGTGAGCTTTCCGGAAGGGTCGAGGTTGTTGGTCCCGCCGAACTTGGCCGCGGTCTCCAGGACCGTCTGGGTCAGGCCTACGCCACAGGTGGACGCCCCCGGGTTTTCGGCCAGTGCCACGACCTCCAGAAGCTCGCCGAAATGAGACAGGCTGGTGGCATCGCGTTCCTCTGAGGTCGGCAGCAGGGGCAGGACGTCCGCCAGCGGCACCAGGCGTGAGTAGTAGAAGTAGATCCTGGTCTGGTCGACGTAGAACCCTCCATCCGGGCTGCAGCTGTCCAGTCCCGAGTCCAGGGGCTTGGCCGAACCCTTGACGGGCAGGCCGGCGACCAGGTCCTTCACCGCCTGGGACGCCGAGGTCGGCGAGCTGCCGCACGAGCTGACGAGAATTGTTGCGATCACGGCCAGAAGTAGAGCCGCGATGCTGTGGCGGCGTGCCGGCAAGAACGGCCCCGCCCTGTTCAGCTGCTGCCGACCGGCTCGGTCGCCAGCAGGTCGGAGCGGACGAAGATCGAACGTAAAGCGTAGCCCGCCTCCTCGATCCTGGCCCGCCCTCCTTCCTCGCGGTCCAGCAGGGTGTAGATGGCGACGATCTTGGCTCCCGTCGCCTCAACCCGCGCCGCGGTCCGCAGCAGAGACCCTCCGGTGGTCAGAGCGTCGTCGACCAGGGCCACGCGGTCTCCCGGCCCTGGCGGCGGGCCGGCGAACGTGCCCCCGGCCCCGTGCTCTTTCACCTCCTTGCGCACGATGAAAGCGCCGACCCGGGGCGCTCCGTCGAGGGCGCTGCAGAGCGCTATCGCAGTCACCATGGGATCGGCACCGAGCGTCGGGCCTCCGACCCTGGAGACCGCGTCCTCCCTGGCCCAGGCGACCATCTCCCGTCCGATCAGGAGGGATCCAACTGGATCCAGGGTCACCATCCGGCCATCAAAGTAGTAGTTGCTGCGCCGTCCGCTGGCGAGCAGGAAGTCGCCCTCCCTGAAGGCCAGCCCTCGCATCAGGTCTAGCAGCGTCCTCCTTTGCCCGGCGTCCATTCTCAGGGCGCCTCGGCTGCTCGCCAGCGCAGGATGGGATTCCTCGCTGCCGTCACCTCGTCGACGCGGCCGACCGGAGCATTGTGAGGGGCTGTGCGCAGCGATTCGGGGTCCGCTCTTCCCTCGTCGAGGATGGAGATCACAATCCGCGCCAGCTCGTCGAGAGAGCCCTTCGACTCGGTCTCTGTGGGCTCGAACATCATGGCTTCAGGAACCGTGATCGGGAAATAGACGGTGGGAGGATAGATGCCGTAGTCGATCATCCGCTTGGCTATATCCAGAGCCCTCAGGTCTGGTTGCGCGGATCGTCTGGGAGTCGCCACGAACTCGTGGAAGCTGTCGCTGTCTACCGCGACTGGGAGCCGGCCCTCAAGCAGGTGGCGCAGGTATCTTGCGTTCAGGACGGCGTCTGTGGCGACCTGACCGATGCCATCGCCGTAGGCCCTTATGTAGGCGTAGGCCCTCGCCAGCATCCCGAAATTCCCGTAGAAGGCCCGCACCCGGCCGATGCTCTCGGGCCGGTCAAAGTCGAGGTGGAACGAGTCGCCGTGGCGCACCACCCTCGGCACCGGCAGATAGCCGGCCAGAGCAGGGCTGACGCCGACCGGTCCGGCTCCCGGGCCACCGCCCCCGTGGGGCGTCGAGAAGGTCTTGTGCAAGTTGAGATGGACCACGTCGAACCCCATGTCTCCCGGACGTGCCAGCCCGACCAGGGCATTCAGGTTGGCGCCGTCGTAATAGACCAGCGCACCAGCCTCGTGGGCAAGGCGGGCCATCTCCTCGATGTTGCGCTCGAAGATTCCCAGGGTGTTGGGATTGGTCAGCATCACCGCGGCGACCTCCGGGCCGAGCTTGGAGCGCAGGTCGTCCAGGTCGACGGTCCCATCCCCGGCGCTCTTGACCGTGATCACAGAAAACCCGCACTGCACAGCGCTGGCCGGATTGGTCCCGTGCGCGGTGTCGGGAATGATCACGGCCCGGCGGGCGTGGTCCTCCCGGCTGCGATGAAACGCCTGGATCATCCGCAGCCCGGTCCATTCGCCGTGGGCCCCGGCCGCTGGCTGCAGCGACACCTCCCCCATCCCGGTGATCTGGCAGAGGTATCGCTCCAGGTTCCACATCAGCTCAAGCGCCCCCTGGATGGACGACTCCGGCTGCCATGGGTGAATGTCGCTGAGGCCTTCGAACGAAGCCACCTGCTCATTGACGGCCGGGTTGTACTTCATCGTGCAGGAGCCCAGCGGGTAGGCGCCCTGCTGCAGGTTGTGATTGCGCCGCGCCAGCCGCCCGAAGTGGCGCGCCAGATGAGGCTCGCTGAGGGCGGGGATCAGCGCTCTGCGGCTTCGGGCCAGCGAGGCTGGCAGCCCCTCGGCCAACCCCGGCCCCTGGACGCCAGCCTCCGGAAGCTGGGGCCCGGTCCCCGGCTCCGTGGCCACCTCGAATATGAGTGGCTCCTCTCCGGCCCAGGCGGACGCGGCGGCGCTCACAGTGCCGCTCCAGCCTCGACGAAGGTCGGGGCCATCTCCAGGACGGCCTGCTCGTAGCGGTCCAGGGCGGCCGGGGGAGTCGTCTCCGTCACAGACACCAGCATCTGGCTCCTTCGGGCGTGGTCGAACCTTCCCAGGGGGAGTCCCGCCAGAATGCCCCGTTCGGCGAGCTTGGCAGCCCACTTCTCCGCGTCGCCTGGACACTCCAGGACGAATTCCCACAGGAAGTCTCCCCTCGGGTGCGCCACTCCGAATCCAGGAGCGGCCCCCAGCCTACGTGCCAGATCGTGAGCGCGCCGGTACGAGATGTCAACCACACGGCGCATCCCCGCTTCCCCCATCTTGGCCATGTAGGCGGTGGCGGCAAGCGCCATGAGGGCGTGGTTGGTGCAGATGTTCGACGTTGCCCGCTCGCGCCGGATGTGCTGCTCGCGGGTCTGCAGCGTGAGGCAGTAGGCCCGACCACCCCGGGCGTCCTTGGTCATCCCCACGAGCCTGCCGGGCATCCGCCGCAGGAGGTCCTGCCGGCACGCCAGCAGCCCCACCGTGGGACCACCCAGCTGGGCCGGGATTCCCAGCTGCTGTCCCTCCCCCGCCGCGATGTCAGCCCCCTGGGCGCCCGGAGGCTCGAGCACGACGGAGGCCAGGGGGTCGGCCATGACAAGGGCCAGCGATCCCGCCCCGTGAGCAAGCTCTACCAGGTCGGCGACCGGCTCTATCAAGCCGAAGAAGTTTGGTTGCCCGACGATCAGGACGGCCGTATCCCGAGCCGCCAGCAGCCGCTCCGCGGCCCGGGCGTCGGTGACCCCATCCCGGGTTGGGATGAGTTCCAACTCCCCGCCCCGACCGGACGAGTAGGTCTTGAGGACCTCCAGGGTCTCTGGGTGGAGCGCCGACGAGGCGAGGATCCTTGAGCGCCCCGTGTGAGCCACCGCCAGCAGGGCACCCTCGGCCACCGCCGTGGCCCCGTCGTACATGGAGGCGTTGGCCACGTCAAGGTCGTAGAGCTCCGCGACCATGGACTGGAACTCAAAGATCGTCTGGAGGTACCCCTGGCTGGCCTCCGCCTGATAGGGGGTGTACGAGGTGTAGAACTCCGGCCGGCCGATGGTGGCCCGCACGATGGCGGGTACGAACCGGGAGTAGATGCCCCCACCCAAGAAACAGTCCCAGCGGGAGAGCGGGCGGTTGGCATCCGCCAGACGGCGCATCTCCGCCGTCAGCTCAAGTTCGCTGAGAGGTGGCGGCAGCTCCAGCCTGGGGTTCTGCAGGTGAGCCGGGATCTCCGCGAACAGGTCGGCGGGGCTGGAGACACCAAGTGCGGCCAGCATCTCCTGGCGGTCGCGGGCGGAGTTGGGCAGGTATGCCATCGGCAGGGGTCCTAAATTGGGCGCGGTGGGCTCAGCCTGAGTTCAACCTAGAGTTTAGCTGCAGACCGATCCCGTCCCGAGGGGCCAACTCGGGGCCGCGTGGCGGCCGCCAGCCGGTGTGATCGGGTGCAGGCCGACCCGCGCTTGGCCCGTTCGGCGCCGCTGGTGCCTGGTTCGAGGAGGCCGTTGACGGTCAGTGCTGGTCGGCGTCCGCGTAGGCCTGATAGGCGGCGTCGTCCATCAGCGTGTCCGGAAGCTCCCCGTCGAGCCTCACCTTGACCAACCAACCCCTCTCGTAGGGGTCCTGGTTGACCAGCTCGGGGGCGTCGTTCACCGCCGCATTGACCTCCAACACTTCCCCGGCTGCGGGGGCGTAGAGATCGCTGGCGGCCTTCACCGACTCGACCGCGCCGAGGCGAGCCCCCGGCTCCAACCGCGCGCCCACCTGCGGCAGCTCCAAGAAGATCACATCACCCAGCTGCCCCTGAGCGTGATCGGAGATTCCGATGAAAGCCTCGCCGCCGTCGGCGGGACGCACCCACTCATGGGTCTTGGTGAATTTGAAACCGCTTAGGTCTGGCAACTTGGTCCTCCTCCCTGTGGGAGACTGCTACTGTCCGGGCCGATGGTAGAAAGGTAACGGGACGACCGTCGCCTCCGCCCACAGTTCCGGCTCCTGCCGCAGGCGCACTTTGAGCATGGTGCCTGGGGCGGCCATCTCCCGCCTCACGTATCCCATGGCGATGGCGGTGCCGACGGAAAATCCGAAGGAGCCACTGGTCACCACCCCAACCTCCCCGGAGTCGGCGAATATCGCCTGGTGGGGGCGGGCGATCTGGCGCGGCCCCAGTTGGATTCCCACAAACGCCCGGGTTGGTGCCTCCGAGATACGTCGCAGTGCGGTGCTGCCCAGGAAGGCTCCCTTGGCCAGTTTGACCACCCACCCCAGTCCGGCCGTGATCGGGTCAGTTCCCTCGTCGATGTCCTGGCCGTAAAGGCGCAGCCCAGCCTCCAGCCGCAGAGTGTCGCGGGCGCCGAGACCGGCCGGCATGAGGCCGTACTCCTGACCGCGCTCATAGAGCGCTGTCCAGATCGTCTCGGCCGCCTCGGAGGGTCCATACAGCTCGAATCCGTCCTCTCCCGTGTAGCCGGTCCTGGATAGGCGCAGCCTGACACCGGCGACCGTGCCCGGGCGGTGGTGGTAGTAGCGGATTTCCTGCGGGCTGCCCTCGGACACCAGAGGCTCCAGGATCTCCAGAGCCCGTGGCCCCTGCAGCGCAATCAGAAAGGTCTCCGCCGAGCGGTCCAGGAGCTCCACCCCCGCGGGGGGCAGATGCTGCCTCATCCACGCGAGGTCGGCGTCGTGGCGGGCGGCGTTGATCACACACATGAACTCTTCACGGTCGCGATAGACCAGGAGGTCGTCAACGATCCCGCCATCCTCCCGACACATGACCCCATACAGGGCACGCCCCTCGGCCAGCTTGGAGACATCGTTGCTCACCAGGTTCTGGAGATAGTCGAGGGCCCCGCTGCCGCGCACCATCACCTCTCCCATGTGGGAAACGTCGAACAGGCCCGCCCGCCGGCGCACGGCTTCGTGCTCCTCCCGGATGCTGCGGTACTGCATCGGCATGATGTAGCCACCGAAGGGCGTCATGCGCGCGCCGAGCTGGCGATGAATCGCCCCCAAGGGGACTTCTATGTCAGTCAATCTTCCTCCATCTCCTCGAGCGTCTCCAGCAGTTCGCGATCATGTTGGGCGGCGGCTTCCGAGGCGGCCTGACGCAGCTGCCTCACCCGCTCCTCGGGCCACCCCAGGTGGTCCGCCAGTTGACGGTCGCTCGGGGGGGCTCCAAGCTCTCTGCGCATCTCAACGTCCGCCGCGAACACCACCTCTGCGTCCCGCGCCCACCGCTCATCCTGCTCTCTGGCGCGCTCCTCCTCCGCCAGGGTGGCGCGGATCGCGGCGGCCACGACCTCGCGTGCCTGGCGCTGAAATTCCGCCGGGGTGAGCGGGGTCTCCCCGGAGAGCCCGTGCACCAGTTTCAGCAAGGCTGTGGTGCCCTCCTGAAAGAGATCACCGACCGGGGTTCCCGGCCGGTCCACACTGGTCGCCTGCTCGAGCGCTATCCACAGGTGGTGCTGCACCAACTGCCGCCTCGGGTCCTGGTCGAGGTTCTCGTAACCGACCGTGGCCAGCAGCCCGGCAATCGCCTGCTCGCCCAGGGGTGGGAACTCCGCGACCATTTCCCTCAGGGTCCGGGTCTCGTCTGACGGCGCCGAAGCGGGCTTGGGAGTGGGCACGGACCCGAGTATAGGCTCGGTTCGGCGAACGGGAGGGATCTCGCGGCGGATCGGTATTCGTACACTCAGACGGTGCCACCCCGCGCCATGCGAGTACCCCCCGACCAAGACCTGGTGGTCTTCGGAGCGACCGGGGACCTGGCCCGCCGCAAGCTGCTGCCCGCACTCTATGAGCTGAGTCGCCAGGGGCTCCTCCCACGCCGCGGGGAGGTGGTGGGAACTGCGACCCGGGACCTCGACGATGACGGCTTCAGGGCCTTCGCCCACGACGCGATCGAGGAATTTGCCAGAACCGGGCTCGACGAGCCGAGCTTCGCGGCCTTCGCCAAGCGGCTGCGCTACGTGCCCGCCATCTCCGACCCAGGGCCCAAGCTGGCCAAGGTGCTCAAGCTCCCGCACCGGATCGTGTACCTGGCCGTCCCCCCCTCGTCCTTCGCCCCGATCCTGCAGGAGTTGAAGGATGCCGGGCTCTCCAGGGGTGCCTCCCTCATCATCGAGAAGCCGTTCGGGCATGACCTGGAGTCCGCCAGAAAGCTGAACCAGGCGCTGCATCGCATCGTGCCCGAGGAGAGGATCTACCGCATCGACCACTACCTGGGCAAGGAGACCGTCCAGAATCTCCTGGTTTTCAGGTTCGGCAACACCCTTGTGGAGCGCATCTGGAACCGCGATGTGGTATCCCACGTCCAACTGACTGTTGCTGAAGACATTGGAGTTGAGAATCGGGGACATCTGTATGAGGAGACCGGAGCGCTCAAGGACATAATGCAGAACCACCTCTTCCAGCTCCTCGCCCTCACGTGTATGTCACCTCCCAGTTCCTTCGATCCTGAAGCATTGAGAGATGAGAAGGTCAAGGTCCTTCAATCGATTCGGCCGGTGGCCCCAGCGGAGGTGGTCCGGGGTCAATACACCAGGGGCTCGGTCAACGGCAAGCTGATGCCGGGGTACCGGGAGCTTGACGGAGTGTCCCCGGATTCGAACACGGAGACGTATATAGCACTCCGACTCGCGGTCGACTCCTGGGCGTGGGCCGGGGTCCCCTTCTATCTGCGCTGCGGCAAGGCGCTGGTCACCAGGCGCACGGAGATCATGCTCTTCTGCCGGGACGTGCCCCTGCATCTCTTCGAGGGTACGGGAATAGAGGCTCTGCAGCCCAACCGGGTGACGATCAGGATCCAGCCCGATGAGGGAATCTCATTCTCTTTCGTGGCCAAGGAGCCGGGGCCTGTGGTCCGGGAGCAGGGGGTGAGGATGGACTTCTCCTACGGGAAGTCATTCAAGACCGAGCCGGCGGAGGCCTACGAGCGGTTGCTGCACGACGCCCTGCTGGGAGACCACACCCTCTTCATACGGCAGGACGAGACTGAGTGCGCCTGGGCCGCCCTCCAACCCGTGCTGGACAACATGCCCCCGATCCGGCTTTACCCGGCTGGAAGCGAGGGCCCCGCCGAGGCCCAGAACCTGATGGAGTCGGGGGCCTGGCACAGCCTGGCCCACCACGTCCAGGATTAAGCGCTGGCGCGCGCCGGGGCCTGGTCGGGGACCAGCTGGTCGGCTTCGATCCATCCGACCTCTGTCTCAGGCTCCTCGCCGGCCCTGACCTGCACCCACCTGCCCTGCTGCCGCAGCGCCCGCAGGGGAGAGGCCGGACGCACAGACCTGCCGCGCTCGGCTTTGTGGTCAGGCTCCTTGAAGATCGGATATCCGGTCCCGGCCCAGCTCTGCACTATCGTGCAGGGGCCCGGGGGGATGCTGCGGAAGTGATACACGGTGTGCCCATCCCGCTCGCCACGGCCGAGGATCCTCAGGAGATTCGTCGCTCGCATGGTGGCGCTGCGCTCGCCGTCGGCGGTGATGGTCACCCTGGTGCCGCTGCTGGTGGACTCGCATTCGATGCGGATGCGGTTCTTCGGGTAACGCACCTTGGACCACTGGCCGAAGAGCCCATTGGCAAGGTCCTGGACCACTTCCGCGGTGTGGTCATCGACAACCCTGAAGCTGAATGGCGGCAGGCCAGCCACCTGCTCGGCCACCGCGAACACCTCGCGGGGCGGCGCGAACACCACCGCTTCCCAGCGGTCGTGGCGCTTGGGGCCGAGATAGAGCATGCCCCAGATTGTAATTGGGCGACCAGTTGGTGTGATCAGGTGAGGAGCGGGCGCCGCCGCAACAACCACGCCTCCAGCTGGTGCAGGGCGGGGTCGGCCGGACCCCACAGTGGGGCCAAGAGCAGACCACTGTGGCTCACCTGCCGCCCACCCCACCTGGTTTTGAAGGTGGCGTAGCCGTGGGCGCTGTTGGCGGGATCAAAGTGGCGGGGCACTCCCCACATGTCATAGAAGGAACACCCCTGCTGTATGCCCCAGCGGATCATCTCCCAGTGGAGGGCATAGCTGGCTCGGGCCTCGGGCGCCGTCAAGGAGGTGCCCCCGTAGAGGTAGATCAGGCGCGGGCCGCAGGAGATCGCCATGGCCGCGGCGAGGGGCTGCCCCCGGCGCGAAGCGACGAAGATGACCCCATCGAGATCGGTCAAAGCGGCCTCGTAGTAGCTCTGCGGGCGGGTGGTGAATCGCTGGCGTCGCACGGTGTCCAGGTGGAGGCGGTAAAAGCCCTCGACCGCGGACCTTGAACTGTCGGCGGTCACCGTCACCTCGGCCCGGCTCGCGATGCGGATGTTCCTGCGCGTCGACGGGGGAAGCGCCGCGAGCGTTGCCTGCTCATCCGCCGCCAGGTCAACGACCCAGGAGTTGCGATGCTGGACGTCGAAGCGGGCCGCCCTCAGCCCCAGCCGGGCCCGCAGGGAGTTCACGGTTAGCGAGCCGACTGGCCACTCGGGGTCGAGCCGGAGCGCCACGACCCCCCTTGACCGCAGGAACCCGGCCGCCGCTTTGAGCAGCGACTCGGCGGCCCACGGCTGGGCCAGTGAGCCCAGGACCGGTCCCCGCGGAGCATAAGCCCAGCCCAGCCCACCTGGCCCCAGCGGGCGGCGCAGAACCTGCAGAGCTCCCACACAGGCACCGGAGTGGGGATCGCGGGCGAGCCATCGGGTCACCGTCCAGCCGTAACGCGAGCGCAGGACGCCCCATCCCCACGACTGCATCAGCACCCCCCCGGAGGTCCTGACAAACTCGTCCCACGCCGGGCGCTCCGCCTCTCCCGCTACCGTGATCAAAGGGACTGTCGCGGGGTCCGGTCCGGGGGTTGCTGCCACCGGGTGATTATCCTCGGCCCGTTCTCGGCTCCTTCGATTTGGGCGTACACTGAATGTTGCTATGCGCCGTTTGGCGATTGCCGGTGCCGCGTCGGGAGCGCTCGCCGCCACCCTGGTACTCACGGGTCCAGTCCTGGCGAGCGGCCTCGGTGAGAAGGCACACGCCGGCCCGGTGATCTCGCTTCCTCCTGCCATCGCTTTCCTGGCGGACCCGACGGTCGCCTTCGGGCTGCTTCTGCTGGCGATGCTGGGCATTGGGGTGGAGGCGATGCACCCCGGCGGCACGGTGCCGGGGGCTATCGGAGTCGCGGCCGGCCTGCTGGCCGCGCTCGCCCTCTTGGGGTTGTCCCTGAATCCGCTCGGTTTGCTTTTGATAGCAGTCGCGGCAGGACTGTTCGCGGCGGATCTCATTTCGCCCTCCCACGGGGCCCTGAGTGTGGCTGCGATGGGGGCAGCGGTCGCCGGGGGCGTACTGATGTTCCCTGGCGCAGCCGTGAACCCCATAGCCCTGATCGGGGCACCGGTCTCCCTGGGGCTGGTTTGGGTCTTTCTGAGCAGACGGGCACTGAGGGTGCGCCATCGCCCCTATCCCCGCCAGCCCCAGGAGCTGCTTGGGGATGTGGGAACGGTGCGGGAGTTGCACCGCGGATTGGCCATGGCGCTGGTGGATGGAGAGCTGTGGCACGTGGAGGCTCGCGATAAGGCTCCTCTGGAACTGGGCAGCGAGGTGGAGGTGCTGGCTCAGGACGGTCTGACCCTGATAGTGAGGGTGGTGGGGCTGCCTGCTCCAGCCGGCGGCGATATGACTGACCAGGTTCAGCCGGGAATTGCGGCGGGAGCCAAAGGAGGGCTCGGAGAATGAGCGGAGCGGTGGTCGCGATCGTGGTGGTGCTGGCGGTGGTTGCCTTCTTGGTCCTGATGGCGTTCGCCACGGGGTTCCGGGTGATCAACGAGTACGAGCGCGGGGTGGTCCTGAGGCTGGGAAGACTCATTGACGTCAAGGGCCCGGGTCCGCGACTCATCATTCCCTTCGGGATCGACCGGATGGTCAAGGTGGATCTGCGGGTGATGGTTCATGAGGTGCCGCCGCAGGACGTGATCACCAGTGACAACGTGACCGTGCGGGTGACGGCGGTCGTCTTCTTCCGGGTGGTGGACGCTCGCGATTCTTACGTCAAGGTGCGCGACTACATGAGCACCATCTCGAAGACGGCACAGACGACCCTGAGGTCCACGTTGGGGCAGTCGACCCTGGACGAGCTGCTGAGTCGGCGAGACAAGATCAACGCCGAACTGCAGGCGGTGATCGATGAGCAGACCGAGCCGTGGGGGGTGAAGGTGACCGCGGTGGAGGTGAAGGACGTTGACCTGCCCCAGTCAATGCAGCGGGCCATGGCGCTGCAGGCGGAGGCGGAACGGGAGAAGAGGGCCAAGATCATCCGCGCCCAGGGCGAGTTTCAGGCCTCCCAGACCCTCGCCGACGCTGCCCAGGTGATAGGGACCCAGCCGGCGACCCTGCAGCTCCGCTATCTGCAGACGCTGTCGGAGATTGGCGCCGATCAGAACACGGTTGTGGTCTTCCCGGTGCCGTTGGACATGTTCGAGCCCTTCTTTGATCTCAAGAAGGGCCGTGCGGCCAAGAACGGCCATCGCCCGGCGCAAGCTTCCGAGGTGGTTGGGGACGGGATCGAGTCCGCGACCAGCGTCGGCTCGGAGCCCACTTCCTGACACCGGGCGGGGCCCAGGGCTGGGGGAATTCCGTCACGGCTGGGTTTGGGACCCTGCTTCTGCTTGGTTCCGGGGAGTTCGAGCCCTGGGTCGGCCAGACCGAAGTAGACCTGGTGCGGCTGGCCCGGGGCGACAAGCGCGTCTTGGTTCTGGCGACAGCCAGCGCCCCCGAGGGAGAGGCCGTGTTCCGGCGCTGGAACGAGATGGGAGTAGCCCATTACCGCAGTCTCGGCCTGACCGCCGAGGCCCTCCCGGTCCGCACCAGGGAGGATGCCCAGGAGGAGAGGTGGGCTGACGCGGTCCGCCGGTCCAGCATGGTCTTCTTCTCAGGAGGCAGCCCGGGCCACCTCAAGCGAGTCCTGGAGGGAACGGTGCTGCTGGACGCGATAGCCGATCTGGTCGAGCGCGGCGGAGTCTACGGTGGCTGCAGCGCTGGGGCGATGGTGGCGGGCGAGGGGCTGGTTGGCGGCAGGGGACCCGCCTCGGGCGCTTTCGGGCAGGGTTTGGGGCTGGTGCCAAGCCACGTGTTCGGGGTCCATTGGGACAGTCCCATCATGCGCCCCTGGCGGGGCCTGATGGCGCGCCAGGTGCCGGAATCCCTTCATTTCGTGGGAATTCCCGAGAGAACAGCGATAGTGCGGCGGGGCTCCGGATGGGTCACCGTGGGCCGGGGGGCGGTCGACCATCGCTTCCGGGGCCTGCGGGAGTCCGTGCGCCCCCCCGGAGAGCTCCTGCTGCTGTAACCCGCTCGGTGTTTCACGTGAAACACTGGGCTGCACCTATACTTCAGAGATGCCTCGGCCCCACGTAATTACCGTTTGCAATCAGAAAGGGGGGGTCGGCAAGACCACAACCGCAATCAACCTCGGAGCCGCTCTTTGTGAGAAGGGACTCAGGGTTCTATTGGTCGACTGCGACCCCCAGGCCAACGCCACCTCAGGGCTGAGCGTCGACTTCAAGCGGCTGGATGCCTCCATATACGACGTCGTTGTGTTGGGTCGACCCCTGCTCGAGGTCGCCATCCCGATCAAACACGTGCCCCGGCTCACCCTGGTCCCCGCAACGGTCGGGCTGGCGGGTGCCGAACTTGAACTGGCCGACCTTCCCCTGCGGGAGTCCCGGCTCAGGCTGGCCCTGGATGGGCTCAACGACTTCGACTACGTTCTGCTGGACACCCCACCGTCCCTGGGCCTTCTCACAATCAACTGCCTGGTGGCGGCGGACGCGATGCTGATCCCGCTCCAGTGCGAGTACTACGCACTCGAGGGGCTCACGCTCCTCACCCACACGCAGTCGCTCGTCCGGCAGTCTCTCAACCCCGGCCTCCGTCTGGCCGGCATAGTCCTCACACTCTTCGATCCCCGAACCGTACTCAGTTCCCAGGTCGTGGCCGAGGTTCGCAAGCAGTTCGGAACCCAGGCATTCGAAACGGTGATACCGCGGTCTGTGCGCCTCAGCGAGGCGCCGAGCCACGGCCTGCCAATCACCCAGTACGATCCGACCGGGCGTGGCGCCATCGCGTATCGCGCTCTCGCCGAGGAGCTGGTGCTGCGCAACTCCAAGGTGGCGGCATGACCAAGCACAGAGGACTGGGGCGAGGGCTGGACCAGCTGATCCCCCCAGGGGCCCCCACTCTAAGTTCGGTGATGAGTGGGCCACCGGTTCACGAGGTCCCGGTGGAATCCGTCAAGCCTAACCCGCTGCAACCCCGCTCCGAATTCGACGAGGAATCGCTGGAGACGCTTTCCAAGTCCATCGCCGAGTACGGGGTCCTGCAGCCACTCGTGGTGGAGAGGGATGGCGATGATTACCGTCTGGTGGCCGGGGAGCGCCGTCTTCGCGCCTCGAAGCTGGCCGGGCTGGCCAAGGTCCCGGTCGTCATCCGAACAGCCGGCCCGGACAGGGCGAGGTTGGAGATGGCGTTGGTGGAGAACATCCAGCGCCGCGACATCTCACCACTCGACGAGGCACGTGCCTTCACCAGGTTGTGCGACGAATTCGGGCTCACCCAGGAGGCGGTCGCCCAGCAGCTCGGGCGCAGCCGCTCTTCGGTAACGAACACGATGCGCCTTCTGCAGGCCACTCCGGCGGTTCAGGACGCGCTGGCCGCAGAGAGGATCTCCGCAGCCCACGCAAGGGCTCTTCTGGGGGTCCCCGACCCCCATCTTCAGACCAAAACTCTGGCGCATGTTATCGCGCGCCGGCTTTCAGTCCGCGACACCGAGCGCCTGGTTCAGAGGCTTGCGGCATCCGACCTTCCGCGAAGCCGCGCGGCGGTCGCGCCGCGGCCGGAGATAGTCGCCTTGGAGGCAGCCCTGGCCCGCCGGCTCAGCACCCGGGTGAAGATCCAACCCCGAGCCAGAGGAAGAGGCAAGATAGTCATCGACTACTTCTCGGAAGATGAGCTTGGGGGACTCTGCGAGGCGCTTGGGATAGATCTCTGAGGCCGTCGCCTCCCCGAGACCACGTGAATGTCGCGTGGTTTCCTCGTCTTGCGCCCCGATAGCGCGGCGGGTGAGCGCGCTGGTGCAGCGCGCTCCAAGGGGACGGCCGCTCGCGCCTTCCTGGCCCGGTCCGCCCGCCCGTCCATCCCGTGCACCCATCGGCCGAAGGGTGTCGGGTCGCCCAGCACCGGTTGGTCGACCACCTCGCCGTGAGCGAAGTCTCACGGGAGGCGGGGGACGGTAGGGCCCCATCCTGGCGTGGTACCACTTTGGGATGCAAGCGTGCGCCACCCTCATCCCGGGACCGCGACAGCCTCTCTTCGTATACTGCCGCAGTGTCCTCAGACCCCGGAACCGCGCCCGTCGCGACCCGGCCGGAGACACCCGAGACTGCGCCGGATTCGGGTGGCCGCAAGTCTCTGGCCCGCGACCTCCTGGAGGTCGTAGCCCTCGCGGCCATCATCTATCTGGTGATCGCCTTCGCCATCCAGCCGGTCCACGTCGAGGGCACCAGCATGTACCCGGGGCTGCACAACAACGACCTCCTCATCACCGAGAAGGTGTCCCTCTACTTCTCCGGACCTTCGCGCGGACAGATCGTGATCATCAATCCCCCGATCGCCTCGCCCAACGATTTCATCAAGCGCGTGATCGGCCTTCCCGGAGAGTGGGTGCGCATCGCCCCCGGGCCGAATGGCATCGGCCATGTGTTCATCTCCAACACCAAGCCGACCTCCGCCACCGGTGGGCAGGAACTCGACGAGCCGTACGTTAACGGCCCCTGGACCCAGCAGGTGCTGTGCTGCACCAATGCCGGGACCGCCTCTCCGGCTTTGCCGGCCACCGGACGGTGGGCCCACATCCCCAAGGACGCCTACTTTGTGTTGGGGGACAACCGCAACGTGTCGGAGGACTCCAGGACCTTCGGCTGGGAGTACCGCACCGGCGTCCAAGCCATCGCCATCTTCAGGTTCTGGCCGCTCACCAGAGTGGGTCCGATTCCGGTCCAGATGCCGACTCTGGCCGCTGTCGGCGGCGCCGGGCTCGTGATCCCCGTGCGCCGCCGACTTCGGATCAGGGGTAGATCCAGGCGCTCCCGGCGCGCTCCCAGCTGACCAGCTCTGCCGGCGAGAAGAACAGATCTATCTCCTCCTCTGCCCGGGACGGGCTGTCGGATCCGTGGATGATGTTCTGCCCGATGTCTATTCCGTAGTCCCCGCGGATCGTCCCCGGCTGGGCGCTGGCGGGGTTGGTCGGCCCCATCATCAGGCGTACCAGGCCCACGGCATTCGGGCCCTCCCAGGCCATGGCGACGACCGGGGACGACGTGATGAACTCGATCACAGCCTCAAAAAAGGGCCGCTCCCGATGTTCCGCGTAATGGCGCTCCGCCAAGACCCGATCCACCGACAGCAACTTGAGGCCAACCAGGTGTAGCCCGCGGCGCTCGAACCGGGCCAGGACCTCCCCCACCAGCCCACGCTGGACCCCATCGGGCTTAACCAGCACCAGAGTTCTCTCCAACTTTGTCTCCTCCTGTCCTACGAATTCGCTGAAGCGGCCTAGGTCGCGAGAACCGCGCGGGCCGCCTCGGCCAGCTCTTCCTGCCCCTGGCCTGGCCCGACGCCGGCCAGTCTCCACCCGCCCTGGTCTAGCAGGCCGGCTGCCACGGATTGGACATCCGCACCAGATACCGAACGTATGTGCGCCACAACCTCTTCAGGTGCCAGGATGGTCCCGGTGAGCAGCAGCTGTTGACCGAGGAACTCGCTTAGGGCGCCAGCGCTCTCCATCTGCAGCAGCAGACGTCCTGCCAGCTGATCCTTGGTCCGCTCCAGGTCGCTTTGCGCAAGGGCCGAGTCCGCCAGCTTGCGAACCTCCAGAAGTGCGGCGCGTACGGCGGTGGCCGCCCTCTCCGGTTGAGTGGCGACGTAGATCGCCATCGCGCCGGTGTCTCTGTGCCTGGTGGTGAAGGAGTGGACGTCGTACGCGAGCCCTTGGCGCTCGCGCAACTCCATGAATAGTCGGCTGCTCATGCCGTCTCCCAGGACCGTGTCCAGGACGTCCAGCGACCAACGGTCGGAGGCGAGATATGAGGAGCAGCGGCAACCGATCAGGAGATGGGTCTGCTCGCCCCGGCGTCGCCTCAGGCGGACCTTCAGATCGGCCTCCGGGGCCTTCGGAGAAGGCCCCTCGAACCTCGATCCGTCCTCCCTCGCGGCGAGCGTCATGATCGGCTCCAGCCGGCGCTGCACCGCCCCCAGCGCTGCCCCCTCGTCGAGTGCGCCGGCGACTACCACGACCAGCTGTGATGGGTGATAGTTCGAGTCCCGATAGGTACGTAGCTCCCCGGCGTCTATGCGGGCCAGGGAGGCCTTGGTCCCGCTGGGATCCCGTGCCAGGGGATGGGTGCCCCAGATCAAATTGTCAAACGCCATCTGCGCCAGCTCCTGAGGCTGGTCCAGATACATGCCCAGCTCCTCCAGGACGACGCGACGCTCCTTGTCCACCTCGCCGGGCTCGATCAGGGGTGCGAAGACCAGGTCGGTGAGAACGTCCACCGCCAGCTCCAAGCGCTGCTCGGGGACCTTGGCCCAGAAGACGGTCATCTCCTTGTCGGTGCTGGCGTTGAGGACTCCGCCGACACCCTCGATGGCCTCCGACACGGCCCTGCTGTCGCGGTACCGCTCGGTCCCCTTGAAGACGATGTGTTCCAGGAAGTGCGAAACCCCGGCGATTCGCCGGGGCTCGGACCTGGAGCCCACCCCCATCATGTACGACACCGAGACCGAGTTACGCCCGGGCATGGGCGCCAGCACCAGGCGCACTCCGGATGGGAGTCGTAGTTCCCGCCAGCTGGTTGAGAGTGCCAACCTAGGATGCCTCGATCGTGTGCTGCTGGCGCTCGGCCAGGGTGATCGCGTAGCCGACGTCCAGGGTGGCGGCGTTGCCTTCGATCTGGATCCCCGCCACCACGTTGGCCTGGCGCCACGCCACCACGAACGCTTCGTAGCTCGTGCCGTTGAACTGCTTCTGCAGCACGAATCCGACGGCGCCATCACCGAGGCTACCGGTCGAGATCTGGGTCCCCCCGGCCGTCCTCGCCTGCTCGGCCACAATTCTGAGTCCCTGGGCGGCACCGGAGTCAGTCCTGTAACTGGCGGCCGAGCTCTCGATAACGACCGGTCCGATGGCCTCTTGGGGACTGGCCGCTCGCTCGAAGTCAGACTCATATCCCGTGATGCGACCTGCTCTTGCGAGCTCCCGCTCCACCACCTTGCTGCCGGCGGCAGCCCTCTGGTTGGAGTAGGTCCCGGACGAGGGGGAGCCTGTCTCCACTTGGAAACCTGGATACGGGATCTGCCCCACGGTCAGCACCAGGTCCTTGACGGGCCTATCTATGGTCTGCGAGGGGTGGGTGCCGCAGCCCGCCAGCAACACCCCCGCGCTCGAGGCCAGAGCCAGCCCCACCCTCAATCGTCGCGAACGGGGGAGTTCCGGTCTCAGCTCCGACCCGTCCCACCCGCCGGGGACGCTCCTCCCTGCTGTGGCCTGATGACCACCCTGCGGCCCTCGTCAACCCCAGTGCTCTCGGAGGTGACGCCGGGTACCGACGCCAGGGCCATGTGGACGGCGCGACGCTCGTAGGGAGGCATCGGGTCCAGCATCACGGTCCGCCCGCTCCGCTGCACATCAGCCGCCAGCCGCTGTGCCATCTGGGTCACGGTCCTCTCCCTACGCTCGCGGTAATGGGCGACGTCCACGATCACCCGGGATGTGCCGCCCGGGGCTCCATCCTTGCTCAGCATCAGGTTCACAACCGTCTGCAGAGCCCGCAGGGACTCTCCGCGCCACCCGATGAGAACCCCGAGGTCGGATCCCTCCACCTGCAGGGCAAAGGGGCTGCCCTCAGCGGGCGAGGACCCGTCCGGCTGCGACGGTCTTGTGATCTCCACCTCAGCGTCCATGTCCATCAGGCGCAGGAGGTCTTGGAGATGTCGCCGGGCGGCCAGCACCTCATCCGGGATCACATGTGCGCGGACACACGCCTCGGCCGCGGTGATTCGTTCTCCGGGGACGGCCAGCGCTCCCTGGCTGACAACCTCCACCAGAACACTCTCCCGGGGCACCCCCGCCTGGGCCAGGGCGCGCGCCACAGCTTGGTCCACGGTTTGTCCGCGCGCCTCGATCACCGGTTCACTCATTGATAATCACTCGAGAATTCACTTCTGGCGAGGGCGCCGTCTGCCACTGGGGCGAGCATTGGGGTTCCTTGACAGCCCCGGCCTGTCGGCCGTCCCGTTCCCGGGCGGGGCGGGCAGGGATCCGTCCACCTTCCCGTTGGGCCCCTTCGAATCCACGCCACCTGGCCGTCCCGGGCGGCCGTTGGAGCCCTTGCTGGCGCTCTTATCGGTCGTGACGGGCTGGGATCCGTCCACCTTCCCATTGGTCCCCTTCGACGCCACCGCTCCTGGCCGCCCCGGGCGTCCGTTGGAGCCCTTGCTGGCGCTCTTATCGGGTCCCCCGGGCTGGGCCGGGCCCCGTCCCTGCACAAGGTTCCTGGAGCCACTGCTCTGGAGTTGCCTGCCACCCACCATGCCTGAGGCGTAGTCATCGGGGAACTGGGCCCGAAACCGGCCCATCGGGGAGTTCGCGGGATACCATCCGGCCCCCGGAACCCAGGAGGGCATCCGCAGCCCGCCCCAGCCCATCATGGTGTACACCTGGATCACCATGATGGCGCTCTGGGTGATCCAGTAGAGCCCGACACCCTGATAGAAGTTGAGAGCGAAGACGGCGATGAGGACCGGCATCAGGTAGGTCGTCTGTGACATGACCCGGTACATCTGCCGCTCTGACTCCGTCATGTCCGGCCGGGCGGGCTGCATCATCATCTTCGACTGCATGAAGGTCAGGACCCCGGCCAGGATCGGGATGATCAGCAGAGCCGGGTGGCCGATGATCCCACCCTTGACCTTGAACGCGACGTCGCTCAGCTGCGGCACCCAGAGAAAGCCACCGTGGGCGTTGTGGGCCTGGGACAGCTTTTGAATCGCCCCATACAGGGCGTAGATGAAAGGCATCTGGATCAGGAGCGGCATGCAGCCGGAGAGCTGCCCCAGAGGGTTTATGTTGTGGCGCTTGTAGAGCGCCATCGTCTCCTCGTTGAGCCGGGTGCGGTCCTTCTTGTACTTCTGCTGGATCTCCTTCAGCTCCGGGCCGATCAGCCGCTGCTGGGCCTGGATCCGCCACTGCGTCGAGATCTGCCACCGGAAGAGGGGAAAGAGGATCCCGCGGATGATGACCGTGATGGCGATGATCGCCACCCCGAAGGCTCCGATCGCGGCCGTTGGCCCAAAAGCCTGAAAGACCGTATCCAAAAAGTGCAGGGCGATCCCGACCGGGGTCAGGAGGATGTAGAAGAAGATCGCCTCAAAGGGGTTGGACGGCGGCGGCGCCATCGGGTTTACGAAACCCAGCACCTCAATGCCCATGGGCCAGATCCTCGGGCAGTGGGACGGGGTCGTACCCGCCCTCGTGGAAGGGGTTGCAGCTCACGATCCGCCGGATCCCCATGATCCACCCTCGCCTGAACCCGTAGAGCTGAATGGCCTCGTACGTGTAATGGGAGCAACTGGGCTCGTAGCGGCAGCCTCCCACCAGGCCGAGTATGGGACTCAGAGCGACCTGGTAGAAGACGATGAACCAGAGCGACAGCTTCTTCACCTGGCGCGCACCTGCAGGCGGTTCAGGTTGTTGGCCAGAGATGCCTCCAGATCCGAGAACCGGCTCTGGGCGCCCTGCGGAGTGGGGATGAGCACGATGTCCACCGCCTGCAGGCTGGGTACTTCGGCAGCCGCCGCCATGAGCAGGCGCCGCCTCACCAGATTGCGCTGCACGGCACATCCCAGACGTTTGCTGGCGGATATGCCCACCCGGGGGTGGCCGACATCGTTGCCCCTGACCTGCACTCGCAGCAGCCGGTCTCCCGCGGTTCTCCGCTCCGCCCGCACCCGCTCAAAGTCAGCGGAATTACGGAGCCGGAAGCTGCTGTTCACCGCACCGGCGCGGGCGTCAGACGCCAGCGACCCTTGAGCCGTCTGCGCTTGAGCACGCGGACACCTCCTGGGGTCGACATCCGGGCGCGAAACCCGTGCACCTTCCTCCGGTAGCGCTTCTTGGGCTGATAGGTTCTCTTGATGACCTGTCTCCTCTGTCAGCTGACCCGTCCGCCAAGGGTCGGCGCAGGGTGCATTCATGCTGTGGACTGACCAGTTGAGGATACCAGAGAAACGCGGCGGACCAGATCTCACCCAGGCCTGCGCCGTGGGCTTGTCCCAATGCGCCTCTTCACCACCCCTGGCCGGCGGCAGCGGGCCCCCACTGGGAGTCGGCGCCATTGGCCATGCCCCAGGGTGGAACGGATTGCGCCTCGGCCCCAGCGGTGCTACCATCCCGGAGCGACCGCGGGGGTGGACCAGGCCCGGTCCAAGCTTCTAAATTCCACAGGGTGCATCTTCCCCTTCAGGTGAGTTTTCCACTCCTGTGCAGAAGGTGTGAATTGCGCTCTGCTTCCCCTGCCCCCATTCGACCTTCGGAGTTCATTTGAGCATCTCTCCAGATCAGCTCTGGACCGCTGCCCAGGAGGAACTGCGCTTTCAGGTCAGCCGGCCTGGTTATGAGGCCTGGCTCAAGAATGCGCGGCTGCTTACCCTCGAGGACGATGGGGCGAGGGCTGTCATAGGAGTGCCGACCCCCCTAGCCCGCGACTGGGTCAGCGACCGGTACGCCGCGGTCATCAGGGAGACCCTCTCCGCCATCCTCAATCGCGACGTGGATGTTGAGTTCGCGGTTCAGGGACAGGCCGTGGACTCATCCCCTCCCATGCAGTTGAGGGGGGAGGTCAGCGAGCGCCGGGCCGACCCTCCGGAGGCCGTGACCGAGACCGTCCCCGGACTTAACCCGCGCTACACCTTCTCCGCCTTCGTGGTGGGGAACACCTCTCGATTCGCGGAGGCCGCCTGCCGCGCGGTGGCGGACTCTCCCAGTCGCGCCTACAACCCCTTGTTTCTCTACGGCGGGGTCGGTCTCGGCAAGACCCACCTCATGCACGCCGTGGGGCACGCCGTCTGGCAGCGCCACCGCCAGCGTGTCGCCTACGTCACCTCTGAGAGCTTCATGAACCAGATGATCACCTCCATCCAGGAGAACCGGATGGCCGAGTTCCGCACCCGCTATCGCACGGTGGATGTCCTCCTCGTCGATGACATCCAGTTCCTGGCGGGAAAGGACCGCACCCAGGAGGAGTTCTTCCACACCTTCAACGCCCTCCAGGAGGTGAACCGGCAGATCGTGATAACCAGCGACCGCCCGCCCCGCGAGATCCCCACGCTGGAGGACCGCCTCAGGACCAGGTTCGAGGGAGGCCTGATGGCGGATATCCAGCCTCCTGACTTCGAGACCAGGCTGGCCATCCTTCGCAGCAAGCTGAGCCCAGCCCAGGGATGGGTCGGCGACGACGTGCTCTCATTCATCGCCCACAACATCAAGAAGAACATCCGCGAGCTGGAGGGGGCCCTGACCCGGGTTCTGGCCCATGCCTCAATCAACGGCGGCGGGAGCCCGACCATCGAGGAGGTGTCGGAGATCCTGAGGGACATAATCCCGACTGCGGACACAAGGCCCGTGTCGGTCGACGCGGTGCAGACCCTGGTCGCCGACTATTACGGGATCTCGATCAAGGAGATGACCAGCAAGCGCCGCGACAAGCACATCGTCTTTCCCCGCCAGGTGGCGATGTATCTGATCCGGGAGGAGATTGCCATGAGCCTGCCGGCGATCGGGCTGGCGTTTGGCGGCCGCGACCACACAACCGTGCTGCACTCCTACGAGAAGATCTCCAATGACATCAAGGAGGACCCAAAGGTAGCCGACGACATCTCGCGGCTGAGGGAGAAGCTGAGGTCCGGGTGAAGTCTCCAACAGCTTTTCCAGATACCCTGGGGAGACAGGCGCCATTCCTGTTGGTTTCTCCCAGGGGTCCCGGGTCAGGGGACAAGCAGGAGGTGACGGCGGAGACGGTCCACAGGATTTCCACCGCCTGTTGGAGATCGGATTTGGCAGATTTCCCCACCCTCAACTCCCCTACTATGACTGCGACTCCAAAAATCCCGTCTTCGTGTCCTGGCTCCCTGTTGACAAGGCCCGAAGTTTCCAATCGATGAGAAGGAGGCAACACCCTTGAAGTGCACGGTCTCACCCCAGCAGCTGGGGGCAGGTTTGGCGTCGGTCACGCGGGCTGTTTCCAGCCGCAACACGCTTCCCATCCTCAGCAACGTCCTGATCGAGGCCAAGGAAGGTGCTCTCGAGCTGACCGCCACCAATCTGGACCTGACCATCCATCACACCCTGCCCGCGGAGGTGGTGGCATCCGGACAGGTGACGGTCCCTGCCCGGATCCTCTCGGACTTCGTCACCGCGCTGCCAGAGCAGCCGCTCAACTGGGAGCTCGACCCGGTGCATCAGACGGTGCGCCTGCAGAGTGGTCGATTCGACGCCCATATCCGCGGGATCGACGCCTCCGAGTTCCCACCCCTGCCCGAGGTGGCCGACGGGGAGGCGTTCGAGCTGGATCCCCAGGCTCTGCTGGGAGCCATCGAGCAGACGGTGGTGGCGGCGAGCGGCGACGAGGGGAGGCCGATATACACAGGGGTCCTCTTCGAGGCCGATGGGAGTGAGGTGACCATGGTCGCCACCGACGGGCACCGGCTCGCGATCAGGCGCCTGGAGATATCGCAGTCTGATGCCGGCGCGCCGGCCAAGTTCGGGGTGATCATCCCGGCCCGGGCGCTGGCCGAGCTGGCACGGCTGCTCAAGCCGGTCGTGACCACCCCCGCATCGGTGGGGATGTCGGTTTCCGGGTCTCGCTCCCAGGTTAGATTCCAGATTCCTGGGTACGAGCTGACGACAAGGCTCATAGACGGCTCCTACCCAAGCTATGAGAAGGTGATACCAGAGGGGTCTCAGTCCCTGGTCAGGGCCTCCACCGAAGAGCTGAGGAGAACCACCAAGGTTGTCTCGCTCTTCGCCAGGGACGCGGCCAACGTCCTCAAGCTGCGCTGTGAGCCGGGCCAGATGGTGCTTTCCGCCAACACCAACGAGGTGGGGGACAACGTGGCCGCCATCGACGCCACCCTGGAGGGTGACAGCGTGGGGATAGCCTTCAACGCCCGCTACGTGGCGGACGTGCTCGGCCTGATCGACTCTCAGGAGGTCGAGTTCGTCCTCAACGGGGCTCTGGCGCCCGGCCTGGTGAGGGTCCCTGGGGACGACACCTACCGCTACATCATCATGCCTGTCCGCGTCGCCCTATAGCCCCTTCCAGGCGGCCCGAATTTGCATGTAACCCAGCTCCGGTTGCTCAACTTCCGCATCTACCAGCAGGCGGCGCTGGACCTCCTCCCGGGAGTCAACCTGATAGTCGGGGAGAACGGGTCCGGGAAGACCAGCCTGCTGGAGGCTGTGGCCACGGTCGCTCTGACCAGGTCACCGAGGACGGGGACCGTCGCGGAGTGTGCCTCCTTCCAGGCAGTGGACATGGGGATATCCCTGTCGACCAGGTCCGCGGATTCGGCATCGGTTCTGGAGTTCCGCGCCCAGCGCCAGCCGGATTCAGGGCGCTGGCTCAGGACCATCAAGGAGAACGGGAGCCAGGTGGTCCCCCGCCACATTCTCGGCCGCCTGGGAGTTGTCATCTTTTGGCCGGAGGACCTGGCCATGGTCAAGGGGGGGCCGGAGCCGCGGCGCAGAATGCTGGACGTGGCACTGAGTCAGCTCTACCCCGCCTACGCCGAGGCGGCCGTGAAGTGCCGGCGCGCTGTCGAGCAGCGCAACACCGTGCTGCGCAGGGTCAGGGACGGTCTGGACTCCTGGGACGCCCTGGAACCCTGGGACCGGGCCCTGGCCATGCACGGCGGAGCGGTCATGTCCCTCCGCCGCCAATACCTGCAGGACGCCCTGCCGGCGGTCAGGGAGGCGGTAGCTGGAATCGGCGAGACCGGGGAAGTCGAGATCATCTACCGTCCGGGCGTGAGGGACCTGACTGGCGACGACCTGAAGCACGGGATCGTGGATTCAATCTCCAGGGTTCGCCCGGAAGAGATCGCCCGGGGTCAGTCTATTGTGGGACCGCAGCGGGACGACTTCGACATCTCGCTGGGGGGACAGCCCGCACGACAGTTCGCGTCTCAGGGCCAGCAGAGGACACTGGTTCTGGCGCTGAAGGTGGCCGAGGTCAGAAGCCATCTCCGAATCCTGGGAAGGAGCCCACTGGTGATGCTCGACGACGTCCTGTCCGAGCTGGACCTTAGGCACCGCGAGGGGCTCGTGGCACAGCTGGCGAGGGATCTCAAGGTGGAGCAGACCCTTATCACCACCACCGAGCCGGGGGGGGTGTCGGAGCAGCTAGGGCTGGCCAAGACCCTGGTCGTGAATAGCGGGAAGATCAGCGAAGTCTCCCCTGAAGGAGGGTTTGCGTGGAGGGGATAGAGCAGATCCTGCCCCGGGTGGTCCGCAAGATGGGGGGAAGCCAGAAGGTGCGCCAGGTGCGGGTCGAGGCGGCTTTCAAGCAGGTCTGCGGAGAATACCTTCGCGAGCACGCCAGGGTTTCTGCCATCCAGGGCGCAACCCTGGTGATCGCCTGCGCTCATCCCGCCATCTCGCACCAGCTGCAGATGGAGTCGGTCAGGGTTCTGGAGGCGGTCAACCGAGACCTAGAGGGAAGGCCCCTCAAGAGGATCCGTTTCGTCACCGAAACCTGATCCCGGAAGTCTAGAGAGTATCTCCCGCGCCGCCAGGAACGCGGCGTCGGGCCGGGCCCAGCCGCGAGCGGCTTGTTGCATTCGCGCCAGCAGAGACCCGTCCGAGGCGCACAGCCTGGCCAGAACCTCCAGCAACTCCACCGTGCCATCGGCTCCCAGTGCCACTCCCGACTCGACCAGAAGGGATCGGTTGCGGCTCTCCTGTCCCGGCAGGGCGTGGGTGACCACCATAGCCAGGCCACAGGCGGCCGCTTCGGCCAGGGCACTGGGTCCTGCCTTGCCGACATACACGTCGGCGGCGAGCAGCCATGGCGACGGGTCCTGCAGATATGGGAGTGCCACCACGGACGAGAGGCCAGGATGCCCTACCACCCAGCGGCGCAGGCGAGTGTTGCGGCCGCACATGACGGCGAGCTGGACCGGCAGGCCGCTGTTGGCGAGTGCGGACACCAGCTGCTGGAGATCTCCAGCCCCCTCTCCGCCACCGCCCAGCAGGACCAGGGGCCGCCCCGGGTCGAGGCCAAGCTTCCTCCGCTCACCTGCCCTGTCCCGACGCGAGGAGCTGGCGGCGGTGAGCTTCGGGTCCACGGGCAGGCCGACCTCCACCAGCTGGTGCTCCGGAACCCCCTGCTCCAGGCACCAGCGATAGGCGACGGAGGAAGGGACCAGGAACCGGGCGTCGCGCGGCGACAGCCATCCCGGGTGGACAACCGTCATGTCGGTGATGAGGGTCAGGAACTCCGGCCTTGGATCCATTCTCAGGGCCACCCGAGATGCCGAAGGGCCGAGCAGAGGATGGCAGTTGACGATTACTCTCGGTCTTCTGCTCCTGGAGGCCCGGTCCATGGCCCCGGACAACCCGCTGACCAGATATGCCTCCAGGGTGGTGCGCGCCCATGGTCTGGCGAAGGTGTCGAACAGAAACCCCCAGACTCCAGGCGAGGTCCGCACCAGGGGACCGTATCCCCGCAGGAGCAGGCGGGCATGCGGGAGCGCCCCGTAGGCGAGCGGATCGTCAATCGCTACGCTGAGGCCCGCAGGACCCGAGGAAAGCAGGGAGTCCCGCACCGCCTCCGCCACCCGGCGGTGGCCACCGCCAGTGCTGGTGACCCAGAACTGGACAATGGCCGGGGCGGGCTCCGTCAACTGGTTGGTGCCTCCTGAGAAGACTCGTTGGGGAAGAGACCTTTACGAGCGGATGGTAAAGTGAAGCCATCGGTCGCGGTCGGGAAGGATCCGCGTCCCAGTGCCAGGCAGTAGGGTGGATCACTATCGGCCCCTCATGTACGGCGCCCTCCGGGGCGCCACCGCAAGCGGACGAGAGTCAGCGTGGCCTCGCCGCCGCCGCCATCCAGTTTCCCGAGGAGTTGCGGGAGCTGCGCCCCGTCTGGGTGGAGCTGGAACAGGGTGGCGCGGCAGAAAACCCGTTCCTCAGCTGGGATTGGCAGTGGACGTGGTGGGAGGTGTTCGGCGCCGAATACCGACCGCGCCACCTGGTCGTGCGCGAAGCAGGCTCGGTAGTCGGGCTGGTCCCCCTTTGTGAAGCGATTGACGATCCGGGCGCAATCGTCTTCGCCGGTGGCGACAACCTGACGGACAGGTTGGGATTCCTGGCCCTGCCGGGGAAGCAGGCGGCTGTTGCCCGGGCTACCCTGGAGTGGGCTAGGACTCAGGCGGGTGGAGGAGCCAACCTGGACCTGCACTTCCTCCCCGCGGCATCTGGCTCCCTCTCGGCTCTCGTTGCCCAGGCAGAGGCCCACCAACTCGAGGCGACTCTGGAGCCGGAGGAAGTGTGCCCCGGCCTCGAGCTCGCCCCCGACTTCGAGGGCTATCTGGCCAACAATCTCAACAAGAAGGATCGGCATGAGCTGCGCAGGAAGTTGCGCCGGCTCGAGCAGGAACGCCCCGGGTGGAGGATGGTTTCCGCGTCCGAGATCGGGGTGCCGGCCGCCATGGATACCTTTCTGCGTCTGCTGGCGGCCAGCGGAGCGCACAAGCAGGCGTTTCTGACCGAGCCGGTGACCCGGTTCTTCAAGCTCATCGCACAAAGACTGGAGCAGAGGGGCTGGCTGCGGCTGCAAATCTTGCAGGCAGGTGAGGACGCCCTGGCCGGAATCTTCGCCTTTCGGGTGGATCAGACCTGGTACCTGTACAACTCCGGCTACGATCCCGCGTTCGCGGCTCTCTCCCCCGGCCTCTTGTGCGTGGCCGAGGGGATCCGGGGCGCCATCGCCGAGGGTTGCACCAGAGCAGACCTGCTGAGGGGCGATGAGGGCTACAAGTACCACCTGGGGGCGGTGGACGAGCAGCTGATGCGCCTGCGCATCACCACCGGGCAGCCCTCTTGACCCGGTCACGACCTCGCAACCAAGCGGACGACGCGGTCGCATTCCTGTCCCTGCACGCGTCCCCGCTGGCACGCTTGGGAAAGCGCGAGAACGGCGGCCTCAGCGTCTACGTCCGGGCGGTCTGTGAAGAGCTAGGCGCGAGGGGAATCCACACCGACGTCTTCATCCGCAGGTCCGATCCAGACCAGCCCACTGAGCAGGCGATGGGGCCGAGGAGCCGCGTGATCGCAGTCGACGCTGGCCCGCCGCGCACCCTGCCCAAGCACCAGCTGCCGGACACCAGGGAGGGCTATCTTCACGGGGTGAGGGCGTTCATCCGCCAGGCGGAGCGTCGCTATCTGGCAGTACACAGCCACTACTGGCTCTCGGCCGAGGCCGGTTTTGCGCTGGCGGAGGAGTTCGAACTGCCGTGGCTGCACACGGCCCACACCCTGGCGGCAGTTAAGGCGGAGTTCGGCTTCGGAGGGGACGGCCCGGAGAGACTGGTGGCGGAGCGAAGAGCCGTCGCCGCGGGGGCGAGGCTGGTGGCCAATACCAGGGCCGAGGCCCAGGCGCTGATCGGCCTATACGGCGCCCACCCCAACCAGTGCGTGGTGGCCCCGCCTGGGGTCGACCTGGTCCAGTTTCAGCCGAGAGATCCGGGCCGCTTGCGCGACCGGCTGGGGCTTGGGTCGGCGAAGGTGGTTCTCTTCGCCGGCAGGCTAGAGCCCCTGAAGGGACCGGACACCCTGCTGGATGCCGTCTCCCTGCTGCCTCCCGACGGGCCCCCCACGCGCCTGGTCTTCGTCGGGGAGGCCAGCAGTGAGGGGGCGCGGGTGGGCCAGCGTCGTGAGCTCCAGGAGAGAGCCCGGACCCTGGGGCTAGCGGACCGGGTCATGTTCCTGGGCGCCCAGCCGCAGGACAGGCTGGCGATGCTCTACTGCCTGGCCGACGTGGTTGTCATGCCCTCCCACACGGAATCGTTCGGCCTGGTGGCGCTGGAGGCTCAGGCCTGCGGCACGCCGGTTGTGGCGGCAGCGGTCGGCGGCCTGCGCGACATAGTGGCGGACGGCAGAACGGGCCACCTGGTGGAGGGCCGGGACCCGCGCGCCTACGCCGACGCCATCGCCAGGATTCTCGGCGCCAGTCGCTCCGGGGTGAAGGAGATGAGGAAAGCTGCCTGGCTGCGCGCCCAGCACTTCTCCTGGGAGAGGACCGTGGACGTCCTCATGCCCGAGTACGGGGTCGCGGCACCCCTGGCGGTCGCCGCCTGCCAGCAGGGCTGAGGCAACTCAGCCAGTCCAGATCCCGGCGGCGAGCAGGAGCGAGCTGACCAACAGAACGGCCCCCATCTGCTTCAATGCCCGGATCTGCAGCTCGGGGTCCTTGGAGGAGGCGTTGCGGACTGGTGCCTCCAGCACCGGGACCAGCAGCCAGGGCAGAAAGACGGTGAAGTGCTCGATGCCGGGGATCGCGATGAAGAGCGGGACACAGAGGGACAACCCGATCATGAGGAGGAAGGCGCGGAAGGCCCCCTGAGCGCCGAGGATCACGGCCAGGGTGCGTTTTCCCACGGCGCGGTCGGTCTCCAGGTCGCGAAGGTTGTTGACCATGAGCAGGGCGGCGGCGAGGGCGCCGGGAAGGATCCCGGCCAGCAGAGCGAGCAGGTCCAGCCTGCCGCTGGTCACGTACTCGGTGCCGCCGGTGGCGACCAGCCCGAAGAAGATGAAGACGGCCAGTTCCCCGTAGCCGCGGTATCCATAGGGGTGCGGGCCGCCGGTGTAGCCCCAGGCGGCCAGAATGCACACCGCCCCCACCGCCACCAGCCACCAGGACGTCACAGCCGCCAGAACGAGGCCCAGGACTACCGCCACGGTGAAGCTCGCCACCGCGGCTGCCAGCACCACCCTTGGTGCCACCAGGCCAGAGGCGGCGGCGCGGGGCGGGCCGAGCCTGCCCTCGCGGTCGGCGCCGCGCCGGAAGTCGGAGTAGTCGTTGGCGTAGTTGACCCCGAACTGGAGCGCCACGGCCACCCCCAAGGCGACCAGGGCCCGGTACCAGCTCACGCTCCCGAAGTGGGCGGCCACGGCCACCCCCACGATCACGGGAGAGACCGAGGCGGCCAGAGTCGCGGGCCGCGAGGCATGCCACCAGACCTGCCTCACAGATACGGCGACACTCACGGACGGACCTGATCGCCAGCGCTCTTCGTCAGCGCCAACGGCGTGCCGGTCGCGCTGCCGCACACCACTCGAATTCCATCCGCTGAGAAATGTAGCGAGGGATGTCGCCGGCCGGCGGAATGTGTTCTCATCCGCCGACGAAGGTGAGCGTCCCGGCGTCGAGAGGGTCCGTCTTGGAGAACGCGGTGAGATCGGCACTTCCAGTCCCGTCCTCATTGGCCAGGACCACCTGCACGAACCCGGCCTCAGTTCTGGTGAAGGCCAGCTCCCGACCGGTGGTGTCGACGGCGGCTGCCAGCGGGTACTGACCGTCTTGAGCCGACACCACCGTGGTTGTGGTCTCGGTCGTGGGAGCGAGAGCGGCCAGGGCTCCCGAGGCGAGATGGACCAGGATGGACCCGGAGCTGAGAAACGCCAGGGGCTGCCCCCCGGCCTTGGCCAGCTCCCGCAGGGGTGCCACCGTGTCTTCCGGCTGGTAGAGCCAAACCTGCGGATTCGCCGTCGTCCCCACGGAGAACGCCAGGCTGGTCCCTTGGGGGTTCCAGACCGGGTTGCCTTCGGCGGCGGCGCTGGAGGCACCTAGGTAGGTGACGGCCCGCAGGGCGGGGCTCAGCAGGGCGATCCGAGCCGCGGTGCCGCTGGGAGCTGCCACCGCCGCCAGCACCGAGCTGTCGGGCCGCCACGCCAGCGGCCCGCCGAGGCTCGCCGGGGCGCTCAGGGTCACGGCGGTGTTGGTCGCTACCGTGTACACCCGCAGCGCCCCTCCGGACAGGAACGCCAACGCCTGGCTGTTGGGGCTCCAGACCGCCTCCGTGCTCGAGCTGCTCCCCAGCACGGATGTGGCCTTGCCGGTGTTGAGATCCGTCACCTCAAGCGCTTGGCCCGAGAGCTCGGATGCCAGATACTGCCCGTTCGGCGAAACTTCGGCCAGGGCATAATGCTGTCCTGACGGGGCCGC
>DAHWNZ010000070.1:0-12174 GCA_027339635.1 Candidatus Dormiibacterota bacterium
CGTGGCGGTCTCGCTAGAGGATGTCCAGCGTGCCTTGCTGGCGGGTGGCCTAGTAATTACCAAAGCAGCGCTGCATGCTCCGCCAATAGACGTCGCTGGCGGGCGCGAGGAAGCGCAGCTAGCTGACCAAGCGATCAAGGGGGGGCTTCTGCTCGCGGTACCGTGGGAGGCGCCGACGCGGGTGCGGCACAGCTCGTTAAGGCAACGGCTCAGGCGATTACCTCGACAGCCCGTCGGCATGGTGGGGGCGCTGATCAAATCTTGCGGTTTCTGGCTGAGAGTGATGTCGTGGTAACGGGGCGCCGTGTGGCCGATGTGGGGTGCGGCGACGGTCTCATCGATCTTGGTGTCTGTGTACGAGGGCATCCCAAGGAGATGGTGGGCTTCGATGTCCGTCCTCTCGACGGGGGCCAGTTGACCACGCTGAGATCGCTCGTTGGGTCATCCGGCGAACTGCCGCCGGCGCTCTCCTTTGCCACGTCTGAGCCTCGACATGTACCAGCCCCGCCACGGCACTTCGACATTGTCGTCAGCTGGTCGGCGTTCGAGCACATCTCCGATCCTGTGGCGATGGCTCGCGAAATGCACAGAATTCTAAGGCCGGATGGCACGCTGCTCGTGCAGCTGTGGCCGTTCTTTATGTCGGAGCACGGATCACATCTATCGCGTTGGTACCCTGCCGGTTTCGCCCACCTAATCCAACCAATGGCCGAGCTGAAGCGGCGGCTGGCTGATTTGGGACCGGCCACAGACCCTGAGCTTAAGGCGGTGGCAGATGCCTATCTGAACGGAATTACACTCGCCGACTTACAGCGCACGTTGTTGCTGGCTGGCTTCAGGATCATACGTGCTCAGCTAATCGTCAACCCATGTCACATTCCTCGTGAACTGGCGCACCTATCGATTCTGGACCTCACGGTTGGAGGAGTGCTCATCTTGGCCAAGCCCTTGGTGGCTACAGTGTGATGCACCAAAAATTGACCTGTCTGCTGAGGGCCGAGACTGGTATGAAGTGCCGGCACTTGCTGGTCGATGGACAGGCCTAGTCAAGTCCGCCTGGTCCAGAGTCATTGGTGGGGCCTGGGGCGGAGCTGGCCACGTGCATACAGGGGTGCGTGCCTTGTAGGTGCGACCGAGACGTCGGCGCCTGCCCGGGTGTGATGGGGTCAGCAGCGCCCGGGCTCGTTTGGTTCTGGGTGCTCCGGCCCGCGGACTCGTCCAAGCCGAGGGTAAGTGCAACCAGGGACCAGTGAGTCTAAAATGGCTTGCGACAGCGTCGTCCGGCCGCCAGCGCCCAAGTTGGCGGTACTCGAGAAAAAGGAGGGACTGCCCATGCCCGATGATATACAGCCGACTCTCACCCTTGAGGGTGCGGACTGAGGATCTCGGCGGGGACCTGAACCCAAGGAGGCGCTGATCAAAGGGAGTTCGGGCTGGCCTGTGGCGAGCCTGAGTCCTCGGGCCTTCGAGCGGGGTCCTTGTTTGAGCACCCGATGAGGGGGCCGGAATGATTCCGGCCCCCTCATTTTTCTATGGGGTAGCATGGAGGTATGCCAGAGGCAACGACCCCTGTCGATGACGAGCTCTTTCGAGAGATCCTGCTCGACCACTACCGCCACCCCCGGCATCGGGGAGAGGTGGAGGCGCCGGACACGACGACTCACGGGCACAATCCCCTCTGTGGAGATGAGGTTGACATCAGCCTTCGCCTGGAGGATGGCCGGCTGGCCGCGATCGGATTCGAGGGTCAGGGATGCTCGATCTCGATGGCCGCAGCCTCGATGATGGCAGAGGAGGTGGACGGCAAACCGCTGTCCGAGGTCCGCGACATCATTGGGCGCTTCAGGGGCCTTGTGGTCGAGGGCCGGGATCCCGCCGACCTCGGAGACCTAGGAGATCTCGAGGCTCTCGCCGGAGTGAGGCAGTACGTGGCACGGATCAAGTGCGCCATGTTGCCGTGGACCGCCCTGGAGGCGGGCCTGGAGGAGGCCAATGGCTGAGGAGCTACGCGGCGCCCCGAGCGCTGAGTCGTCCGGAACCGAGAGCCCAGGAGCGGTGCTGAGGGCTGAGGACGTCGAGGATGCCCTGCGTGAGGTGATCGACCCCGAGTTGGGGTTGGACATCGTGAGCCTGGGCCTCATCTATGGTGTGGACGTCAAGGAGGATGGTGACACCAACGTGCGGATGACGCTCACCAGCCCATACTGTCCGCTTGGCCCCATGATCGAGTCCCAGGTGCACTCGGCGACCCAGTTTCTGCCCGGCATCAAGGACGTCACCGTGGAGCTGGTCTGGGATCCTCCGTGGGATCCCCGCACCATGGCGAGCGACGAGGTGAAGCTGGAGTTGGGACTCTACTGAGCGGATCGGGTCTCGCCGGGACCCCCCACCAACCTCCAGGTCGCGGGAATCAGGCCCATGGCGACCAGTGCCTTGAGAGCGTCCCCCAGCAAGAATGGAGCGACCCCGAGCGAAATCGCTGAGGCCGCACTGAGGTGGAGGTCCACCGCCAGCCAGGTCGCTCCAAAGCAATAGATGACCAGGTTGCCGGCAACCATAGCCGCCAGCACCGTCAGAGGTCGCCTGTCGAAGCGCATCGAGGCGAGCCGGCCGAGAGCCGAAGCAGCGAAGACGAATCCCACGACGTAGCCGAAGCTGGGGGTCGCCAGGGCGGCCCACCCCCCCGCCCCCTGGGCGAACCAGGGAACTCCCGCCAGCCCAACCGCCAGGTACAGCAAAGTGCCTGCCAAGGCCCTTCTGGTTCCCACGGCCATCCCGCCCAGCAGGACCGCGAAGGTCTGCCCCGTGATCGGCACCGGGGTGAACGGCAGCCTGATCGCCAGTTGGGCGAACAGGCCGATGGCAGCGGCGAATCCCACCACGACCAGAAGGTCCCGGACCCTCTCGCCGGGAATGAGGTCGGAAAGGACCGGGGCGTCGGTTGTGCGTGCGGCGGCTACATCAAGCATGGCGGGGACGCTACCGAGACCGGGGGGCCTGTGTCAAACGCGAGTGGCGCTTGAGTTGGGGTTGCTGTGCCATCGAGCCTGCAGCGACCGGCAGCGCTTGGGCCGGCTGCTGGATTGACGGGCTACGCTTCCTGGACCATGAAGCATCCCGCGGCTCTGCCACTTCAACCCGCCGCCCGCGACAGGCTGGAGCGATACCTGGACCTCCTGTACGAGGTTGGCGCGAGCCACAATCTCACTCGGGTGCCCAGGCAGGACGCCTGGCAGCGCCACATCGAGGAGTCTCTCAGCCTACTTCCACTACACCATTGGTCTGCGGACGAGGTGATCCTTGACCTCGGCAGCGGGGGAGGCGTTCCGGGCATCCCACTGGCCATCGCGGTGCCCCAGGTGCGCGTGCTCCTGCTCGAACGCAACCTCACCAAGGCTGCATTTCTGGAGCGCTGCAGGGTGGAGTTGGGGCTCGATCAAGTCGAGGTTGTGGCCCGCAACGCCGAGGAAGTGGCCCGCGAGAAGCCCCATCCCCGGGTGGACATCCTCGTGTCGCGCGCGGCGGCCCCGCCCGCCCGCCTGATACCTCTAACCGCGCCGTTTCTAAATTCCAGTGGCCTGGCCCTGCTCATGGTCGGCCAGTCAGTGAGGATTTCCCTCGATCTTCGGACCCTATGCCGCCGCCACCATCTGACGGATCCTGAGATCGTGGATACCGGGCTGACCAGGATCCTGACGGTCAGGAAGAGCCCTTGACGAGCTGGCCGCCGCGCCAGACGGCCATGGCCCGGAGCCCTGGCTCCCAGGCGAAGGCGCCCTCGTGGTCGGCATCCCACATCGTGAGATCGGCCAGCATCCCATGCTCGATTAGGCCCCGGTCGTGCAGCTGAAGGGAGCGGGCCCCGCCCCAGGTCGCTGCCGTTACGGCCTCATCGACCGTCATCTTGAATTCACAAACCGCCAGATACACAATCAGGCTCATGCTTGTGGTCCCGGAGGTTCCGGGGTTGTGGTCGGTCCCCAGCGCGATCGGGACGCCTCTCTCGATGAGCGAGCGGGCCGGTGGAAGCTGACCCATGTTCAGCGCCGTTACCGGGCACAGGGTGGCTGTGCAACCAGCGCGCTTCAGAGCGGTGATCTCCGCATCCCCGATTCTCAGCAGATGGTCGGCGGAGGCAACCCCAAGCTCCGCGGCGAGGTGCGACCCACCGGTGAGCGCGATCTCGTCGGCGTGGATCCGAAGTCCAAGACCGGCCCTGCGACCGGCGAGGAGAATGGCTCTAGCCTCATCGACTGAGAATGCGCCCTGGTCGCAGAAGACATCACAGAACTGGGCACCCGCGCCTGCTGCCTCCTCAGACCAACTCTCGACCTCCCGCACGAACGAGTCCCGGTCGTCCCTGAACTCAGCGGGCAGCTCATGGGCACCCAAAAAGGTCACGCACAGCCGGGGGAGGGACGGATCGGCAGAGAGGGCCGCCATGAGCCTCACCGCCTCGATCTCGCCGGTGTGGTTGAGCCAGTAGCCACTCTTGGCCTCAAGGGTCGTAGTCCCCTGCTCCAGCCATCTAGAAAAGCGAGACCTGGCTCCCTCTTGCAGAACTTCGATAGGGGTATCCCTGGTGGAAGCGACGGTGGCGTTGATCCCACCACCCAAGCTGGCGATCTCGGAGTAGGAGGCGCCCGCCGCCCGCCTGGCCACCTCCTCCAAACGGGGGGCGGCATAGACGGGGTGGGTGTGGGCGTCTATCAGACCGGGGGTGACCAGCGCTCCCCGGCAGTCGAAGGAGTCATCGGCCCCCCGCCCGGTGCCGGCCGGGACGACGGCGGCGATCCTCTCCCCATCGATGAGGACGTCCACGTTGCGCCGCACCTCGTGCCCTGGGGTGAAGAGACGGCCCACGTTGCGAATTGCCTTCACGCCGACTCCACTTGGGAAAGCGCCTGGCTCAGGAGGGAGCCGGCGGTGCCCAGGCGCAGATGGATCCCGTCCTGCACCAGCAGCTGCCCGTCAACGACCACGGTCGTCACGTCGGATGGCGCCGCCGCGAACACGACGCGCGAGATCAGGTCGTTGAGCCCCGGCCCAGCCAGTCGGGTGCTCTCGAGATCCAGGCTAACGAAATCCGCCTTGGCCCCGACCCTCAGCTCTCCGGCATCCCATCCCAGGGCCCGCGCACCCCCTGCGGTCGCGGCCTTCAGCAGATCCCCCGCCGAATGCAGCCCCCGCCTTTTGGTCACCAGACGCTGGTCTAGCTCCACCGCGCGAGCCTCCTCGAACAGGTCGACCAGGGAGTTGCTGTCCGTCCCCAGGCAGAGAGGACTTCCGGCCGAGCTGAGCTCGAGGGCGCGGCACACCCCGTCCGCCAGCTCCCGCTCCGTAGTGGGACAGACGCAGATGGCCGTCCCCGACTCCCCAAGCAACCGCACATCCTCCGGAGTCAGGTGGATCGCGTGCACCGCGGTCGTCTGCGGCCCGAGCAGCCCGAGTCCCCACAGCAGGGCCGTCGGGGTCTTGCCGGTCGCCGTGAGGCAGGCCTCGTTCTCGGCTGTCTGCTCGGACAGGTGCAGGTGCAGAGGCGCCCTTCTCTCCTCGGCCCAGCCGGCCACCACCGAGAGGGAATCTTCGTCCAGCGCTCGCACGCTGTGAGCGGCGGCTCCGACGATGAGCCGGCTGCTTGGCTCGATCCGGTTCACGCGGTCCACCCAGGCCCTGGCGCTCCCATCCGAGAATCGCGCCGCCGGCCCCTCCAGGCTGTCGCCCTGAAAGCCAGGGCGCAGGTAGCAGGTGTCGAGGAGGGTCAGCCTGATGCCGGCCTCATCGGCTGCAGAGATCAGGGCGGCCTCCATCTCCCCATGCGAGTACGGCTGCCCTCCACGTTGGTGGTGGAGGTAGTGGAACTCGCCGACCGTGGTTATCCCCGCCAGCACCATCTCGGCAAAGACCGCCAGCGCCAGGCGGTGATAGCTGTCCGGGGTGAGCGAGTGCGCCAGCTGGTACATCCGCTGGCGCCAGCTCCAGAAGTCGGCTGCGGACGGGTCTTCGGTGCGGCCCCGCAGCGCCCGGTGAAAGCAGTGGGAGTGAGCGTTGCAGAGTCCAGGGATGGTGAGGCCCGAGCAGACCACGGCCTCTCTCGGGGTGGGTTGGTCAAGCAGAGGTTCCATCCGCTCGATGACCCCAGCGGACTCCTGCAGCAGAACTCGGCGCTCCAGCCCCCTGCCGGTCCAGGCCAGCTCCAGAAGGAAGGCTCCCATCAAGCCTCCGTCATCGGGATCCTGAGGCCGCGCTCGGCGGCGACATTCACCGCCGACTCATAGCCCGCGTCGGCATGGCGCATGACGCCGGTGCCGGGGTCGTTGGTGAGGCACCGGGAGAGCTTAAGGGCGGCCTGGTCGGTGCCGTCCGCCAGCGCCACCAGCCCGGAGTGGATCGACCTCCCGATCCCAACTCCACCGCCGTGGTGGATGGAGACCCAGGTGGCGCCGCTAGAGGTGTTGAGCAGGGCATTGAGCAGAGGCCAGTCCGCGATTGCGTCGCTGCCGTCTCGCATGGCCTCGGTCTCCCGGTACGGCGATGCCACCGAGCCGGAGTCCAGATGGTCGCGGCCGATCACGATCGGGGCGCTCACCCTCCCGCTCGCGACCAGGTCGTTGAAGCGCCCACCCAGCCGATCGCGCTCCCTGTACCCGAGCCAGCAGATCCGCGCCGGCAGCCCCTGGAAGGCGACCCGATCCTCCGCCATGCGGATCCAGCGGGCAAGTGACTCGTGCTCCGGAAACTCGTCCATGACGGCCTGGTCGGTCACCAGGATGTCGTTGGGATCCCCGCTCAGCGCGGCCCATCTGAACGGGCCTCTGCCCTCACAGAACAGGGGCCTGATGTAGGCGGGGACGAACCCGGGATAGTCAAAGGCGCGCTCGTAGCCGCCCAGCTGGGCCTCAGCTCGCAGGCTGTTGCCGTAGTCGAACACCTCGGCACCATGGTCCATCAGCCGAACCAGCGCCTCCACGTGACCGGCGATGCTGTGACGGCTCCTCCTGATGTAGTCGTCAGGGTCCTCCAGCCGGAGGTCCGCCGCCTCTCCCAGGGTCAGCCCCGCCGGCAGGTACATGAGAGGATCGTGGGCTGGCGTCTGATCGGTCGCGATGTCGACCGCAAACCCCCTGGCGACGATCTCGGGGACCACCTCGGCGGCATTTCCCAGGATCCCGATCGACACCGCTCGCCGCTCCTTCCTGGCCGTGTCGGCCTGCTCCAGAGCGGAGTCCAGGTCGGGCGCCCACTGATCAAGGTAGCGGTGCTGAATCCGCCGCTCGATCCGCTCCGGGTCGATCTCGACGCAGAGTGCCACGCCACCGTTCATGGTGACGGCCAGCGGCTGAGCCCCTCCCATGCCGCCCAGACCTGCCGTCAGGGTGACGGTTCCCTCCAACGATCCGCCGAAACGTTTCGCCGCCACTGCGGCGAACGTCTCGTAGGTGCCCTGGAGGATCCCCTGGGTGCCGATGTAGATCCAGGACCCTGCGGTCATCTGCCCGTACATCGTGAGGCCCTCCGCCTCCAAGCGGCGGAACTCCTCCGGGGTCGCCCAGTTGGGTACCAGGTTGGCGTTGGCGATGAGAACCCGAGGGGCCCACTCGTGGGTGCGGAAGACGCCCACTGGCTTTCCCGACTGCACCAGGAGGGTCTCGTCGCCCTCCAGGGACTTGAGGGTGCGGATGATGGCGTCGAAAGCGTCCCAGGAGCGGGCCGCCCTGCCTGATCCGCCGTAGACGATCAGCTGGTCCGGGTGCTCGGCCACCTCGGGGTCGAGATTGTTCATGAGCATCCGCATGGCCGCCTCCTGGGGCCAGCCCTTGCAGGTTATCGCCGTGCCCCTGGGGGCCTTGACCGGGCGGGGCCCAGCCTTGCTCTTGGCCATGTCAGTCCCTCTTCACTTGCTCATCCGACCCTGCGCGATGGCGCCCGAGTCCCTCAGGATCGGGACCACGCGTTCGACTGTCCAATCCAGCAGGGAGACGGCGGCCGCCTCCGCCTCGGCCCCGGCACCCTCGATGCAGGCGCTGTAGAAGGCCCGCTGCTGGTCCAGGTCCTCCAGCACCGTCATGCCCCCGGCCAGCGCCAGGCGAAAGTAGCGCTCGGCCCGCCGGCGGAAGGAGCGGATCTCGGCCAGCATCAGCCGATGATGGCTCGCCTGGTAGCAGAGATCGTGCATCTCCCATTCCGCCTCCAGGTACCGGTCGAGATCCGGCTCCCCGGAGTCGACGGCCAGATCCAGCCCCAACGCCAGCTCCCGCATGCGCAGGCGCTCGCTCTCACTCATGAGCTCAGCCCCAAGGCGTGCTGCAGCGCCCTCCAGGCAACGCCTCACCGCGTAGATATCCTGGAAGTCGGACAGCGAGAGCGGGGCCACGGTTGCGCCCCGCCTTCCCTCCTGAACCACCAGCCCGTCGGCGCTGAGCCGCTCCAGTGCCATCCGCACCGGGGTCGTGCTGACCCCCAGCTCGGCCGCGAGGGTGTTCAGGCGCAGGGCCTGCCCGGGGGCCATGCCTTGCAGAATCCGGTGCCGCAAGTGATCGTAGACAACCTCCGTCACCGAGTTGATAGAGAGCAGGGGAGCCAGCGGACTCTCCTGCGATGTCGCGGCCGCCGCTGCCCCCAAGTCCACTTCCTCCACCCTAGCCGTGCTCGCACCGAGTTATAACACACCGACCGTCCATCTGGGTCAAATGCTAAAGATTAAAAATCACAAACCGCTCCAGCGTAGGAGAAATCTGAGGGATGTGCGCGTCAAGGACCGGAGTCCTGGCGGGCGCCGCCGGCCCACCGGGTCGTTCCGGGGTCAGAGCCGTGGCTCACCGAGATAGAGGCCCCGAGACGTTGCGGCTAAGACTCCGCGAGGCGGCGTCGCGAGGCCAGGCCCCGGTGCCGGGACCTGGGCCCGGCACCGGACAAGAAGCTGGGCGGGATCGGTTCAGGCCAGGGGCCCGACCGCCTCCTCTGCCGTCCCCCTGATCTCGCCCCGCATCACCGCGGCGGCGACCGCTTCGAGGTCGGGGGAGGTGAACCGATCCGGGCCCACCCCTCCTCCGAGATGTCGCACCAGCTCCCCGACGGCAACCCCGGCACGCGACGGCTGCAGAGGCGAGCGGAGTTCCAGGCCTCGGGAGGCGGCCAGCAGCTCCACGGCCAGCACTCGGGAGAGGTTGGTCACCACAAGGCGCAGTTTGCGCGCGGCTCCCCAGCCCATCGAGACGTGGTCCTCCTGCATTCCCGAGGTGGGGATGGAGTCCACGCTCGCCGGGGCGGCCAGCCTGCGGTTCTCCGCGACGATCGCGGCCGCCGTGTACTGAGCGATCATGAGCCCCGAGTTGACCCCTGCCTCCAGCGCCAGGAAGGGGGGCAGTCCCTGGGAGCGGGCCGGGTCCAGAATGCGATCGATCCGGCGCTCCGAGATGGCCCCGACCTCGGCCGCCGCGATCGCCAGGAAGTCGCAGGCGAAGGCCACCGGCTCGCCGTGGAAGTTGCCGGTCGACTCCAGGCTCCCGTCCGCCAGCACGACCGGGTTGTCCACTGCGGAGCGCAGCTCGCGGTCCGCGACCTGGCGCGCGAAGGCCACGGTGTCGCGGGCGGCCCCGGCCACCTGAGGTGCGCAGCGGATCGAGTAGGCGTCCTGCACCAGGTGCGCGGACTGGCGGTGCGACTCCAGCACTCCGGACCCCGCCAACAGCCGTCTCAGGTTGGCAGCGCTGCTCGCCTGGCCAGGGTGGGGGCGGATCGTGTGGAGCTCCTCTTTGAACGGGCGATCGGTGCCCAGCAGCGCTTCGGTGCTGAGGGCGGCGGCGACGTCAGCCGTCGCGAGCAGGGTCTCCAGGTCGGCCAGGGCCAAAACCAGCATCCCCAGCATCCCGTCGGTTCCGTTGATGAGGCTGAGCCCGTCCTTTACCTCCAGCCGGATCGGCTCCAGGCCGACCTCCGCAAGGGCGTCGGCGCCGCCGAGCTCCCTGCCGTCCGGCATGGTCGCCCGCCCCTCGCCCAGCAGGACCAGCGACATGTGGGCGAGGGGAGCCAGGTCGCCGCTGGCCCCCAGGGATCCGTGCTCCGGGACGACCGGGGTGACTCCGGCGTTGAGAAGGCCGACTATGGACTGGGCCACGATCGGCCGGTTGCCGCAGTAACCAGTGCAGAGGCTGCGGGCACGCAGCAGCATCATCGCCCGGACCACCTCACGTTCGACCGGCCTGCCCATGCCCGCGGCGTGAGAGCGGATCAGGGCGTGCTGCAGCTCCGAGCGGCGCTGGGGGGCGATCCGGGTGGACGCGAGCAGGCCAAAGCCGGTGGAGACGCCGTACACCGGAGTGGTGAGTTCGCCGGCCGCCTCCACCCGGGAGCGAGCCAGCTGCATCGCCTCCAGGGCCTCCGGGGAGATCTCCACAGGAGCGTCCATCCGGGCCACACGGCCGACATCCACCGCCGCAACCCCCGAGGTCCCTAGGATCACGGGACGCTCAGCGGTGGTCACGCCGCCCCTCCCCACTCTTGGACAAGCCCTGATCGCGCATTGCGGCAACCCCCTTTAGTTGAAGTTCGCTCCATAGTCTGGCAGCCCGGCTCCTCCAGGGCCGGCCCTGGAGCCGATTGGGGCAGCGGGTGCGCTCTGGACCAAGGCGAAGAGCGCGACCCTCAGTGGCATGCCCTCCTGCGGTCGCTCAGCAACGGATCCGTGAGGTCAGAACTTGCGCAGGAATCGAAGGGCGAAGGCGGCGAAGACGAGGACGATCCCGACATTGGCCAGCAGCCGCTCCAGGAACCTGTTCCTGAAGAAGAGGACGTCCACGGCCACGACGACAATCACCAAGGCTAAGACGTAGAGCGCAATGGCCACCCTGCGGTTCACTCCCTCACCTGTTCAAACCCATCGATCCACCGGTGTCGAAGCGAGGCGCCACTCTTCCCCGGTCGGCATCCGCAGAGCGCCTCAGTTCCCGCGGGCGGACGCCAGCATGGCCAGGGCGGCCGCGACCATGCCCTGGACCCCGATCCCCAGACAATCCTCGTCGATCATGAACTGGCCGTGGTGGTGCTGCCTCACCATCCCCTTCTGCTTGTTGCCCGCTCCGATGAAGAAGAAGGCTCCTGGGGCCTCCTTCTGGTAGGCGGAGAAGTCCTCGGCGCCCATGGTGCGGTCGTTCACGACCACCGCCTCGCTGCCGAGGGCCCCCACCAGGGCCTCTCTCACGACCTTGGTCGCCCGCTCGTCATTGACCACGGGGTCGTAGCCGTAGTCGTAGTGGAAGGTGTACTTGGCCCCGTGGGCCTCGGTGACTCCGCGGAGAACGCGGTCCATCAGCCGCTCCGCCTCTTCTCGCATCTCCCGGCGGAAGGCGCGGACCGTCCCCACCATGTCCGCCGTCGGCGGGATCACGTTCTCCGCCGTCCCGGCGTGGAACATGGTGACTGAGAGCACCAGGGTGTCGAAGGGGTCGGTGTTGCGGGCCACGACCTGCTGCAGCGCTCCGACCACCTCGGCCCCGATCGCGATCGGGTCAACCGCGAGATGCGGATAGGCGGCGTGGCCCCCATCCCCTTGGATCTGAATCCGAAACTCGTCCGCCGACGCCTGCACAGGGCCTGACCGAAGGCCCACCTGCCCCACTTCCATGAGAGAGCGCACATGGGCCCCGGCCACCATGTCCACGCCCTCCATGACCCCTGCCTTGACCAGCTCCTGAGCCCCTCCCGGGGCGAGTTCCTCGGAGTGCTGGAAGATGAAGCGCACCTCTCCGGGGAGATCGGCACGCCGGTCGCTCAGGAGCCTGGCCGTGCCCAGCAGAATGGCGGTGTGGGCGTCGTGCCCACAGGCGTGCATCACCCCCGGGACCTGGGAGGCGAAGGGCAGCCCGCTCTCCTCGGTGATCGGGAGGGCATCCATGTCAGCGCGCAGCGCTATCACGGGCCCTGGGCGTCCGCCTCTCAGTCGTCCCAGCACGCTGGTCCTGGTGGGGTGGGTCACCTCGATGCCTCCGAACCCCTGGAGCAAAGAGGTGACGTAGGCGGCGGTCTGCTCCTCCTGGAAACCCAGCTCTGGATGCTGATGGATGTGGCGTCTCCAGCCAACCACCTGGTCCATTACCGCCGCCACCTCCGGGTTCAGCTCAATGCTCATCCCCCATGCTCCGGCCCGGCCCCGTCCGGGGTCCTCTCCAACACGGA
>DAHWNZ010000071.1:0-11900 GCA_027339635.1 Candidatus Dormiibacterota bacterium
GCTGCCCTCATCGCCTATCGCCAAGAGTGGGAAGCGGCCGCTGAGCCTTCGCGACCAATGCCCACCGCAGCCGAGCAGCCGTCGGCGAGTCAGCAGCCTGCCAACCCCATTGGTGACGGCTCGCGTGACGGCTCAGGCAGCCCAAGAGGCCGCCGATGCCCAGTCTGCGGCTCTCCGGTCCTCTCCTCCAGAGCCAGGTTCTGCTCCGGGACCTGCCGCCAGGCTGCGTGGCGCCGGCGCCACGCGGGACCATCGGTCGAGTCCGTCGAGCTGCCACCACGCCGTCCGAAGGTCTACGAGTGCCCCGAGTGCGAGCAGCGCTACCTCGACGAGTGGCGATGCCCTGACTGCAATCTATTCGGGTGCGGCTCTTTTCAAGGGACGTCATTCTGCCCCGGAATCGAGTTGCGGAGGTAGCGTGAGTGGTGGATTCGGCGCTTCTCGCGGAGGAGATGGAACCGCCAATAGTCCTCGAAGTCGCCGTTGGTCCGCAAAGCCCGGAGCTTGAGGACCGCTTCGGCACCCGCCAGGCCCCAGCGCGCTCCGGTGATGTCAAGCCTATCCTTGACCAGATGGCGACAGGCACCCTCGATCACACCACTAGCAATCGGCCATCCCTCCCGTAGCGCCTGAGGGTAGTCCAGGTAGGGCCGCTTGTTGAGCAGATAGGTGGCACAGTTGTCGGCGCCCTCCCGCCGGGCTGACGCCAGGCCGCGCCGGGTGGCGCTGCGGCGCATGGCAGCGGCCACCTGGCCGGCCTTGCCTTTGAGGACTGCCATGGCTTGGGTGCGCACCCAGGCCTCCGCCGCCGGGTCGCCTTGTGCATGGAAGCACCAGGCGGCCTTCCAGAGATACTCCAGCACATGGACGAAGTCGACCAGGATACGCACCGTCAGTTGGCGCTTGCGGGCTTCGCTGTTGATCAGGTCGATCTGATGGTTGTTGCCGTCCACCAGCGCGATCCAGGTGCGTTGGTGATCGGGGTCACGGCGCTCGGCTTCCTCGAAGATCTGCGCCACCACGGTGGCGGCGTCGTCCACGACGCTGGCCGTCACCCACTTCGCCTTGGCTTTCGGGGCTGGTGGGGCCACTTCTTGGTCATCGGGTCGCCGCAGAATCTGCTCTGGCGTGCGGGGGACAGGCGCGAGGTCATAGACGCAGCCGACCTCCGCCATCCGTTTGCGATTCCCCTTCTCTCCCCTGGAAAGGCGCGTCGCCAACTTCTGTCGGGTCTTGGCCGCGGCTTTGCGGGTACCCTCTCGCAGCGCCTCTGGTCGCATCACGATTCCCTTGCCGTCGCAGGAGAGAACGAGCACGTCCTCCAGAGCGCACGGTGCCCGGGAGCAGGCGCCGTAGTAGGCAGCGAAGTCGACGGCTGAGCGAATCGCCAGTTCCTCCACCTGGCGCTTGCCGATCCGCACCGCAGTCGTCCGCTCGATGGCCGCCACCACCTCCTCGTAGGAGTCGCGCGCGACCTCGATCGCCACCTGCTTGCGAAGCCCGTGAGAGTACTCCTCCCGGGGCAGATTCAAGTGGCCGTCAGCGGGGTGGAGGTTCTCCTCGCCGCGCTTGCGGTAAGCCCGCCGGGTGACGTCCACCTCCCCGAAGACGGTGGTCAGGGACCGCTGGTGGCCGGTCTCGACGCTGGTGCGTTCCACCCCAGCGGCATCCACCACCTCCAGGCGGGGCTCGCGGTCAGCCCGCAGATCCAGGTGATCCTGGAGGAGGCGGCGGATCAACTCCCGGCCCTGAGCCCCCAGTGCGGCCTCCAGTTCGCCATGGGACATCGTGAAAGCGTCGTCGGTTTCCACGAAACTGAGTATCACTTCGAACTGCTCCCTGACGGCGGCAAACGGCGGCGGCATGGCCACCGCCAGGCCGATCACTTCTCCCGCCGAGCGGCGGCGCGGATGCGCAATGCCGCCACTCCTGCGGCGGCGGCCGCATCCAGCTTGGCCTTGGTTGCTTGATAGCGGGCGAGGGCCCGGCGGACCTCGGGGACTTCGGCCTCGGTCAGAGTCATGGTCTTGGTCCGGCCCTGCTCGGGGTAGGCCAGGGCGGGGCTCTGGTGCGGTTCACCGCGGGCGCAGTGGCAGTTGGACCTGCCGCAGCGTCGGCTCAGGGTGAAGAGGACGCCGCGCAGCATCGACGGCGAGGAGGCAGAGCTGGGACGTTGTGGCATGAGCACCTCCAATCTGTAGCTAGTTCACCTACAGATAAGAACACAAACCTCGCTCCGTTTGCTGAACTGGACTTGAGATCAGTCCCTTGCCAGCCACTCCCCTGCTCCCAGAGGAGCGGCCACCTCGGTCAGTCAGGCGCTGAGACTGCCCACCTCACTGCCGCTATGGGCATCAGACCACGTCCCTTCAAAAGAGCCGCACCCAATCTATTCTGCCGCGGGTTGGGCCATGGCGGCCCCTGCCCACATTGTGACGAACTCGTCGTGGTCGCGGAGCTACTGGGCGAGGTGAGCCGATGACTACTACCACGCCTCGGCGCCACTCATGCTGGCCATCGGGGCTCACCCGGAGCCACAGGCCAGCAGCCACCCATGGACGGCATCTCCCCAACTTCCACGTTTTCCACCCTCCTCCCCAGACCCCTCCTCCCATTCCTACTACGACGAGCTTTCCACAGCCCGACATGACCTTGTTGGCCGCCACTGTCCAGTTCTCGTGGCCGCCAGCGTCCAGTTTTGCTGTCCGCCACTGTCCAGTTTTCCCTGTCCCTTGACAATGTCTTCGCCCGGCGAGTCGGCCCAGGAGGCCCCTGCCCTCATTGCGACGAACCGGTGGCGGTGGCCGATCTCATTCCAGGTGCCATCGTCCGATGACCTCTCCCCTGGTGACCGTCATCGCCTTGCCCCGGATCCATCTCAATCGACGGTCGAAGAGGGGCCGGGGAGATGACGCTCAGTGGACAGCGGCTACGCCCCTGACCACTGAGCTTGGACAGCCCTGCGGCCTGTCCACATCACCCCCGCCCCGACGACGATGTAGGCTTCGCCCAGGACGTTCTCCGCCGCTACAGGAGCGTTCCCCCACAACCGAAGACTCGTGGCACCACCTGTCCCAACCCCCTTCCTGGCCTTCCCCGCTGGGGTGTCCGGTTTCAGCCAGAATGGGTGGCCGATTTCAACCGGACTGGGTGGCCGCTTTCGGCCGGAATGCCCGGCCGAATTGCCCGGAATGCACAGCTGGCGGGCACGGCGTAGGACCTCGAGGAAGAGCGGGCTCTGGCCGAGGATGCCCTGGTAAAGGTCGATCTGCTTGATCGAGGGGGAGGCGGTCGAGAGGGGGTCAAGTTCCACGAGGAGCATGTGGGGCGTGATACCACCACCGCCCAGTACGACCTGTGCCGGGAGCTGACCACGAGTCTCGCTGAGAACAAACGCACCCTTGGCGGATGGCGGTCCGCAACGCCGAACCGACCCTCGGAAGTGGCTTTGCCGCGGACAGCGTGGTGGTCGTGGATCGCCGCCTACCAGCTCACTGACGACCTGCCGGAGGTGGCGGATGCCACGCTTCGCGGAGTGGTCGGCAGCGTGGTGAGTCTTGCGCTCCCGCACCTCTGGATCGGATGGTGGCGGTGGGAGAATAGAACAGCAGCGCGGCTGTCATGACTGCCGATTGGAAGAGGCCGGGGAGACAGTGCCAGCTCCCCGGCCTCAAAGCGGCTCAGCTACGAAGCCGCTGAGCCGGCGTTGCCAGTCCTGTAACCCCCACACTCGTGAGGGAAGCTTCCGTCCAAGAGCCTAGCACGCTCCTGCCATGACCGCTCCCCAAACACCCGCACCGGGGGTCGATCCTGCAACCGAGGCTTTGGTAGCATGAGTCCCGACACCGCGAACACGCTGCCCAAGTCCTCGGACCCCGGCGCCGTTCGGGCCGGCCCGAACCCGATAGCCCGCCGCTGGACCTCTTCCTCAGGGCGCGGGCCCAGCAGCGCCTCGATGAACTCCGGGGTGATCCACACCCGCCGGGTCGGCGCGCCTTGAGCAATGGCCCGGTTCAGCAGAGCCTCCATCCGGGTCTCCACTCCCCGCAGCCCGGCCTCGCCAGTCCCTCCGGCTGAGCCGGTCCCTCCGGCTGAGCCGGGGCTTCCGGCCGAGCCGGTCCCCGCGTATCCGTTCACCACCAGCTCCAAAGCGTCCGGCGGCATGGGCACCGTCCGGGTCGGCAGGTTGTAAGCCTTCAGCAGCCGGGGCCAGACATGGGAGCCCGCCACCTCCAAACGCTCGGCCGGAGTCAGGCCCACCACCTCCAAGACCTCGCAGCGATCCAGCACCGGCTCGGGGATCGAGTCGGTCTCATTCGCGGTCGCCACGAAGCTCATCCAAGTCGTGGGGAACGGCACCCCCACGTAACGGTCGGTCCAGGCGGTCGAGCCCAGCAAGTCCAGCAGCCACGCCGTGGGCGAGCTGCCGTGCCAGCCGCCCAACCCGGCCTTGTCTATCTCGTCGAGCACCACCACCAGCCGGGCCGTCCCCGTCCGCCGGATCGCCCGAATGATGGCGCCGGGCTCCGCCGACCCGTAGATGCGGTCGGCCCCGGCGATGTACGCGTCGTCGACCGCAGCCATCGGCACCGGCACCACCTCGCAGGGGCGGTCGAGCGCGGCGGCCATGGCCCGCGCCAGCGTGGTCTTGCCCGTGCCGGGCGGGCCCACCAACAGCAGCGGCCGCAGGCGGTGCTCGCCGTCCCCCTGCCGCTCCAGGTGGGCCTGAGCCGCCACCCGGTCGGCCAGGATGGCCTTCACCCTGGCGTGCCCGCCGTGGGCCGCGTCCAGCGCCCGCAGGGCAGCCAGAGCGGGCCGACGCTTGGCTGGCGGCTCATCCCAGGGCAGGTCCGCCATCAGGCGCAGCCAGGCGCGCTGATGCGTGCCCTCGTCTTCGGGGATGCCCTCCAGTCGCCGGGCGACCGCCTCCACCTCGGCCCTGACCGCCTCCGAGGCCTCCGCCACCGCAGCCCTCGCGCGGGCCACCAGGGACTCCGGGGCGGCCTCCTGCCGCTCCCTGAGCGCGTCGATAGCGGCCTCCGCCCTCTCGCGAGCCTCTTCCCCTCGATCCTCTGCCTCGTCGAGGGCATGCCGCCGGATCGGACACTCGTCTCGGGAGAGCGTCGGGTGCAGCAGACCGCAGTCGGAGCACGGGCGAGGGTCGAGGTCTCCACGGAAGCGAGACATTTGGGCACCTCCTGCCAGCCACCAGGGTTCGCGCACGGAGCGCACATCTGTCCCCTGAGAGACTGTGGTGGCGCCGACCCACTGGTCCACGCCTGTCGGGAGTCTGCCGCGAGGTCGCAGAGGGAAAAACTCCTCTGGGTGAGCCGGCCCATGGGCCAGTCGGACCGGCCATGGCAGGCGCCCCCCAGCACCCCTCCACCACATAAGCCACAGGCCCGCTTTCCCAGGTCCACTCCGACGGCGAGCCGGCCGCGGAGGGCTGCCAAGGTCTCCCGTGGGAGGCGGAGCCGCGTGCGGGAGAGCTGGTCCCCGGACCTGCCATCGGCAGGGGAGTCCCGGTGCGGAGCCCACCCGCAATCGGGATTCCGCACCGGGTTGGCGGTCCCCGGCCGCGGCTGCGGATACGCCCTGGGAAGGGACCGGGAATGCCCTCGCCTGAGCCGCCGGTTATACCCCTTACCGGCGGCTCACGGGGCCAAACTGGTCCTTCTGATCTCCCACCTGGGCATCACATGGACACCAGTTGCCTGGTTGCTCAGAGCTTCCATTCCTCATGGTGTCGGAAACCCGTGCCGAAGCACTGGCTCATGGGTGACTCACACGCGGGGCTTCAAAGCTTGAGGTGCTCTGGAGCACGAACCGAAGCCGCCGTCCGGTACGTGCCATCTATGCCAGCTTCGCGGTTGACGCTGGGTGCACTTCGCCACCGCTCCCCCGACCGCCGCGGTAGTCAAGGCCCCGGCAGCGTAATCGCTATCGGCCGGGAGCCATGTCCAGCACACCGCGGTCGCCTCAGCTTCTCCGATGGTCCCGGCGGCCGGTGCGTTGACAGCGTCAACGAGGTTGTCCCGATCGTCGTGGAATTTGAGGTGGTGGTCCCCCGCCTCTGGCCTGCCGTGAGGCAGACTTGGGGCATCTCAAGCGACCAAGGGAAACGGAGGACCACCGATGGGAGCATCTCACACTGGCACCGCGGCCGAGGGCAGGGAGGGGATCCTCCAGTACACGATCCGGCCGGAGATAGGCGGGGTCGACTTCAGGCAACGGAGGCTGCCTGAGCAGCTGGCCGATCGGCTGGCTGGCAAGGTGGGAGCGGAACTGATGCTCTTCGCCTCCCGGATGCGGGAGGGGCTGCTGGCGGCGTCGGTGGCCATCGGTCTGGAGGTGATGGGCGAGCTGATGGAGGCGGAGGTGACCGAGGTGGCCGGACCCAAGGGCCGCCACCGGAAGCAGCAGCGGACTGCCTACCGCCATGGCGACGAGGCTGGGGCGGTGGTGCTGGGCGGGCGCAAGGTGCCGGTCCGCCGCCCTCGGGCCCGTGGCGTCGAAGGTGGCGAGGTCCATCTCGACTCCTACGACACCTTCACCTCCTTGGACCTGCTCACCGAGCACACCGTGGCAGCGATGCTGGCCGGGCTGTCCACCCGGCGTTACCCGGTCGGCCTGGAGCCGGTGGGGAGCAAAGTGGAGGCCGATGCTCGTTCCACCTCGCGCTCGGCGGTGTCCAGGCGCTTCGTGGCTGCCACTGGGGCCCGGCTGAACCAGTTCCGCTCCCGGGACCTTTCGGGCCAGCGCTTCCTGGTGGTCTTTGCGGACGGATTCGACTTTGCAGGGCAGACCATGGTGGGAGCGCTGGGCGTGACCGCCGGGGGAGCCAAGGTGCCCCTGGGGGTGGTCCAGGGCTCCACCGAGAACGCCGTGGTGGTGAGGGGGCTGATCTCAGGGCTGAGGGACCGAGGGCTGAATGGTGAGGGCGGCATCCTCTTCGTGCTGGATGGCGGCAAGGCGCTGCACCGGGCGGTGCAGGATGTCTACGGGGCCCAGGCGGTCATCCAGCGTTGTCGACTTCACAAGGAACGGAACGTGCTTGAGCACGTTCCCGAGGCTGAGCGCGGCTGGGCTCTCGCCCAGATGCGCAGGGCCTGGAAGAACCCGGATGCCGACGAGGCGGCCAGAGGCCTGCGGACCCTGGCCGGTCGCCTGGACGAGGTCAACCCGGATGCGGCTGGGAGCCTGCGGGAGGGGCTGGACGAGATGTTCACGGTCACCCGGCTGGGGCTCTCCGGCCCCTTGCTCAAGTCCTTGTACAGCACCAATTGCGTGGAGTCGATGGTGGACATCGTCCGCCAGCGGTGCCGCAACGTGAAGCGCTGGCAGCGCGGCGACATGCGCCTGCGCTGGGCGGCCGCGGGCATGCTGGCGGCCGAGGGCCAGTTCCGGCGGGTGCGGGGCTACCGTCAGCTCCCTCAGCTCGCCGCCATCCTCGCCCGGGTGACCGCTGATGGGGAAGCGCAGCTGCAGGCCTCGGCATGAGCCCGCTGCCAGCACCAGTGTTACGAAACATGGTCCGGCCGGGCCATGCCTAGGGCGCCCCGAACTCGTCACCTGGACGATGGCGTCTGGATCGTCTGTCCGGTCTGCGGGCTGGGGGCCTTCACGGCCCCCGCCTTCGGCCGTCCGCGGCACACCTGCTCCAACGCCTGCCGCCAGGCAGCCCACAGAGAGCATCGGAAGCTCCTCCAAAATGAAGCAAGACAGGCGGACGCCGACCACAAGGGCTGAGCCGCTACCTGCGATGGCTCTCGAGTGCACCGGCGTCCGTGCCTCTTGGTCAGCCCCGCTCCTGGCCGCTCACATCGCCGGGCGTCGTGCGCCCATGGCTAGGAAAGCCCCTCTGTGCCGTTGGCCCTTCCAAGCATCGCCTGCCGTGAGAGCTCCGGCCGCGTATGATCCGACATCAGGCCGCTGCCGAAATTCCACGGAAAGTGGGACATCCTCGCGTCAACACCCTTGCGGATCAAATTCCCTGATGAACTGACTTCACCCGAGCCATCTTGAAGTCGCGGATACTCATTGGGGCCGAGCGGCAGCGACAGTCGCGGATGGCCGGGCTTCGCACCAATGCGTTGGTCGCCCTCGGTGCCACACTCTTCGAGATGCTTGCCCTCTTCCTCGCCATGAGCCCGACCGCCGCAGCGGAGCACAGTATCGACTTCACTCGAGTCACCGCCTGCATCGTCTCGGGCGTCGGCTTCCTCGGCGCCGGGGTCATCATCCGTGATGGGGTCAACGTAAGGGGCATCAACACCGCTGCGACCGACTGTTAAACAGTTTAACGCCAACGAGGAGTTGCGCACCCCAAATCCTGAACTCGGTCGAACCCCTGCGACTTCCCGGATACTCTCCAACGCCGCCCGGTCTTCCCTGGTCACCGGCAAAGGTTCCGCCCCTGGCATCATCTTCATACTGCCAGCTTATGGGCTTCACCTATTGGGCCGCCGGACCACTAGCATGAGAATGGCGGCAAGCGGGGCGAGCCTCTCGGAACCTGTGTTATACAAGTCAGACGGACGTTGGTAGGCCCCGGTGTTAGCGCTCGCGTTGTTTGACCATGGAGCGGCAGAGTTGCGTGAGTCGGATGTTCCGGTGAAGGGGAGGTCCGCAGCGTGCCAGGGGTGGAGAGGGCCTGAATGCAAGTTGCCGCCTCCTCGGTCCTGGGGAGGTAGTAGGCGGCTGGTGCCCGAGCTGGAAGGACTGCCAGGGGAATAGGCGGCCCTGAGCCGCCGAGCTCAGTCGCGGGTGAGCTCGGCGGCAGCGCGCTTGGCGCAGTGGTCGTCGACCAGGCTCTTGCCATCAGCAGCTGCGGCAATGAGGGCTGCGGTGGCGGCATTGTTGAGGAGCCTGGGCAGACCGTTGGCCACCCGGTGCAGGCGGGCGACCGCATCGTCGGCGAAGATTGGGTCGGAGCGACCGACCAGGGTCAGGTGGTGGCGCAGGTACTGGGCGGACTCGCCCAGGTCCATGGGCGTTAGGGTGTAGCGGATGGCGATGCGCTGGTCGAGGGCGGTGAAAGTTCCCATGCGCAGCTGTTGCGCCAGTGCTGGTTGGCCCACCAGAATGCCGGCGAAGGGGTTGGCAGTGTCCATGTCGGCGCTGGTGAGGAGACGCAGTTCCTCCAGCTGGTCTGGACTCAGCAGGTGAGCTTCGTCCAGGATGACGACCACCTTGCGGTGGCGTTCCGCGGTCTCGACCGCGAGCAGAGTCTGGGTCTGGGCGATGAGCTCCGGCTTTCGGTAACGCGGCGCGGCCCCCAGGGCGCCGACGATGGCCACATACAGGCCGCGAGTCCCAAAGGCCGGGTTGGGAATGTAGATGACGTGATGGCGGGTGCGGTCGAGACCAGCCACGGCTGCCCGCACCGCCACCGTCTTGCCAGCGCCCACATCACCGACAAGTACCCCCAGGGTGCCTTCGGCGATGCAGTAGCCGAGGCGGGCAACCGCCTCGGCGTGAGCGGCCCGGGCGAAGAGGTCGGAGGCGGCAATGGACTTGGTGAAGGGGGTGTGGGTAAAGCCGAAGTGAGTGATCCAGGAAGGACTGGCGCTCATGCCAAGGGCTCCACTTCCGGCCCGCCCAACTCCCGGTAGGAGATCTGCTCGGTGATGTCCGCCTCGAAGGTCCGGAGCACCAAGTTGAGGTAGTCGACTCCGGTGGGCTGCGGCTGGGCACGCACCGCTTGGGGGACTGCGGGGTGGACGTGCTGGCCGAGCATGAATGGCTTGGCCACCCCCACCAACCGGCCTTCCAGGTAGACGCTGAGGCTGGTCATGTCCTCAGGGTCGTAGCGAAGTTCCACTCGCTTGCCAACCAGCCCGGGGTCCACTTCATACCGGTTGCCAGCCAGGCTGACAGTGGCGGTCTTTGTCACCACGCGCTGCGCTGACCAGCGAAAAGCCTCTTGGAGCAAGGCTGGGTCGGCCGCCCGCGGCGGCCCGCCAGCCAAGAAGCGGGCAATGGGGGTCTCTCCAGTTTCCGCATGCACCCTGGTGTTGCACACCGTCTCCACCCAGGCCATGAAGAGGTCGTTGAGCTCGTCCAGGTCACCGATGCCAGCAGCTTCCACCTCCAGGAGGAACCGCTCCCTAATTAGTCGGTTCAGCCGTTCTTGCTTGCCCCGGCCCTGGGGTGAGTACGGCTTGCTGTGGACCAGGTGAATGCCCAGGACCGCGCAGGTGCGCTCCAGGGGAGCGGTGATGAACGGGCTCCCGTTGTCCAGGTATAGGGTGGAGGGCAGCCCTCGCTTGACGAATGCTTGTCGCATCACGATTTGGCCCGCTCTGGTGTTCTCATGACTCATCCATCGGCCATGCACCAAGAGTCGACTGTGGTCGTCGACGAGGAGGAAAAGCTTGGCCTTGACGCTGGCGGCCACCCTGGGGAGGGGCACGAACGGACCGCTCAGCACGTCCCCGATCCAGCGCTGGTTGGGGTACTCCGCCTCATATCTCCCATAGGCCACTGGGGGGTCCCCCAGCGCGCTCCGCTGCAGTCCCTGCCGCCTCAGCTGGTCGCGAATGGTTCGCGGTGAGACATCGACCCCGTGCTTGGCTTTGAGGATGTCGGCGATGTGGGCGGCGCTGCGAGCCGGCAGCTCGCGGCGCAGGTCGGCCGCCTCTTCAAACAGCTTCGGGTGTTTCCGGATTGCCCCCTGGTCCGACCGCCGCTGCGGCTGCAGCCCCTGCAGACCCTCCCGCCGGTATGCCCTCAGCCAGCGGTCCACCGTGGGGCGGCTAACCACCACCTGAGAGCCGTCCGGCAAGGTATGCACCCGTGCGGCAATCTCCCGCACCAGCCGGCCTCGCTCCTTGGCCCCCAGGCGGGGGTTCAGGGCCTCCGCGATCACCGCGAAGCGGAACAGAGCACTGGTTTCGGTCGGGTCACTGGGCATCACACAACCTCTGGAGGCGCATTGGACGGTATGGGAGCCATGAAACGGCGATCTCCCAACGGTGCCCAGAGCGGAGTCTTGTTGGTGCCCAACCAGCTCCCGCAGCTCATCACGCTGGCAAAGCCCCAGAGTCCCAGCAACCCCCGCCGGGCCGCCCAGGCGGCTCCCAATGCGGCCAGAGCGGCCTGCTCTGGGACCTCTGGCAAGGTGGTCACCTCGTCGCCAAGTTCCACCCGCAGAGCGGCAAATCCCGCTGCCAGTGCCGGCGCTCGGGCCCGGTGCCGCCGCCGCCAGTCCCGAGCGGTGCTGTGGGGCACTCCTACCTCGGCGGCCACCTTGAGCATCCCCAAGCCGCTAACTCCAAGCGCCAGGGCCTGCCCAATTACCGCCACCGGGTCCAGCCTTCTGCCCAGCAGAAACGACGGCAACAGCGCATGGGTCCGCCCACAGCGTTGACACCGCCCTCGCCGGATGAACAGGCGGTGCTCACCCTGTTCCCGGACGTAGCGCCAGTACCCCGACCAGAAGACCAGCTCTCGGCGGCACTCAGGGCAGCGACTTCGAGGAACCCGGATTTCAGTGCCCTGGGCGGCATACCTCTCGACAGAAAGCCCGCAGGGCCATACGATGGCCACGGTGGGTGACTCCACCATCGGACCCTCTCGGAAACGTCTTCAGCGTTGTCGCCGGGAGGGTCTACTTATATGACGAGGTGATCATCCCCCCAGCTGGTTGTCCCCTGCTTCCCCAGGAGCCCATCCCCCTCCCCAAACCCCACCCCTCTACTGCTACTGCGACTTATTCACTTCCTCGCCAGACTCACCGAGCTCTGCCACTCTCCCGTCCTGCGGCCTCAACCAGAGGTGCCTCTAACACCCGGCGCGACGAGTGGAACGTGGCGCCTTCCAGAGTCGCAGTCGGCGGTGATGGATGATGGTCAGCGACCTCCCACGGCCAACATCACCACCGCGGCACTGAGGACGAC
>DAHWNZ010000072.1:0-11122 GCA_027339635.1 Candidatus Dormiibacterota bacterium
CGCGCCGCTCTTCTTGCGCGCCATCAGGTGGCCGCCGGGATGATCTCCAGGGCCAAGACCTCGACCCTGGAGTAGACCTGCAGGAGCTGGGAGTTGATCGGTGACGGCCAGTTCGCGGTGATGTTGATGTCGACCCCTCCAACCGTGTCGCCCTCACCCCACTGCCAGACAACCGACGCCCCGCCCGGCTGACGGTTGGCCTGTATCGCCAGCGCCAGCGCATCGAGAAAGGCGTCGTTCGTGGCGTCCGCAACCTCAGCCCCGCCTTGGGCAGACGACCGCACCAGGCAGATCAGGTGGACCTTGTAGGTCCGCAGCTTCCCACCGGGAACCTGCCCCTGGAGGACCATCCGCTCTTCGGACTGCTCCTCCAGGTAGACGAAGATGCACGCGCCCGCCGCCTGGCCCGACCATGAGTTTGCAAAGAACTGCGTCTCCGAGGTCCACACCGGGGGGTGCTGGAAGACCTCTCCGAGGATCTCCAGCCCCGGCGTCGTGTTCCGGGCCGACAGGAGGTAGTCCGCAATCGCCTTGCGGACCTCAGCCCTCGGCACTAGGTGTGGCCCTTCCAGCGCATCCGGTAGGGCGTCAGCAGGTCCCTGGCATAGGTGAGGTCGAAGTATTCGTCCGCCGACCCGTGCTGAGCCTGGTTCGGCTCAGAGATCGGCTGCAGCATCAAGGCGGAGTCCCCGCGAGTCTTGATGAGGAACATGCCCATGAAGATGCAGGCGGTCTTGATGTCATCTGGCATCGCAGTCACCGGCAGGAAGTCCGGAGCCTGTGGAAGCGTGTGCGCGAACCGCAGCGGCGAGGCCGTGGTCAGCGTGGTCCCGCTCACCGCCGACACAGTGAAGCTCTCCGTGTTCACTCCGTCCCGGATGGTCAGCCGGGTCACGTTCGGCACGATCCCCAAGAGACCGGTCCCGCCATCGGTCGGCAGCACATCCACAGTCGTCGCACCAGCCGCCACGTCCGCTGCCAGTTCGGTGTGCGGGTAGCCGTTGACGTAACTCCAGACAACGTAGTAGCTTCCCGCCGCCCGCGAGACTGCCGGGTACATCGTGGACCCGCTGCGATAGATGAGCGGCATGAGCGGGACGTGGATCGTCCGAATGCCAATGCGGATCTGCCCGGCTACCGAGGGACCGACCGAGGACATGTTGGCCGCGTCGAAGCCCACATCGACCCCGTTCACCTGCACGATGGGCTTGTAGTTACAGACCAGGCGAAGCTCCCCGTTGATCGCCGTCACCTGCGCGCTCTCGATGGAGACCGTTGCGGCCAGGCTCGCGCCCTTCGCGGCCACATCCTGCCCGAAGCAGAACCGGTCCATGTCCGCCGACGCCGCGCTCAGCACGTCTGCCAAGGCTTGCAGCTGCGCCTGCTCCCCTTGCCCCGGCACAAGTTGGGTCGTGTCCAGAGCGGTCGGCCAGCCCAGGAACTCCGAGGGCGAGCAGTATGGGTAGGCTACGCCCGCCGAACCAACGCTCGGATTGGCAACCGGCGTCGCAAACGCGGTCGGGACGTACGGCGTGATCGCCATGCGCTATGCCTTCGCCCTGGCACGCGCACGGACAGGCTTCGGCTCTTCCTCTGCCGATGGCAACTGGTCCGCCTCCACCGTCCCGAAGCGCACATGCTCCCCGACATCGCTGTCGGTCATGAACCGCGCCCCATTGGGCGAGCGGAAGGCCAAGTAGAACTCCTGCGCCCTGGTGGGCACGTTGAATCACCCGTCCGGGTTGGCCGAGTAAGTCTTGCCCTCGAAGGTGAGGCTGTTCGCCCCGGTCGGGACCAGCCTTTCCTCCGACGCATACCGCCCCGGACGTAGCGGGTCCGGCACCCGCACGTAGCGCGAGCGGAATTGCTTGATATATGCCACTGGTGTCCTCCTACGTTTCCCCGCTCCCTTGAAGGGGCGGCGGACTCAGCCGCCGCCCCTCGTGGAGGTTGTCTAGCTCAGGTCGCCGATGTTGTTCAGGACGCCCATCGCTGGCGCAGCCTTGTTCTTGAAGGACTGCTCGGTCCGAACCTCGAAGTCGAACCGGGGACCACCGTTGGCCCGGTCCGCGCCGTAGTCGAAGCGGAAGAAGTCGTACAGGGTCTCGACCTCGATGGGGTTGACCATGTTCGCCCCCGGGAAGGGGATCTCGTCCGCCACCGCGATCAACTGTCCGGGCGGCAGGTACGGCATCAGGTGAAGCTCGATCGGCACACCGTTGACGGTCTTGTTCAGGTAGGTTGCCACATGGCCGCCCGCGACCACATGCGCCCTGCCGTCCCTGTCCGTCGGCACCAGCCAAGTCACCGCCTGCGGGTTGTCCAAGATCGCGTTCGAGATGTCGTTGATGACCTTTGACCCACAGAGCATCCGCGTGGTCGAGATGTTGTAGGTGTCGTAGATCGCCCGGTTCATCTCGTCAATCTCCAGGATCGCCGAGCCGCTCACGGTGAACGGGTGGCCCCCCAGGGATGCGTAGTACGCGCCCTGCGAGACGCCAGTGCCCGGAGTGACGAGGTTGGCCTGGAAGCCTGTCTCCAAGTTGTCTGGGTTCGCCGAGAAGTCACCCAGGATCGAGGCCGACAGGCCGTTCTGCCAGTAGGTCTGGTAGCTCTGGTCGGTCGTCGGAACCGCAGGCCCAGCCTGTCCGGACTGGAACAGCCCAGGCAGATTCGGGATCGTCGCCGCAGCGGTCGGCATCGAGGTGATGTCCACGGTGTTGACATAGGTGGTGGTGTAGTAGAACTCCGCGCCGGTCGCGGAGCCAACGAACCACTGATACCCCGCCGCACCCTTGACCGCAGCTACAGTCGCGGTCACGCTGGCATCTGGCCCGGTAACCGCCTGGCTCGCCTCAGCCGAAGCCACGCCGGACCCCTGGGCACTGAGGCCGTTGCCTCGGTACCAGTTCAGCCCGGAGAGCGCAGCGCACTTGACGTAGACCGTCCCAGTGGCAAGCGACCCACCAGAGGTCGAGGCCACAAGGGTCGGGGTGCCGATGGTCGGAAGGGCGAAGGACTGCGCGTTGAGCTGGTGGATCTCCAGCGAGATCAACTGCTGGTTGATCGTCTGGATGGTGTCCACCGCCAGCGCGTCCGCCGTCCCCTCGGCCTCAGCCAACGCATCCCAGGAGACCTTGCCCCCAGAGCCGACCACGGCATAGGGGGAATAGACCCACTGGTTCTCGATGTTGATGACGTTGGCCGCAGAGTCGCGCGGAATGCCGCCGTCCGGCTGGGAGCTGTTGACGTTCAGCAGCACCTGCCACGCCGCAAACCGGGCACCACGTGGAGCCGGCCGGCGCGGGGTCGAGTTGAAGAAGGGGGTGTCAACAGGGACCAGAGACACCAGTTCCTCAACGGTGATGTTGTACATCTCCGAGGTGGTCGTGATGCCAGCGGTCGCTGCCTTCACCATCCGGAAGGTGTCCTCGGTGATCCCGAGGGCGTCAGCGCCCCAAGACATGGGTGTTTCTCCTAGTGAGGGTTGAGGCACACGGGAGCCGTGCGCCAGCGAGTGGGACTAGCGGCGTCCCATCGCGGCCCGAGCGTTGGCGAACGCCTCGGGCGGCTGTGTGACCAAGGCCACCGGCCCGTGCGCCAAAGCGTTGCCGTTTCCGTCCTCGGGCACCTGGATACGGTTGTTTCCCAGGAACTTCGCCTTGATGAACTCCTGGGCCACCGCCGCTCGCTCCTGCGGGGTCTGGGCCGCTGCGACCGCCTTCTGCAGCAGGTCCATGCCCCCAGGCGCTCCGGGGGCCTCCCCACGCAGCACTGGCCGCGTATCGGCGTAGCCGTTCGCCGCCGGCCGGCCTCGGACTGGCTGGTTCTCCAGGTTCGCCACCCGCTTGGCGAGTTCCTGCGCCGGGTTGTCGGAAGCTCCGTCCGCCTTTGCCGCCTTCTTGGCGACCTTTGCGGCCTGCTTCGCCTCCTTCTTCGCGGCCTTCGCAGCCTTCTCTGCCTTGGCCTTGTCACGCGCGTCGAGCAGCTTGAGCAGCTCTTCTGTGGTCATGTCCTCGATCTCCTTTGTAACGGCGGTTGAGCCGGTGCTGCCCAAGCTGAGTACCGCCGCATTGATCCGCTTGATAGCCTTCTTGGCCTCCCGCTTCTCCCGCGACTCGAACTGAGCCGCGAGGTTCAGCGCCTCCCTCAGGTGGGCGACCGCTTCCGCCGCGAGCGCCACGTCCTTGTCCTGCCACGCCGGGTTGCCGGGGTCGGTGTCTGCCTTCCCCCCAGCCTTGACATCCGGGTTCGCTCCCTCCACGCGCCGCTTGCCCTTGGCCTTCTGGCTCTGGGGCGGGTCGGTCTCGGTTGGCTTCACATCCTCGTCGCCCTCGCCCGCGTGGACCTCTTCCGTCTGCCGCCTACCCTCGCGTTCGGCCATCGCCGTGTCCTGCCTGCGGTCCGGGGCCACCGTCCCCTCGGAGCTGGCGGAGTTCGGCCCGATGCTGTTCTTCTCGGCGTGGATCTCGCGGGTCTGTGAGAGCGCCTCGGTCTCCGGCATGCTCTTGTCCGGCGCGGTGTCGCCGTAGCCGGTGTGCTCATCCGGGCGGGGCTGGTTGTACGGCTCCGACTTGGGCTTGCCCGCGTCGTTCTGCACGTCCCCGTGGACGATCTCGTCGTCTGCGTTCTCTCGCGTCTGGCCGAGCGAGCCGTCCACGTCCACGCCCTCTGCGCTCCCCTGAACGCCGCCTTGGGTTTCGTCCATAGCCTTCTCCACGTGCCAGTCCTTCGGGAGCATGTGCGTCAGGCCCAGCGCCCGAGCGCGCTTGATGATGTGCGCCTTGGCCTTCGCCTTGTCCCCCTTGTAGTTGCCCAGCCGCCCGATGGCCGAGCGAAGATGGCCCTCGTCTGGGATCGGGAAGTCGCCGTTCGCCATCGCGACCCCCTGCCGGGCGTACTTGCGCCGGGCGGAGGCGGAGACATACTTCACCATCCCATCCTCGGAGAGCACCGACTCGTCGCCTTCGCTCTTCACGAGTAGCCACGGGGTCCCATTCGCGGGGCTGTCCACGGCGTCCACCCGATCAGGGTCGAGCCACTCGAACTCTGTTATGTCCATCTCAGAAGCTCCTCAAGTTCGCCAGCGCCTCGGCTGACGGCTGACGGCGGCGAGCGGCCCCCTGGGGGCTGAAGCCGTTTAGTTCACCTGCCTTGATCTCCGCCCAGGTTGGCTCGTCCCACACCACACCCAGCACCCAGTCACCCTTGCGGACCACTTGCCCGGTAGGTGACTGCCACGGCGCATCGCTGGGCCATAGGTAGCTCTCGACCACAGTGCCGTGGCCGTCGGTGCCGTCCACGTGCTGAATGCCCACGCTGCCGCCCTTCCGCATAAAGGACCAGGCCGCATCCTCCAGCACTTCCTGGCTCACGAAGTCACGGAACCCATCGGCTGCCTTGCCCACGTCAGGTCGGTTGGCTGGGTAAGCCAGCCCCAGGGTGAACCGGCGCTCTGGCTCAGTGCCCAGCACCTTCACCGCTGCGTACTCGCTCTTGGCCGCGCCCGCCTGCCTACCTCTGTGCAGCGATAGGGTGCGCACCATGTTCGCCACCGCGCCCGGGATATCCGTCCCCGCTTGGTCCGCCGCAGCCCGCAGGTCCTCCGTCGTCAACGCCCGAGGGTCCCCGTGGTCGTCAGAGGGCCTCAAGCATCCACATGACCAGCAAATGGCCGTGCCCTCCTAACGCCCGACGATGGAGGCTGAGAAGGTGAAGCTCGGGGATGTTCCCCCAAGCACCCACCTCAGCCGGATTGCGCCAGTCAGGACCGCCCCGGTCACGCACCCAGGGCCGACCGAGGTCGAAGCCGTCCCCGCTGCCGTGATCGAAGATGAGGTCCAGACGTTGTACCAGATCCCATCGGCCCCCTGACGGTCTAGGTAGAGCGCAAGGGTCGGACTGGTGCCAGAGGCCGCCGTCACGTTCACGTCCACGGCTGCGGTCGTGATCGCCAGCGGAACGTTCAGCGACGCGCTGCTTCCAGAGGCGGTGTACGTGGCCGACGCCTGGGTCAGGAGGTTGTTCAGACTTGCCATCACGTCTCCTTGGGGATGTAGTTGGCGGCGGCGAGGGTGCTCTTGGCCCGGTCCCGCGCCTTCAGCACGCCGAGGACGATCGCCACGTCATGCGCCGCGTCCTCCAGCGGCTTGCCGCGCTTGGACTTGCGCCCCTTCCATCCCGCCTGCTTCAGGTTGCGCCGCACCAGAGATCGCTTCGCGCTCATGTGCCCTCGTCATTTGCCAGCTTGTCGGTTACAATGCATGTCGTGCGCACGCCCTGCTCAGTGGCAGAATGTGAGCGGCCCGTCGTGGGTCGCTCCCTTTGCGGGCTTCACTACCAGCGAGCTGCTCGAGGCAAGCGGCTGGCCGGTCCTTCCCGGAATGGCTCGCGCGGTGCCAGTCTGCGGGACAGGCTTGAGGCGCGGATCGACCGTGACAACGCCGAGGGCCACTGGCTCTGGACCGGCTACCGCATGCCCAACGGCTACGGCAAGTTCACTGTCGCCGGGAGTGGCAAGTGCTGGCTAGCCCACCGTCTCGCGTGGGAACTGCTTCGCGGGCCGATCCCGGACGGCATGACCCTTGACCATCTCTGCCGAGTTCGGCACTGCGTCAACCCAGACCATCTCGAACCGGTCCTTTTCGCCGTCAATGTGCAGCGCGGGGTTCCGTTCCGGGTGGCAGCGCCCCGCGAGCTGGCAACGCACTGCCGCCACGGCCACGAGTACACGCCTGAGAACACGTACCTGCCGCCCGCCAGTTCGCCCTACAAGGCCAACCGCCAGTGCCGGGCATGCCGCCAAGCCATCCAGGACGCTAGAGTCCGACCTTAGTGCTCGACTTGTCCTCTGGCGGGATGAGCGAGTTCCAGACCGCCAGGGTGGTGCAGTACTTGCTCGCCCGGTTCAGGTTCTGAACATCATTGTCGATCAGGCAGTCAACGTGGTGAGTCTTGCAGTACTTCGCCTTCGCCTTGTGCGGCGGGTCTCCGAAGACAACCATATCGTCCCATGCGTTCCCCAACCCCAGGCTCTTGAGGTACTGAGCCTTCTCGTCGAAGTCCTGCTGCGTTGGCACCTTCGCCGAGCAACCCGTCATCACGGTCACCCGGTGTCCGGCAGACCGCAAGGCGTTTAGCAGCGACCCCATAAGGGCCGGATTCTCATCGAGGCACCCGTCGATGTCTACGCCGAAGTGCGCCAACTCACAGCCCTCCCATAGGCGTAGCAGTGGCACGTACCGGTGGGTACGCGGGGGCTGGTACGCACCTGCAGCGGGGATGCAGAGGTGGCCGCTCGGTGATGTCAGTCATCGGGTGCGGGTTGTGCGCCTTCACCGCCAAGCAGATCGGGCACGCGCCCACCTGAGTCACCAAGTCCCACATCGGTACCCCGTGTGCCTTGTAGATCGTGAAGGCCGAGCGGCTCATGGCCCGGTTCACCTCGGTGACCGCGACCATCCTGGCCCGACTCGGGTTGTGCAGGTGCTGGTCGATCTTGGCCGCGATCACGTTCACGCCGTCCCCAGACTCAACCCCGTCATGCAGGATCTCCGCGATCTGGTGGCATGTCGTCGCGTCAATCTCCTTCAGCCACGAGCCAACCTCAGCTCCCATCGGGTCGAAGTCCAAGCTCCGTAGGTCCGCCACCCCCGGTGGGTTGCCCGGCACCCACTGCGGCCAGTCCGTCTCGTCGACCGCCTGGACCAGTGGGATGCTGCGATCCGCCCTAGCGCCCAACTGGGCCACCGCGTCCTGCGCCCCAGGCAGCCACGAGTCGCGGTAGATCCGCTCGATCGTGTCTCCCAGCGGCCCCTTGTCGAGCGGCATCGACGCGGCCGCGAATGCCCTCGCCACATCCTGGGCCGCGTCCGAGCCGACCGGCAGCCCTGGCGTCTTGGCCCACTCCCGGAACCATGCCTGAGTCGCCGCTAGGCTCGGCACCGATGCCATCAGTCCGGCCAAGACCAGAGGCTCGTAGAAGGCCACGAGTGCGGCTTCCAGGTGGCCCCACGGCCCCGGACGCCGCTCACGGTCTTTTGGGTCGGGCTGCCCTCCCGCAGACCCCGGCAGCGGCTCAGGCCCGCGAAGGCCGATCTGCGCCGCCGCCGCATCTTGCAGCCCGGCCCTGAATGCGCTGTCCACCTCATCCTGCGACGTGGCCTTGCAGAGCCGGTCCCACACCGCGTCATGGGTACGCTGGTCAATGGCCGAGTCCGCGAACTGGCGAGGCCGCTTGCCACGCCGCAGCCGGTCCCGCGACTGCCGCTGCCACTTGGCCAGATCCAGAGACTTACCACTTCGTCCAGCGTTGCGCTCCAACCCGGCCAGCCCGTAGCCTGCGGGCTTGTCCGCCGTCTCAGTGGCGGCCGATTGATACTGAGCGTCCATCGGGTCAACCGGAGCGCCTGCGTGCTCGGAACCCACCTGCTGGTGGATATCCTGCGGGCCGAGCGCCATCTCCTGGGGCGCAGCCGGCCCAAAGCCCGAGATCGTCTGCGCCCACACTGGAGCAGCCGGGGCGTCAGTCGGCGAGTACGTCTCCGGGTCCACCGGCCCGGCCAGCGCCTGGAGTTGGTGGATCGGGACGAACGCCCCCTTGGCCGAGAAGTAGCCCCTCGGCACCGGGTTCTCATTGTCGATCGGCAGCCCCAGGATCTGGTCCCGGACCTCATCTGTGGACTCGGCCCCGATGCTCACCCAGATCTGGTGGGCCTGCGCCTCCATCAGCCGGTCCTCAGCCTCCCGCCCGGTGTCGAAGTGCGCCGCCACCGGCAGGCCATAGTCTTCCTGCGTCACCGAGTTGATGATCGCCTCCCAGTGCCGCACATGTGGAAGCGTGCCCACCCTGAATTGCTGGTCGACCTGCGTCTCACTCGTCGCGCGGTTTACGTCATCCAGGATGCCCAGGTTCTGCGGGGTCAGCCCGAAGGCCGCCACCGTCCGCCGGATGACGTACTCCGCGATCTTCGGGTCGATCTGCTCGATCTGCTTGTAGGGCTTAAGTTCCGTCCCGCCTGGCAGCCACATCATCCCGTGCCGCGCCGCCTGGTTCGCCATCAACCGGTCGTTGCTGACCTCTTCCCATTCGGCCAGAGCGTCCGGGTCGGATTGGTCCGGGGGAGCCAGGGCGAACATCTCGGGCACAGCCCCAGCCGTGAAGAACTCCAGGAAGAAGAGCTGCAGCCTCACGTCAGTGTTGGCGTTCAGCAGCACCGTCTCGATCGGTGGCACCCCGAACGGACTCTCCGGCACCGGCCACATCGGCGAGTAGAGGATGTCGTCCGTGGTCAGCCAGTCCCAAGGCACGCCCTGAATGAACTGCTGGAAGGCCGGAGCTGGCGGCTCGGGCAGTTCCCCGAAGTAGTCGAGCATCGGAGCGAGCGTGGTCCCGTCGATGATCTTCAGCGCCAGCATCTTCCCCGCCGCGTTCCGCTCCCGGTAGAGCGAGCTGGCGTCATAGCGGAGCTGGTCCATCATCGCCTGCGCCAGCCAGTCGCCGAAGAAGCGCTTGCCATCCGGCCTGCGCCACAACTGCGCCGCCTGGAGAGCGTCCTTCTTCGTGTCGCCCTCGTAGCCCGCCATCGGCCCCCACTTAAGTTCCATCGAGCGGAGGTCGTTGATCGTGTACCGGATGCAGGAGAGGGCGATGTCGTAGCCTTCGACCACCTGCTTCAACTGCTGGAACGGGATGCGGTCCGGCCTCGTCTCCGTGGTGACGTTGCGCCCGACCATGTAGTCGTACATCCGGGGCCGTCGGCCATAGCCGTAGTACGGCACCAAGGGCATCCCTGGGGCGAACGGCTCTACCCAGTCCACGCCCTGACGGTGCAGGGCAAGCTGGATATCCTCCGGCGTCACCGACGAGGACGGGGCCAGTTGCGCCGCCGCTCGTGCCGCCAGAGTGCGCACATCGATCGGCTGCGGCCCCTTCCGCCTGGCCTGTCCGGGCGGGACGTTCCACGAGCCAGGGGCCATCGTGACCGCCTTGGCCACCTCTTCGATGTGCTTCCTCAGCGGAGCGGGCTGGAGGGCCAACCGGTCAGGGTGCAGAGCTACCTCAACCCCGCGCTCGATCTCCTCAGCCGTGATCGGGGCATGGCGGCGCAAGCGGAAACTCAGAGCCAAAGCGTCAGCCTCCCGGACCCCTAGAGGTCAATCTTCCGGCTTGGGGCCGCCGCAGAAGACGCAGGCATCGTTCCGCCAGCGGTGCTGACAGTGCCGGCTCAGAAGCGCCGGGCCTGAGTTGCCGAAGCGCACTCCGCCTCGCATCTTCCGCTCCAGCCGCCGCACAGCCGCTTGGTCCTGGGCTTGCGCCTTGATCTCAGCCGAGTTTGAGGTTGGCAACGGGTGATCCCTCCACATCTCTAAGAACGCCGCCCCTTGGCCATGCGCCCGGTAGAACGCCAGCAGCAGAGCGTCTGCATCGTCCGGTGACCTTCCCAGTCTGGCTCTGGTGTCTGCCTTCGGCTCGACCTTGATCCGCCCGCTGGAGTCCAGGGCGTACTTCGGCGCGGTCAACTGGGCCACTGTCGCGTCGTCTATCCCCGAGAGATCCCAGGCTCCGTCCTGGCACATCATCCGGCCCACTTCCCACCAGATCTGATCCCTCAGCTTGGGGAACCTGTGCGGCTTGGTCGGGGCCTCTCCCACATTGACCCGGATCACTCTGGCCTGGTGCGCACCCTCACGCCTCAGCTCTTCCATCCGGTCCGCCGCCCCGTGGCCGATCCCGATTGAGTCAATCTTGATCGCCGTGGCCCCGGTCTCTTCCAGGATGCGAACCACCTCTCCACACTGAGGCATGAGATCCGCGCCCTTCGGGTACCATGTCCTGCCCGCCTTGACACCTAGCCGCTCTCGGACCACGGACCGGTCTCCGCCAGTCCCAACGTCCCAGCCAAGCTCAACCGGCAGCAGGTCCTCTGGCGCGTGCTCTTGGTCCGGCCTCATGCACCGGCGCAGCGCCGAGAGGCTGACGACTCCATCGTCGGCATCCTCCGGGAACTCGCCCAGCACCTTGGCCTTCCACGGCCCCGACCCTTCCCCGACATCGTGCCGCATCTCTTCCACATATGTCGGCCCGATCAGCAGTGGGCTTAGCTCCAGTGGCACCCGCTCC
>DAHWNZ010000073.1:0-10164 GCA_027339635.1 Candidatus Dormiibacterota bacterium
CGGCGTAGAAGTATCCCCTGAGCGGCATGCTGCGGCTCATGTCCAGCATCAGGACGGTGCTCGACCTCACGGCCCGGTCCGAGCGCACAACGGCGAAGTCCCTCCGCTCCAGGTGAACCGGGCTTTGGCTCTCGCCGCGGCGGATGGCGTTCATGACGGTGCGCTGGACGTCGAGCCGGAAGGGGTCACCAAACTCGTAGTCCTTGACCTCGTCGCCGGCCTCGACGCCGGAGCCTGGCCTACCCAGGCCATGGTTGCCGAGCCGATCCCCGCCTAGGTGCTGGAAGATGTCGCCCAGGGCCTTCTGACCGATCCGACGCACGCCCTTGGCGGTGAGCGCCGGTCCCTGCTCCCCGCGTGTCAGCTGCCCTCCCTCTTCCATCGCGGCCAGGAGCTCCTGAACCTGGGCCACGCTCTGAGCCGCCTGGGGCCCGAGGAACTCCGCCAAGAGCTCCTGTAACTCCTCTGGAACAGCCTCCCCGCTGTAGGCCTGGCGCAGCCCTCGCTCGGCCTCCTCCAGCCGGCCCAGAGCGCTAATCGTTTCGAGCGCCTCCGGAAAGTCGAGTTCGCCTCCACCGGAGAACGAATAGGCGCTACTGGTTCTTCCCATTTGGGGCAGGCGCCCGAGCAGGCGGCCGAGCCGGTCCAACGCCTCCTGCACCTCCCGGTCTCCCAGGGCCGCCTGGAAGATGTCCTCCAGCTCGCGGCGCCCTTCCGCGGACAGGGACCGCATGAGGGAGTCCATCTCGGCCATGCGGTCCTGAAGCCGCTCTATGAACTCATCTATCGTGTCGGGCCTGTCCGGCCACAGAGCTCCCCACTTCTCCATGAACCGCTGGAAGTTGGTCTCCTCACCGGCCAGATGACGCTCCAACATCTGGTTCAGGTCTTGGACCATCTCCTTGACCGCGGTCATCTCGCCCGGCCCCATCTGCCCGAGGTTCCTGCCCATCTCCCTGAAGTGGGAGTCCACCAGGTCTCGCCGCAGCTCTTCCACCAGCTGGCGGAACTCCATCGCCGCCCTCTGATCCAGGAACTCGTAGTTCTGGAGCTGCTGTATGGCCGACGCTGGCTCCGGAGGCAGCGCGTCCAGCCGGCGCAGGCGCTCCTTCACCATCGGTCCCATGAGCCCCGCGGATCCCGCATCAGCCGCTTGGTCGAGGCGCTCCTGCAGTGAGGTCCTTTCGCGGGCCAGGATGTGGTCCAGGCGCTCCTCCAACCCTTCGAAAAGGTGGCTCAGGTTGTGTCTTTCCAGGCGCTGCTGGCGTTGCCGCTTCAGCTCAGCCAGCATCCGATCCAGACCGGGCAGGCGCCGACCGTGGCTGTCCTTGAAGCCCTGGCTCAGGAGGCGGTGCAGGGCGGAGTCCAGGTCCCACCCATGAAAGACGTCCTCGGCCAGCCTTGAGAACACCTCGTCGGCGTCGGGAAGAACCTCCTGCTGGCTGCCGTCCCAGCGGCTGTAGCGCTGCGATACGGGCACCATCCGGGGTCCTCAGCTGTTGTAGATGGTCGCGCCGTCGACCACCGTCTTGTTCAGACGCTTGGCCAGGTGGAGGCCTTCGAGGACGAACTCGAGTGCTGCCGCCAGGGAGCCGGGGCGGTTGGGCTCGTCCAGGTCCGCCAGGATTCGCTTGGTCTCGGTCAACTCCGCTCCCAGGGCCTCGTACTTCGAAGCCGGCACCATCTCCCCGGTCTCAGCGCTCATCCCCTGCTCGAAGCGGGCCACCAGCGGCGCGAACTCCGGGACCGAGAAGTGCCGGCGGAAGACGTTGCCCACCGCGGTCCGGACCAGTTTTTGCAGCACCACCTGGTCCTCGCCCTCCTCCCACGTCTCGAGCTCGAGCTTTCCCGCAGTGGACGCCGTCATGGCCGCCAGGTCGCTGAGGCGGGGAACCGCCTCGGACTCCTGCAGGAGGATCGCCCGGCGCACGGCATTGGCGCAGAGGCTCTCGTAGTTGGCTATCGACAGCCGCACGGACACCCCCGAGCGCTGATTCACCTGAGCGGTGCGCCTCGCCTGCTGAGAGACCTCCGCGATGAGTTCGCGCATGTAGGAGGGAACGTGGAGGGCCACTCCCAGCCCATCGAAGCTGGCCCTCTCCTGCTCCATGATCAACGCCTCCTGCTCGCCTGTCCGGGGATAGTGGGTGCGGATCTGGGCCCCGAACCGGTCCTTGAGGGGGGTGATGATGCGGCCTCGGTTGGTGTAGTCCTCCGGATTGGCTGTGGCCACCACGATCACGTCCAGATTCAGTCGCACCTGGAAGCCACGAATCTGGATGTCGCGCTCCTCCATCACGTTCAAGAGTCCGACCTGGATCCGCTCCGCCAGGTCGGGAAGCTCGTTGATCGCGAAGATTCCACGGTTGACCCGAGGCAGCAGCCCGTAGTGGATCGTCATCTCGTCAGCCAAGTAGCGTCCCTCGGCGACCCTGATCGGGTCGACCTCGCCTATGAGGTCGGCGATGGAGGTGTCCGGGGTCGCCAGCTTCTCGGCGAAGCGCCGGGCCCGGGGCACCCACTGGATGGGGGTGGAGTCGCCATGCTCGGCCACGAGGTCCCTGGCGAGGCGACTGATGGGGGAGTAGGGATGATCGTTGATCTCGCTTCCCGCGACCACCGGGATGGACTCGTCCATGAGCGCCGTCAACGCTCTGATGAGGCGCGACTTCGCCTGCCCCCGCTCCCCCAGGAAGATGATGTCCTGGCCCGCCAGGAGCGCATTCTCGATCTGGGGGATCACAGTGTCCTCGTAGCCGACCAAGCCCGAGAACAGGTTTTGTGGGGAGCGCAACGCGTTGGCCAGGTTGTCGCGCAGCTCCTCCCGCACCGATCGCATCCGGTACTCGCTGCCGCGAAGTTCGCCCAGAGTGGATGGTAGCGCCAAGTTTTGGACCCAACCTTGCTTTAGCTGCGGTCCGTTGAGGACCTCGTCTCACTATAGCCCGCCCCGCGACCCGGGGCGCCCGGGGCCCTGGTCCGAATCGGTGGGCTCGGCCCATGGCAGTGGGCCATTCCGGCTGTGCCCGTGCGCCCAAGGGGTCGATGCCGCAAGCTAAGCGAGCATGCAAAGCGCCAGCGGCTCTTCGCCGACCGTCCCGCGCTTCGGTCAGGAGCGGGTTACGGCTGTACAGACAGCCCCTTTCACCGTACGCTTCGGCTGGGGCGAGTCGGGGGCAGCTGCCCTGGGAACGGGCTCCGATGTGGTGGTGGTGGTGGACGTGATCACCTTTACGACCGCGGTTACCGTCGCCGTCGACTGCGGCTGCGCGGTCTATCCCCACCGCTGGGACGACCGCCAGGCGGGGGAGATGGCGCGTGACCTGGGGGCGGAGCTGGCGGTGTCCCGCTCCCAGGTCGACGCGACCCACCCGTACTCCCTCTCGCCCGCCACCCTCAGCCGCCTGCCTCGTGGGTCCGCGATAGTGCTGCCCTCGCCCAACGGCTCAGCGATCTCCAAGGCGGTCTCCCAGAGTGGGGCGGTCGTGGTTGCCGGCAGCCTGCGCAATGCGGCAGCCGTCGCCCGCTACGCCCGCCGCGCGGGCCGGATCATCTCCGTGATCGCGGCGGGAGAGAGGTGGCCCGATCAGACCCTGGATCCCGCTCTGGAGGATCTGATTGGGGCGGGAGCGATCATCGACGGTCTGAGGAGCCGGCGGCGGTCGCCCGAGGCCCGCGCCGCTGCCTGTGCCTATCGGGACGCGAGGAGGATCGGTCTGCGGCGGGCTCTGTTCGAGAGCACATCCGCTCGAGAGCAACGGCGCCGAGGATATCCCGACGAGTTTGAGTGGGCCAGCGCCCTTAACGTGTCGACCTGCGTCCCCGTCTTGCGAGATGGCGCCTTCCGGTCTCTGCCGGGGCCGGTCAGGGGTGTCGCCGCGCCGGCCCCTGCCGATGTCGATCGATGAAAGCCAACATCCTGGCCCACGCGTCCGAGCAGGCGGCCTCGTGTTCCTTGAAGGTGCGGTCGAAGAAGCTGTGCGGGGCGCCCGGATACGTGTGTTCCTCGTGCTCGACACCAGCCGAGTCCAGCTCGGCCGTGAACTTTGAGTAGGCTTCAGCAGGGGTGAAATCGGCACCTGCGATCAGAAGGAGGAGGGGACTCTTGATCTGGTCCAGATACGGCTCGGTCCGCTGGGGCTGGCCGTAGAACCCGATGCAGCCGGCCAGGTTCAGATCTGAGGCCCCCTGATTCCAGGAGTTGCTGCCCCCAAAGCAGAACCCCACCGTGAAGACATCGGAGCAAGCGCCGCCCGCCTTCGACCTGAGCCATTCGACCGCCGCCCTGGTGTCTGCGGCGATCTGCTCAGGCGTGGTCCGGTCCACGTGGGGACGGAACTCGAAGGTGTCGTCCCGAGGGTCCAACCCGGCTGTTCTGCCAAAGTAGTCGATGGCGATGGCAACAAGCCCGGTCTCCGCGAAGCGGAGGGCAAGCTCCTCGTAGAAGTGGTGCAGCCCGCGCACATCCGGCAGGATGACAACGCCAGCTCCGTTGGGGGCATCGGAGCTGGCCGCGTAGGCCGCGAAATGAGTTCCATCGGCGGATGTGAGCACGAGCTGGCGCCCATCGGATGCACCGCCTCTAATGGGGGGGAACGGCGGGCGCGCATCGTCTGCATAGCACATGTGCCCCTATTGTGGCACCAGCGCCGTCCGGGACCAATGGTTGTTCTACGGGGCGATCCAGGGAGAGCCGGCCAATGAGCAGGATCGATCATCAGGAGGTGCTCAGCGACCTGAGCCAGCCCGTGGCGGAGCTGCGCCACATGATCCCCGAGGTGTGGTCCGCCTATGCCGCGATGCACCGAGCCGTCATCAAGGACGGGGAGCTCCCCGCCAAAACCAAGGAGCTGATCGCGCTGGCGGTGGCCATCGTCAAACGCTGCGACGGCTGCATCGCAGCCCATGCCCGGGGGGCCGCACGCAGAGGAGCCACGCCTGCGGAGGTCGCCGAGATGATCGGGGTCACTCTCCTTCTGGATGGTGGCCCGGCCACCGTCTACGGGCCCAGAGCGTGGGAGGCGTATCAGCAATTCGCGGGGCGGGCCGAAGCGCGTTGACGCTGTGGCCCCGCTGTGTCGACGGGCCCGGGCCGGACTGTGCTGGGGAGCGCTCCCGCCTAGGCCGTGCAACTCCCGGTACGGCGCGGCGTTGTCAAGCACCGAGGACGTGTGCCGCCACTGACGGCGGCCGAGCAACCGCTCGGCAGGAGGTGCCAAGACGCGCCGGAACCCATACCGCCAAGGCGTAAGCGACGCCCCGACCACCTCCGCCGACCGCGCCCGGGAACTCTCCACACCCGAGCCCAGAGCAACTCGAAATCTCCACCTGCTGGTCGGGCTGCGCTACGCATGCCTGGGCGGCGTCATCGTGGCCGGCGTCGGGATCGGAGCGGCATTCACCGCCTGGCCTCTGCTGACCAGTACCCTCGGCCCCACTGCCTATGTGTTCGTCGCCCATCCCGGCCAGGAGGCACCACGCCTGCGTGACGCGGCTGTCGGCCACTCGGTGGCCCTGGCCGTGGGCCTGGTGGCGCTCCTCGCGTTCGGCCTCTGGCAGGCACCCGCGGCCACGGCCGAGGAGCGCCTGCCACTGGCCCAGGCAGGCGCGGCTGCGGCGGCCGTGGCCGCAACCTTGATGGCCCTGGAACTGCTCCGATCCCACCACGCCCCGGCGGCCGCGACTGCTCTTCTGGTCGCCACCGGCCTCGCCCGGCCAGGCAGACCTCTCCTGGGGCTGATCATCGGCCTGGCCGTGGTCTTGGCGGTGGCTCCTCTGGTGGCTCGTATCCCGCTGGCCCGGAGTGAGTCCCGAGAGGAGCAGGAGGCCTCCGGATCTGGCAGCCCACAGACCGGGTTTGGCCCCCCGCCCGCTACGTGATCGGGCTTGAGTTCCCCCATCGCCCCTTCCCTGTCCGGTGTGGGGTATCTCGCATACTTCACGGTGGCGGGCGCCCGGGGCGCCCTGATCGAACCAGGGTTAGCGGAGTTGGTTTTGCCCCAGAATCCCCAGTCGATAGTCCAAGCCTTGCCGATGCCGGCACAGCGGGAGCTGGATCTGGTCGTATCCGAGGTCAAAGATCTGACCAGGTCGATGCGGTGCATCAAACTTCAAGGGGAAGCCCTGGAAGGCTTTGACTTCCGACCGGGCCAGGATCTGATGGTCCGCGTCCCCCTGGAGGGCCGCCTGGTCAACCGCCGGTACTCGATACGGCGATATGACCCGTCTCACCGCACTCTCGACATAGAGGTGGTGCTGCACGGCGGCGGTCCCGGCGCGCGCTGGGCCACCGAGGTCGCGAGGGGAGACCCGTTGGAACAGGTGGTCGCGCCCCGTGGCAAGATCACTCTCGACCCCGGGGCGGAGTGGCATATTTTCATCGGCGACGAGACGGCCATGCCCGCCATCTTCAACATGGCAGAGGCCCTCCCGTCCGGCCAGAGGGCCGCGGCTCTGCTGGAGGTGGGCGGCCACGAAGACGAGCTGGAGCCACCGGCTTCGCTCGTAGGGGGCCTCGATTGGATCCGTCGCGGCGGGGCACCTGGAGACGACCAGCCCCTGATCCGGGCCGTCCAGTCCCTCGCCCTCCCGGGGGGAGCCGGCCGGGTCTACCTGGCGGGCGAGGCACGGACCGTAATCACCATCCGTGACCTGCTTGTGGCTCGCGGTCAGCCGCGTGAACGACTCGCGGTCAAGGCCTACTGGCGCCGTGACCAACCCAACCTGGATCGAGGCGAGCCCCTTTCGGAAGATTGATCGAAGGTCGACGGACCGGGGCCGCCCCATCTGGGTCCAACGTTGGGCTCCAAGTCCTGGCCCAGCCTGCCACGGGCTCTCCCGTGGCACCAGGGCCCATCTCTCCGACATCTCCCGCACCAGCCTGCCGGAGCGGATCACTCGGCCCAGCCCTTCCCAGGCTCGCTCCCCGGATGTGCTGACCCAGCCGACCCTATACGCTGTTGAGATGGAGCTTGGGCGCTTTGGGATTTGGACTTCGGCCCTCGATCGCCAGCCCGCCGAGGTCGCGCGGTCGGCGGCAAGACGGATCGAGGAGCTCGGTTTCGGTGCCCTGTGGGTGGGGGAGAGCTTCCGTCGCGAAGCGTTCGCCAACTCCTCCCTGTTGTTGGCGGCAACCGAGAGGCTGGTCGTGGCGACCGGCATCGCCAGCATCTGGGCCCGGGACGCGCAGGCGATGCGAGCGGGCCAGCTGACTCTGGCCGAGGCCTACCCGGAGCGCTTCCTCTTGGGCTTGGGGGTCAGCCATGTGCCCCTGGTCAATCCTCGCGGCCATCAGTACGACCGCCCCTACAGTGCGATGAAGGCGTACCTGCTGGCGATGCGTGAGGCGCAGTACGATGCGCCCCGCCCGGCAGCTGAGCCGAAAACGGTATTGGCCGCGCTCGGGCCGCGCATGCTGGATCTGGCCGCTCAGCAGGCAGATGGAGCTCACCCATACTTCGTGCCCGCGGCCCACACTCCGCTGGCGCGAGCGAGGCTGGGGCAGGGAAAGATGCTATGTCCGGAGCAGGCCGTGGTGCTCGAGCGCGTCCCCGAAAGAGCAAGGATGGTCGCTCGGCGTCACACCGCGGCGTACCTCAAACTGCCGAACTATCGGCACAATCTTCTACGCCTCGGATTCACCGAGGACCAGATGTCAGATGGCGGCAACGACCAGCTGGTCGACGCCATCGTCGCCTGGGGCGGCCCCGAGGAAATCGCCGCCAGGGTGCGCCAACATTTGGACCTGGGAGCGGACCATGTCGCGATCCAGGTGATCTCTGAGGACCCCTTCGCGGTGCCGGTCTCCGCCTGGGAAGCGCTGGCCTCGGAGTTGGGCCTCTGACCGGACGTTTCCCATCCTGCCAGGCGCCGCTTCAGCCGACGGTCCTGACTCAAGGTAACGCCGGGGTCACTGTCGTCGCTCTCCATTTCAGGGACGCCGTGGTTGTCGATGGGGCCTGGGGCGACCATTGGTCCGCGATGCGGGCGCCTGGGTCCGGTTTGGAGGAGGAGGGCCGCGGCAGGGGCTGCATCCGGCACCCCTGCTCATGGAGATGGCACCCGGGAGCCCTGCTGGCTGCCCTGTGCCGTGCAGCCGAGGAGCTGGTGCGTCCACTCGAACGTCGGTCACCGGGGCCAGCCGGTCGCGTTGGGGCAAAGCCCACCAGACCGGCGCCTGATGGACCATGCCCAGGGGCCGCACCCGGACGGCCTATGCGCCCCCACGTCGTCACTCGTCCGAGTCGGACTCCTGGGTTGACACCGTCCCTGGTCCGCCCAGGGCGTCGGTCTGGGTTCCAGTTAGTGAGCGGGTTCGCCGCGCCCCTACGGAACTGAGCGCCCGCTGGCCACGAGGCATATACTGCGAACAGCGCCATGCGCACCGGGCCAATTCGTCTTCCACACGTCGTCGCCCTGGCCTTCGGGATCGGCCTGGTGGCCGCATTCCTTCCCGGGACGGTCTTGGCCTCTGAGCACGCCCCGACGAAGGCGTCACGGCTGATAGCCCCAAAGCCCTACGTGGTGGCTATAGACCCCGGTCATGGTGGCTACGACCCGGGTGCGATTTCGCCCTACAACGGGCTGGAGGAGAAAGATGTCACCCTCAGCGTCGGCCTGGACCTGCGCCGGCTGTTGCAGGCCCAGGGGGTCAAGGTGGTGATGAGCCGCACTCGCGACGTCTTCGTCAGCATCCCCCAAGCAGAGGCGGTCGCCGAGAAGAATCACGCCAATGTGTTCGTGAGCCTTTGGGTCAACGACTGGACCACGCCAAGCTTGGAAGGCGTCACCGTCTTCACCCCTCATCCGTCGGACACTGCGTTCGCAAACGCCGTCGACGCAGCCATGGGCAAGGAGATCGCGCCCTATGGCATGGGCAACCGCGGGGTGCAACCACTACCGAGGCTGTGGGTGCACGCCACCATGCCCACCCTCACGATTGAGTCTGGTTTCATGAGCAACCAGAAGGACTCCATACTCCTTGCGGAGCCCAATTTCCGGCAGGCCCTGGCTCAGGGCGTAGCCAACGGCATTCTCGCCTTTGCTCCCCAGATTCCCAGACTCCACGCAGAAGAGATCGTCTACCAGGCGGCCCGTGCCAAGACGCTGGCCGCCAATCGCGCCGCGGCATCCGCCGCGCGGCTACGTAACACTCTGGTCGGGTGGGGCGGGATAGCCGTGCTGACCGTCGTTCTGCTTTTTCTCGCCCTTTACCGCGACACTCTTGGGCGGAGCCTTCGATGGGCGTTCGCAGAACTCAAGGAGCGTGGTCCGAACGCCGTCAGAGCGGGCTTCGTGGGCTTCGAGCGTGCGGCAAGACCAGTCGCGCCATCGGCGAGGCGGCCCGCTCGCCCGAGGCCAGCGGCCGGCGGGGAAAGGGCCCCGACGCGCTCCTCCGTGAGCGCCCGGGCCGGAAGGGGCAGCGGTCAGCGCCACGATTGGCGTACGCCGGGGCCTGGAACACGCCCCAAAAGGGTTGCCGAAATGGTGCATCCTGACGAGCCACACAGGCAGCGGCGTGGTCATGGATCGGTATATGACGACCTGTCACTGTGAGCTCTCCCGCCCTCAAACGCGGAGTCGATGATCTGACCGTGTGCTACCCCTAGCCTCGGTATCTCATCAAGGTTGGGCTGAGTAGCTGGGTGTAGTTGTGGAAATGCCCTCCTGGTAAGGGAAACTGTGGGTGTTGAAGACCACGATTCCCACCAAGGAGGGCAGCACCTTGAGGGTGAAGGTTAACCACCGGCGTCGGGTTGTGGTGCGAGCGGATGGGTCAAGGCTGGTGGGCCACCCCGGGAGCCGGCTCCTGGCCGAGCTGGCAGAACGGAGCGGGCTGGAGGCGGCGCTCTCGAGCGCTCTCGCCGATGGCGGCAAGAGTCCGCCGGCACGACTCGGCGCGGGTGCTGGTGGACCTGGCCATCACGTTGGCGGCTGGTGGGGAGTGCATCTCAGACCTGACCGTGCTGCGGCAGCAGCCGGCGCTGTTCGGTCAGGTAGCGTCGACCCCCGCCGCCTGGAGGGTGCTGGACTCCATCGTCGAGCGGATGCTGGCCCGGATGACTGCCGCTGTAGCCAGGGCAAGGGGCACAGTCTGGGAATGGGGGCTGGGCCCACAGCGGGTGACCCTGGACTTCTATGCCACTCTGGTGGAGGTCGAGGCGG
>DAHWNZ010000074.1:0-9982 GCA_027339635.1 Candidatus Dormiibacterota bacterium
GGCGCGAGACACTGGGGGGAACCTTCGTAGTCTTCGCCACCAATCTTCCTCTTGGCCTCGGCTCCCACACCCAGTGGGACCTGCGCCTGGATGGGAGGCTGGCGGGAGCGATGCTCTCCGTGCCGGCGGTCAAGGGGGTGGAGGTCGGCCCGGCGTTCGAGGTAGCCCGGATGCAGGGCAGCCTGGCCCAGGATCCCATAGCGTCAGTCAAGGGCTCAGCCAAAAGAAAGAGCAATTTCGCGGGGGGGGTCGAGGGGGGGATGACAGATGGGCAGCCCCTGGTGATCAGGTGCGCGATGAAGCCGCTCTCCTCGGTCCGCGCCCCGCTCGCCTCGGTCGACCTCGCCACGGGGGCAGGGTCTGAGCCTCCCTACATAAGATCTGACATCTGCGCCGTGCCCGCGGCCGCCGTGGTGGGCGAGGCCATGGTCCGCGTGGTGTTGGCGTCTGCCCTCCTGGACCGTTTCGGCGGGGATCGCCTGGATTTGATGCTGGCGGCGGCGTCCGGGCTGGGGCCGGCCGGGGGTGACGTCTCGTGAAGGTCACCGAGCTTTTGCCGCCGCCTCTGCCCAAGGGTCTGCCCAACCTCATCATCACCGGCTTCATGGCGACCGGAAAGACGACTGTTGGGCGCTTGTTGGGCGATCTCCTCGGTCGGCCATTCATCGACCTGGACCAGGTGGTGGAGGCCAGAGCGGGGGTCAGTGTCCCCGACCTCATACGCCGTGACGGCGAGGACGCCTTCCGGTCCTTCGAACGCCTCCTGCTCATGGAGGTGGGGCAGGTGTCCGGTGCGGTGGTCGCAACGGGCGGTGGTGCGCCGCTGGCCAGAGACCTGTTCCTGCGCGCCACGGAGGGGGATATCTGCGTGGTCCTGACCGCGGAGGCGGCCGAGCTCAGCGGGCGGCTCGGGCATGGGGCTGACCGACCTCTGCTGCCCTCCCGCGATCCCCACTCGGTCAAAGCTCTGCTGGCGGAGAGGGCCAATGTCTACTCGGGGTTAGGTCCGGTGGTCGACACCAGCAGGCGTGAGAGCGCGCAGGTGGCGCACGAGGTGGCGAACCTCTACCGCAGCCGTGTCCCGGGCCAGCTGACCAGGTTGATGCTGAGGGCCGGCAAGGAGAGGACCGAAATTGTCTTGGGCCAGGGGGCGGCGGACTCCTTGGGTGCTGTGCTGGGGCAGGTTCTGCCCAGGGTGCGGCGGGCCTTTCTGGTAACCGACTCCGGCCTGCCGCCAGCCGTGGAGGATCGCCTCGAGGCCGCTCTGGTGGGTGGCGGAGTGAACTGCAGCACCCGACGGGTGCCCGGTGGTGAGGCCGGCAAGGGCCAAGAGACCATGGTCGATCTGTGGAGGTGGTTGCTCGAGGGAGGCGCCGATCGCGGCGACGTCCTGGTTGCGGTCGGGGGTGGGGCGGTGCTGGATGCTGCAGGGTTCGCCGCCGCCACCTTCGCCCGGGGGATCCCAACCGTGAACGTGCCGACCACGATTCTGGCGATGGCCGATGCCGCGATCGGGGGCAAGACCGCGATCAACTTCGGGGGAGTGAAGAACCCAATCGGCGCCTTCCATCATCCGGTCGCCGTCTTCGCGGACCCCTCGCTACTTGGCCCGCTTGCAAGGGCGGGGGCGAGGTCCGGGGTTGCTGAGGTGATCAAGTGCGGGGTCCTCGGACCGCGCCTGTTGCTGGACCAGATGAGAGTCTGGGACGGCGCTTGGGCCGAGCCTGCCAACCTGACCTGGTTATTGGGCCAGTCTGTTCTGACCAAGGCCGCGCATGTCGAGGCAGACCCGGAGGAACACGGGCTCAGGATGGCCCTGAACCTGGGTCACACCTTTGCCCATGGCCTCGAGTCCGCGACCGGCTACCGCCTCAACCACGGGGATGCGGTGGGCCTGGGCCTTCTGGCGGCTGCCGGTCTCGGCGCGGAGGTGGGGTTGGGCCCGAGTCGACTGGGGTGTGAGCTGAAGCAGATCCTCAGCGGCTGCGGCCTTCCGACGGCCCTGCCCGCTGGGGTCGACCGCGATCTGGTCGAGGTGGCTATGGGCCGGGACAAGAAGCGCAGAGCCGGCCTGTCCGCCTTCGTCGTTCCCATCAGGGGAGCTGGCGCGGCCCTGGTGGAAGACCTCGACTCCCAGTTGGCGCTGGCTCAGCTTTGGGCGCTCTCGGCTGGGGAGGCCGCTCAGCTGTGATCCCGAAGATTCTGGTGCTCCATGGGCCGAACCTGAATCTTCTCGGAGTTCGCGAGCCCGCCATCTACGGTACCGCCACGCTCGGCGAGATCGACGAGCGGCTCAGGGTGCGGGGCCTGGCCCTGGGTCTCGAGATCCGCTGCGTCCAGTCGAACCGCGAAGGAGAGCTCGTGGACCAAATCCAGGCGGCCAGGCACTGGGCGCGTGGCCTGATCATCAATCCCGCCGGCTACTCTCACACCAGTGTCGCCATCCGAGATGCGCTGGCGGCGGTGGCACTGCCCGCGATCGAGGTGCACCTCACCAACCCCTCGGCCCGCGAACCATTTCGGCAGGTAGACCTGGTCGCAGGGGCGTGCCTGGGGGTCGTGGCGGGGTTGGGCAAGTCCGGGTACGAGGTTGCCCTGGAGCATCTGGCACGACTGCTGCGGCCAGTTGCGGCCGACGCTGAGGTGGCGACCAGCTCCTGACATGAGAAGCTAGACCCAGATATCGGAGCGGCTCAAGGAGGAATGAAGCATGTTGCAGAAGGGAGACCGGGTTCCCAGCTTTCGTCTGGAAGCCGGCACGGGAGAGGTGGTTGACACACAGGACCTTCTCGGACAGCGCTGGGTGATCTACTTCTACCCCAAGGACAACACCTCGGGCTGCACCATAGAGACGCGGGAGTTCGGTAAAGCGCTCGCCGCCTTTGCCAGCCAGGGAGTGCGGGTCTTCGGCTGCTCCGTCGGTGACGTGGCCGCCAAGAAGAGCTTCGCTAGCAGTTGCGAGGCGTCGGATCTTCCCCTCCTGGCCGACCCCGACCACCAGGTTGCGGAGGGCTTTGGGGTCTGGGGTCAGCGCAAGTTCGCCGGCAGGGAGTACATGGGAATTGCCCGCACCACCTTCTTGGTGAGTGACAAGGGCCAGGTCGAGCAGGTTTGGCAAGACGTCAAGCCCGAGGGTCATGCGGCCGAGGTCCTGGCGGCTACCAGGACCTGAGGGGGCTCGCTGGCGGAGCACCTGCGGGGCAGGGGATGGGTCTCTGATTTCGCGGCTCGGCGCAAACTCCTGGCTTCGTCTCAGGCTCTTCTCGGAAATCTCCAAGCTTGGGGGAGCACATTGATGGTGAACAGGATTGCGGCAAGTCCCACTCGCCAGGAGGTGAAGTAGAGATGGATGACCTGAATCAGCAAGGGCCGGAGCCCTTCCCCGGGGCTCGTGAGCAGATCCCCCCGTCAGGCGCCATGGGCTGGGAGGCCCCTCCCAGCCCGCCGGCGCCGACCCTTTCCGGAGCTGACTTCGGCGGCTATCAGCCGCCACCTGGCTCAGGTGACTTCGGCGGCTACCAGCCTCCGCCGCCCGGAGAGTACGGCGGGCCCACCGGTAGCGGCCCCAGGCATCGAGCCGGGAGGTGGGCGGCCATCGGGGCGGCGGCCGTGGTGATCTTGGGAGGCATCGGACTGGGCGGTTACGAGCTCGGGTCGGCGCACAATACCTCGAGCTCGACCATCGCGACAACCCCAGTGCCGAGTCCCGCGAGCACCTCAACCTCGAACACCGGCACCGCCGCCAAGGTGGACGTCTCCAAAATCGTCTCCGAGGTCGACCCCGGCGTTGTCGACATCACCTCCACCGACTCCTACACGGGTGCGGTGGATGCCGGGACGGGGATGGTGCTGACATCCTCAGGAGAGGTCTTGACCAACAATCACGTGATCGCCGGAGGGACCAGCATCGTGGCCCAGGTCGACGGCAGTGGGACCAAGTACACGGCCAAGGTGGTGGGCACCGATCCGACCCAGGACGTGGCGCTTCTGCAGCTGCAGAACGCTTCGGGGATGAGCACGGTGAAGGTGGGTAACTCCTCCACGGTCACGGTCGGAGAACCGGTCGTCGCGATCGGCAACGCCCTGGCCTTACCCGGGCCCCCGACGGTGACCGAAGGGATCATCTCCGCTCTCGACAGGTCGATCACCGCGACCGACAGTGGCACCGGCACCAGCGAGAACCTGGTGGGCCTGTTCCAGACCGATGCTCCCCTCAGCCCCGGCAACTCGGGAGGCCCCTTGATCAACTCCCAGGGTCAGGTCATCGGCATGAACACCGCGGCCGCCACCGGCAGTGGGGGAGAGAACGCATCCAACATCGGGTTCTCAATCCCGATCAACGAGGCCCTCTCAATCGCCAGCCAGATCCAGAAGGGGCAGGCCAGCTCCAAGGTGGACATCGGCTACCCGGCCTTCCTCGGGGTGTCGGTTGAAGACATCCCGTCCTCGTCCTCCGGTTCGGGCGGCTTCTTCGGCGGCGGCTTCGGGTACACCGCTCCCGTGAGCTCCGGGGCCCTGGTGACGGAGGTAGTTCCAGGCACTCCCGCCGCCCAGGCAGGGCTGGTAGCGGGAGACGTCATCACCTCGTTCGGAGGGCAGTCGATCTCTTCGGTGAGCAATTTGACCAGCGCCATCGATGCCGACCATCCGGGCCAGAGCACAACGGTTGGCTGGGTCACCAGCTCCGACACCAAGGGATCCGCGACGGTCACCTTGATCAGCGGCCCGCCCGCCTGATCCCCCAGCATTCCTAAGCCCTCACCGGAAGCAGGGCCGGGCGGCAGCCGCCGTCCGGCCCTGTGCTGCTGTCCAGCTGCCGACCGGGTTACGCGAGACCCGGACCGGGTCATCAGAGTGTCATCTCCTGCAGGGGCAATTGAGGAACCTGCGAACTCCCGCAGGCGCTAAAATAATTAGGCGCCCAAACTATAGGAGGAGTTCGATTTGCCCTCAGGCAGTCCGGAGCCGGGCCGTCTGAGTCGTGCCCGGTCGACGCGCCTCCAGGCGTTCGGAGTCCTGACTGGTTCCTGGGGCGCCTTTCGAAGCGTTGGCCCCGGGGCGCGCGCGGTCATCATCACGAGACTTCTGCGCAGCGTCGGCCAGGGGGCGCTGCTGACCACGCTGGCCCTGTATCTGAGCGCGCTGGGTTGGAGCGGCCTGGCGATTGGGGCCCTGCTCACCGGCGGTGGGCTCTTCAACACCGCCGTCAGTCTCGGTGCGGGCGTCACCTCCGACAGGACCAGGCGCAAGCCGTTTCTGGTGGCGATCGAGGGGCTGTACCTGGTCGCGGGCGTGGTTGCCGCTCTGACGACTGCCCCCATCCTGCTGGTCCCAGCGGCCGTGCTCGGGGGCTTCGGCCGTGGCCAGGGTGGGGTGCCCGGTCCCTTCGCGTCGACGGCATCCGCCTGGTTGGCGGCCGAGACTCCGGTGGGAGAGAGGCAGCGGATATACGGGCTCGCGGCGGCGGTGGGCTTCTTCGGCCTTGGGCTGGGCGCCCTTGTGGCAGCGGCCACCGCGCCGCTGGTACACGCCTTCGGGGCGGCGGGCTACCGGCCCCTGTTTGGCCTGGTCGCGGTGCTGTCGGCCGCCTGCGGGATGATCATGGTCCGAGCCCCCGAGGCGCCCCGTCAGCCCACCGCGCAGCCTCGCAGGCAGCTCCCCGCTCCCGGTGCGGCGAGGCCCCGACGTCTGGCGGCGGGGTCCACCGCCGGTTTCATCTTCCGCTACTCCCTGACCAACATCCTCAACGGCGTGGCGGTGGGGCTGGTGGGGCCGCTGGCGGCCTACTGGTTCGCTCTCAAGTTCCACGTCGGATCGGGCCAGATAGGGCTCCTGTTCGGGATCACGTTCTTCGTCACCGCCGCGTCGTCGCTGATCCAGGGCGAGGTCGGGACCAGGGTCGGGATGGTGCGCATGGTGGTGCGTGCACGCCTCGTCGGGCTGGTGCTGCTGCTGGCCATCCCCTTCAGCCCCTTCTTCTGGATGGCGGCCCTCTTCTACGTGGCCCGAAGTGCTGTGAACCGCGGGACCATGGGCCCCCGCAGCGCGTTGGTGGTGGCCGCTGTCCCGGACCGGCGCCGTGCCACCGCCCTCAGCATCTCCGGCGGAGCCATGCAGATTTCCGGCGCCGCCGGGCCGACCGTGGCGGGAGCACTGTTCGACAGCGGACAACTGGACCTGCCGTTCCTGGTGGCGGTGGTCCTCCAAGGCGCATACGTGGCGCTGTTCCATGCGTTCTTCGCCAAATACGATCAGATCGAGGATGGGCCTGGGTATCCATCTCAGCCCAGGTCCAACCTCCCGCCTGACCTCGTAGAAGCCACGGAGCCGATGGTTGCCCCTGTCAACGGCCCTCGGACCCTGTGATCTGAGGGTCTTCCCAGAAGTGATCTGAAAACTGGCCACACTAGGTGGTCAGACGGCCGCCACGCCCACCGGTCCCCCACGGGCGGAAGCTTCGACGTCAGCTGGGCAGCGCCACCATGACCGTCCTCTCCGGCGCCTGCTCCATGAGAAGCGCAGCGACCTCACCGAAGTAGATGCTGTCCCCAGTCACCACGGGGCGCACCCCGATGATGGCCCTGGCGCTCATCGCCGTGGCAGCGGCCAGGCCTGCCTCGAATGCGCGACCCGAGGGTTTCGCGGCGCTCACATCGACATCGTAGGCGCGGCCCATGGTCATGGCCTCCGCCAGGACCGCGTCCGCCACCCGCCGCTGCCCCTGAGCCTGTAGACGGCGGGGTACAAGGCGCCCTGGCCGCCATGATCTCAGGCCCCTGGGGCCGGTGTCGATATGCAGGACGTGCACTTCCCGTCTATCCCGCTCCCCGAGGCTGTAAGCGAGCTCAAGGGCCGCGTGGGAGGCCCTCGAGGCCGAGATGGGAACAAGCAGTCGCTGCGGGCCTTCGCCAGCTGCCGAGATCAGGTCGCCGGCCGCTGGCAGGATCACCACTGGCACGGTCGCCGAAGGAAGAAGCTCGGCCAGAAGCGCCCGGGGCGCCACCGAATCCTTCGCGCACGCGACCACCACGGCGCCGTGCCCCAGCTTCAACGCATCGCTGACGGCGTCGGCAACTTCGTCGTCGGCCGAGTACACCCAGTCGATCGGGCGTCCCCCCCGCAGCTCCTTGTCCCCAAGCGGCGCTCTCTCGTCTTGGGTGGTCGAGATCATGGTGACTGGCGCCTCGTCGGGCCACGCGCGCCGGACGAGATCGAGGGCGGCGGTGGCGGCGGAGCTACTCGTCGCCAGGACCACCAGGCCGTCGTTGGTGACCAGCGTCTGGGCGGCCATGCGGGCCTCCAGGTCCAGCCGGCGACGTTCCTCCGGTGACCCCTCCCAGCGGCTCACCACCCGGCGGAGCAGTGGTGGTGTGGCCATCGAGGTGACCAGCGACAAGGCGACTATGGCAGTGTAGGTGCCGTTTCCGATGATGCCGGCCGCCAGCCCGACGGTGCCCGCGATCACCTGCACCGTGCCCCGCCCGTTCAGGCCAACTCCCAGGGCCACTCGTTCGATCTGCGGGAGCCGTCCGATGCTTGCCCCAGCGTATGAGCCCGCGAATTTGGCGGTGACGCCAACCACAACCAGAACGGCAAAGACCAGAGCGGTTTGGGGCTGCCGGAGCAGGATCAGGTTTGCCTCGAGGCCCGCCGTCGCGAAGTAGAGAGGGGCGAAGAAAGCTGAGCTGAGCTGGGACAGGAAGCGAAACGTCTCGGCGTCCCCGAAACGCGAACGGGCCAGGATCACCCCCGCCACGAAGGCTCCGAGAGCACCCTCGATCCCCACCAGTTGCACCAGGGCCGCCGCCACCATAGCCGCGACCAGATAGACCGCGAGGGAAGGATGGGTGTCGGCGGCCTTGCGGTCCGGGCCATGAAGTCGAGCGGCGCTCAAGATCCGGTCAGCGAGAGGCTGAGCGACCACCAGCACCAAGCCACCGAGGACCAGGACCCCCAGGCCGACCCGGGCCAGCTGGGGCACGGCCCCCCCTCCGGCCAGGGCCACGGCCAGAGCGATGAGGACGAAGGCCGTGGCATCGTTCACGGTGCCCGCGGCCAGGGTGATCTGCCCGAAGTCCCGTCGCGTCACTCCAAGATGGCCCACGATCTCGGCGATCACCGGCAGCGAGGATGCGGCGATGGCGATCCCGACCAGTAGCGAGAATGCCAGAGGGGTGCCTGCGGGGCCGCGCACCGCCGCCGGCAGCAGGCGGGCCGCGGTCAAGCCGGCCGCCAGCGGGATGAGCAGGCTGCCGGCGGTGACCCAGGCTGCCGGCCGTCCGAGCCTTCGTAGCAGGGTGATGTCGGTCTCAAATCCGACCGTCAGCAAGAGGACGGCAAGGCTGAGCGTGCTCACGGCCAGCAGCAGTGAGGACTGCACCGCTGACCCGCTGGGCAGAAACCAGGCGAACCCACCCTTGGAGATCTCGCCGAAGACGGTCGGACCCAGCACGATCCCGGCCATCAGCTGACCGACGACGGGGGGTTGCCCGAGGCGTTTGGCCACCCCTCCCAAAAGCAGGGCCAGCAGCAGAAGTGAAGCCAGCTGCACCCAGAAGACCGCCTGCTCGTGGGAGGTCACGGGCACTAGGCGCAGCGGTGAGCCGTTCGCGACCAACCAGTCGGTGGAGTCGAGGTGCACTGACGCGGGCCTCCATCGATTTGCATCAAGCCGTGGTCCGGAGCTTACCCGAAGCACCCCCTTCGGGGTCCAGGGATGACGGCTCGAGGTTCCGACGGTCAAGGGCCACGGCCGCTCGGCGCGGTCGTGGGGTATGGTGGAGGTGGAACCGCTTACGGGTGTCCACCGAGTCAGGGCGCCCGAGTCTGGGCGTGGGCGGCAAGTCGACAGCGCGTCTGCCCAACGAAGAGCTGGGAGATATTAGCGATGTTCCCAATCGATCGCACTCTCGAGATCACCCTGGCCGTTGTGGTGGCCATGGTCGGCGCCCACTGGGTGGGCGGCGCTTTGCTACGTCGGTCCGTGCGGGGGCCGGGGCATCGGGTCTCCCAGGCGGTCTTGAGGAGGTCCTCCCGGCCTCTGCTCGCGGTCCTTCCCTTTGCCGGCCTGGAGATCTCGCTGGCCGGGATCGGACTGCCGACCGCGGTGGCGTCAATCCTGCTGCACGTCTTCGGCGTGACCCTGATCCTGGCCGCGGCGTGGTTGGTGGTAAGCCTGTCCTACGTGCTGGACGACCTGGTCTTGAGCCGTTATCGACTGGACGTGGATGACAACCTTCACGCCCGCCAAGTTCACACTCAGATCCAGGTGCTGCGCCGGGTGACCACGGTTGTCGTCTCGGTTGTTGCGGTCTCCTTGGTGCTCCTGACCTTCCCCACGGTAAGGTCGGCTGGGGCGGGGCTCTTGGCGTCAGCAGGGTTGGTGGGACTGTTGGCGGGTGTTGCCGCACGTCCGGCGGCGGCAAATGTCGTTGCTGGCCTCCAACTGGCCGCCAGCCAGCCGATACGGGTCGATGATGTGGTAGTTGTGGAGGGGCACTGGGGCCGCATCGAGCAGATCGGGCTGACCTTTGTGGTTGTGAGAGTTTGGGATCTGCGCCGGCTGGTGGTGCCGATTTCGTACTTCATCGAGAATCCGTTCGAGAACTGGACCAAGTCCAGTTCAGAGATTCTCGGATGGGTTCACCTGGAAGTGGACTACACGGCGCCCGTCGACCGCCTGCGGGCCCGCCTGCGGGAGATCGCTCAGAAGTCTCCCGACTGGGACGGTGACGTCTGCAACCTGCAGGTGACGAACCTGGGACCGGAGACCATGCAGCTGAGGGCGCTGGTCAGCTCGCAGGACAGCTCGAGGTCCTGGAACCTGCAGTGCGAGGTTCGCGAGAAGCTGGTGGCATTCCTCCAGGAGCAATACCCCGAGGCGCTTCCTCACCGCCGCGACCACGTCGCCGTCAGCCCGGCTCGCGGCCAGGTGCCCAGCCGTCCAGCGCGACCTGGGGCGGTGCCTGTGGGATAGCCGAGG
>DAHWNZ010000075.1:0-9888 GCA_027339635.1 Candidatus Dormiibacterota bacterium
GCAGCTGGCCGCGGAGCTCACCTTCCGCAACCAAGAGGACGCCCCCTCCTGCTCCGACTGCGGATCGCTGATGGTCCGCAACGGGGCCTGCTACAAGTGCATGAACTGCGGCAGTACCTCGGGATGCTCCTGACGAGGAGGGTCTTGCGAATAATCGCGAAAACGCTCGCGACTTTCGCGAAGCAGACGCCCGGAGAGCAATCTCCGGGCGTTTTGCCGTCCTCTGGACTCTGGGAAGTGAAATTCAGGGCCTGAGAAGACGAAGAGCGCGCCTTGGGGCGGCGGTCAAGCCGGCCTCAGGGCGCGCTTGATCCAGGAAGCTTGGATCCTGGTCGGTGGAAAGGGTGCCGGCGACGCCTACGGCGCCGGGGAGTCCTCGGCCGGCGCCGGCTCCTCAAGGAGGGTGGAGCCCGGGTCCAGCACCACGGCCACCTGGGAGCTCCGCCGCGGCAGGAGCCGGTGCTTGCGCAATATGGCCGCTGCCGCCCTGGCGGCGTCCTCCTCCCGCTTCATCCAGAGGTGGAGGTTGTGGGCGCCCCACATGAACGTGACCAGCAGGGCCACGTTGGGGATGTGCCGGTAGTGGAACTGGCCCTTGGTAAGACCGATCACGTCCGGGTTCTTGAGACTTGAGAAGCCCCGCTCCACGTTGGTGCGCTTGGCGTACTTCTCCTCCCACTCGGGGCTGCCCCAGAAGGGGAACTGGAAGATGCTCGGGATCTCCTCGGCCCTCAGGGTGGCGGTCTTGATGCAGCACGCCTCGTCGTCGCCGTGGTTGCCATCGCAGACCGGTAGACTGGGGTCCCGGCGGCGCATCGAGACCGGCACCTTGGGACAGCCCAGGGCGTGCTGACTCTTGCGCCGCAGCACCGGCGAGCTGAGCCGCACCTGGCCCGGTGTCGGCTTGCCGTGCGCCACCAGGGCGTAGATGGACCGCTCCTCGATCGCCTTGCGGTAGGCCGCCTTCTTTTCCGGCGGAGCCTGCGGACCCGGTCGCTCGATCAGCCACAGCCGCTCGGGAAGCATCGGCAGGTACACCCCGCTCGGGAGCATGAGGCAGCCCCTCCAGGTCGGGAAGGTGTGCATCTGAGTCGACTTCAGGTCGAAGACCCCCATCACGCCGAGGTCCCGCAGCCCGGCCATCCACTTGGTGTCCTGGCTGAACCCTCGGTCGCCGATGAGCTCCGTAACCCCGTGGCCGCGGGCCAGGAGCTGCTCCACCAGCCTCACCGACACCGGGACGTCGTATGCATTGGCCCCGAACAGGGCATGGGCGTAGACGTAGCTGGCGTTGTCGGCAGTCCCGCCGATGACGTCGTCGCCGAAGCCGAAGTAGTGATCCGTACTTGGCTTGGCTCCGTCTTCCTTCCGCTTCTTCCTCCGCTCCCGCTCTCCCGGCGCGTCCTGGTCCCGATCGCCCCTCTTGTGGACGCGATGTCTGGCGTCGCCGTCGGCCGCACGCTCCCCGCGCTTCAGCCTCGCCTGGGAGATCGGGCGGCAGTCCGCCTCTATCTCGGTCGTGTCCGTCGTGTGCGCCACCCCCTCGGGCTGCGGCGGCGCCGTGTCCTCCAGGAGGTGGATCGACAGCGCGATCTGAGTGTCCAGGTCGTTGTCGGTGCGCAGAAGCTCTCGCGCCCGCCTCACCCGCCGCTCCCAGAGGCGCTTGGAAGCCTCCAGCCTCTTGCCCGTCAAACCCTCGAGCTCCCGCGGCCGGTGCTGCTTGCCCAGGACCGTCGCCATGGCGTCGAAGAGCCGGTACAGCTGCGCCTCGCTGGGTGGCTTCAATTCAGGGCCAGGATCGTGGGCCGGACCCGCCGAGGTCCCGTAGAGCATGTGGAGCTGGCCCTGGTTGGCGCGAGCCATCATCTTAGCCAGGTGGGTGATCGTCTTCGGACCTGGCTCATCCCCGAGGCAAATGCCACCGATCACCAAGACTCGACTCGGCAACAAGGCCACGCCCCGCTCTGGCTTGATCGCCCGATCCAGCTCTCGGAGGAAGGCGAAGGTCCTGGCTCCCAGGCGCTCACTTACCTCGTACAGAAGCTTGGGGTCCATCAGCCCACGGCTCCGCGGTCGTAGGCAAACTCCGGCGCTGGGTGAATGCCGCCGAGGGTCTCAGCCTCCTGAGCCGCATCCTCCGGCACCACCGGGCAGCGAGCCACCAGATCCTCCAGGCCGTGCATCGACTTGAGGCCGGTTGCCCGTAGGAAGATATGCAGCTCCGGCCAGTGGCTGAGCTGTTCCAGCACCCATGCCTTGCGCAGCCGCACACACGAGATCTCGAAGTCGGGATGCATGGGTCGGAGGCGGCGCTTGAGCATGTCGCTCAGCTCGTTGGGCCGCCCAAACGGGGCCGGCACCGAGCCGCCACCGATCACGGGACCGCTCCCGGCCAACTTCGCCAGGCACTCCAGGTCCGCCTGGAACCTGGCCAGCACCGGGACTTCCCGCGTGCGCCGCCCAGCGTCGATCCGCACCCAGAGGCCGGCCCCTGGCTTGCGCTCCACATCGGTACCGGCAAGGTAGCGAGCCTCCACGCCGTCCACGCCAGCCCCACGGGCCAGCAGAAGCATCGCTTGGACGGATCGACAGGTCGCCTCGCTGCGGAAAGTGAACGCTCCCTGCCAGGCGATCTCGAAGTCCTCATCCGACAGAGGTGCGATAGACCCACCTGAGCGCTTGCGCGTACGGACTGGGAACAGCTCGGGGAAGCCCGCCCGGAAAGAGCGAACCTGGCTCCGGTAGCTGGTCTGGGAGCGCTCGGTGGTGTGGCCCTCGGAGTTCAGCGCGGAGCGCACCAGCGTCGCCTCGTCAAGGGCGAAGTCGGGATTGAGCTGGCGGGGGTGCTCGCCAGCCAGCCAGTAGATGTGGCGGGCCAGGGCGGCCCGACGCCCGTCGAGGAGTCGCGAACTATGCGAAAACCTCTTCGGGTCAGCTGCCAGGATCTCTACCAGCAGTGGCACGGCTCGCTCCCACTGGTCATCGATAGGAGCGATCCGCGGTCGGTACGACCGCTCCGCCACCTCGCGGTACTTGTTTCCCTCAGGCAGAGCCATGAGCTCTGCCACCGACTCCGCGAGGAGTCCTGCGGTTACGCCCGGCAACCGCCTCCTGTCTGGCGGATGGTCCCACCGCAGCCGAGGTTGGCCACGAATCCAGGCTGGAGCAGAAGCTCGCCTTCCCCGAGCAGTCTCGGGGCGCCTGAAGTGATCGTGGTACTCGACATGGCACAACGATCGTGACAGAGTCGGCGACTCCCGTCAAATGACTTCGCCAGGGCTCAAATCGACTTCCGGACCCCGCATTACGTGCGCGCGAGTAACCAGCTCCCGATGTAACGATTTCGTCAACTCTCTCCTGGCAGTGGAGTCCGACCCAGGGCATCTCAACGCTCACGTCAGTCGCCCACGCCCACGGACAGCGCGCCAGGCGCCACAGCCACGGAGTCCAGCCGCGCCTGCCACTGGAACCCGATCCCGGACGACCGCTCTGGAGGCACCCACGCCCTGGCGATTGGCGCATCCACGGTCACTTGGCCGCCGCCATCCATGTGGAGTTCCAGCGCCCGGGCCAGCACCACCTGCAAGCGCTGCTCGAGCTGTCGACAACCGACAGTCCGTGGGTGATCTAGGACCAGGGAGCCCAGCGCGGACTCCGCCACCTCGACCACGCCGTCAGCGCCCAACTGGCTCAGCAGCTTGGGCAGCAGCTTCTCGACTCCGATTTGGATCTGTTCGGCGGATGAGTATCCAGGAACCTCCACGCACCGGAGCCGGTCGCGCAGGGAGCTGGGAATCCCGTCCAGCTCGTTGGCGGTGGCCATGAACATGGATCCGGACAGGTCCAGGCACACTCCATCGAGGAAGCGGTCCTGCCACGCGGAGTTCTGGGATGGGTCCAGCAGTGCCAGCAGCACCGGGATCGCCGTGTGGTCGCTCCAGCGGGAGGCCTTGTCGATCTCGTCCAGCAGCCACACGACCTGAGATGGGTGGACCTGGGCCGCTCGCAGCCGCCTCACGATCTCTCCCGGCTGCGAGTGCCGGTACGCGCGATCCGACCCGACGAGGGAGACATCGTCGACGCCTCCAAGGGGAATCCGCTCGAGCCGCCGCCCCATCGCCTCTGCCACCTTGGCGGCCAGCGTGGTCTTGCCAGTCCCGGGCGGTCCCACCAGGCACAGTGCATGTCCAGCGGACGGTGGTATGCCGCGCTGACGCTGCCACTCCAGAACAACCAGATGGTCCAGGATGGCTCGTTTGGCCTCCGCAAGGCCCGCGTGGCTGTCGTTCAGCAACTGGCGAGCCCGGGCCAGGTCCACCGGCTGGGCTGGCGGCGCTTCCCAGACCAGCTCCCGCAGCACCCGAGCTGCCACCCGGCCCGGCGCCTCGGTCGCGCCTCCGGGCTCGTCGAGACAGTTCTCGACCGCCCTCCTGATCTCAGGCGGCAACTGCTCGTCCGCTGCTTCACTGCTCCGTGGCCGACGGGCTCGCGGGGAGCGCAACCGTGTCCGACGCGGTTTCGCGAGCTGCTCCAAGATTGGCAGCCGATCCACCCACTTTGTCGCCCCCAGCAGCGTCAGTCGCGCCTCATCGCTCGCTCCGAGCTCCACGGCAAGCGCGTCCGCCAGCTGACTCGGAGACTTCTCTCCCAGTTCTGGGGATAGTCCGGAGCGGCTCCCGAGACTCTCACTCCTGGCAGCGCGACGGGCCAGGCGCAGCAGACGGCCCAGGTCAGCCTCCGTGGCCTCTCCCTCATCGATCTCGCTGATCTCGACCACCAGCAGGACACCGCGACGGGACAGGCACCTGACCTCGATCCGTTTCAGCCCGAACAGCCGGGCTCGCTGGACCTGGCCGAAGTCATCCGAACCTACGGCGTCAGCCACCGCCAGGACGCCGATTGCCGGCCTGGCGTCTGAGTGATGAACTGCCCTGGGAAGGACCACGACCAGACCGTCGGCTCCAGGGAGTGCCGCCAGAACCGCGACCTCCTCGTCCCAGTGAGCGGTGATGACGTGGGTCTCTCCAGGAAGAAAGACATCATCGGTCAAGACCGCGGACAGCGGGCCTTGAACTCCGGAATCCTCCACCACCCACTGTGCCATCCACCTGCCTCCTAATCGAGCTATCCTTAGGAGTATGACACATCACCACTAGGACGTGCCACTTTCGTGGTCCGGGGCGAGTGGCCTAAACTGGCGCGCGTATGCCACTCTTGCGCGCAGATGAGACCGAGCAGCTCGAACGCCAGCTCGCTGAGCTCCGCCAGAGCCAGCAGCGGCTGGAAATGACGCTCGCTGCTCACCGCGTGGAACTGAGGGGCTTGGCCGCCAGGATTCGGACTGCGGAGATCAACCTCCACCACCTCCAGCGGGTGGAGGGCCAGGGAGATCCCGCCTCGGTAGGTTCCATCGCCGATGCCGCCGAGGCGTGCTTGCGTCGCTCAGGCAAGCCTATGCGCGTAGTCGAAATGGTGCCCCTGCTACAAGAAGAGGGCAAGCTTCTGCGCTCCGAGAGCGCTTACTCAACCCTGTTCCGCACCCTGTCACGCTCCTCAAGCCGGTTTCAGCACGTCCCCGGTCGGAGGGGCTATTGGAGGGTAGTTGCCTGACGTGCTATTCGCATCATTGCGGAACCCGAGCCCCTGTACTCCAGCCTGTGCCCACACAGGCCCGGATCCTGGGCGCGGCCACCACGCATCGCCCCGGACCATTCGCCAAGCACAGGTTCGGCAACATGATCCAGCGCATCAGATCTAGGTCAGTTCCGATACGTGGTCAAGCGAAAACCACGCGCATGTGTTCGGGAACCCGAGCATAGGGCCGTCCCGGCGATAGCCTAGCTCGACGAGGCTCACGCGCCGCCGAGTGCTGGCATGGCGGGAATCTTGAAGCCTCCTTCCGAACCTGGGCCTGACCGCCCCGCCACGGTGGCGCGTTGGCCCCATGTGAGCCACTGGCTCACGCGCATTCAGGCAGAGCCTCCGTGCAAAGTGTCCCATTCGCAACCTGGGGCTGGCCCCGAGCCAGCCGTCTGGACGGCTGGCGGGTTGACGAGTGGGGGCGATCGTGGTTCACTGCCGCGGTGACAACATATTCTGATCGACCCCCTGCAGCTACTGGACTCATCCGCGTGGTGCATCGCAGTAGGCTGTCGCTGGCTGCCAGCTTCATTCCGGCAAAGGAACAAGCGACACATGATGCACGGTGAGTGCTACAGATGCGGCAATCCAATTGAAGCTCGAGTGAGGTTCTGGCGGCGGCGACGACTCTGCTCGAATTGCGTTGAAGTCAGTGTGACACGGCGGCAAGCAGAGGTCCGGGAGGAGGTCCACCAAGACCAGCGGACGATCGGCCATGAGTTGCTCGGGCCATGGCATGACCGCAAGTACGAATCCGGCCCGAGGTCGAGGCGATAGTTCCTCGGTTCGCGGACGACCAAGGGGGCGTCACCCCGTGAAGCTCTCGGTACGTTCTTCCTGGCGTGGAGGTAACGCGCACCAAAGGGATACTCAACGAAGAGTTCCAGTTCGTCCTTCCTCCTGGTGAGTACGTCTTGGACGTCGGCGCCCCCTAGATTCCGGTCGAGGTCGCCGTTCGACCCGGCGAGACGTCCGTGAAGGACATTCCCCGAACTTGCCTATGAGCCGGCGTTCGGATCTGGCTTGGTCGAGAGATCAGCGCAGGTGGACTAACGCCACCGCACTCAGATGGATAGCCCTAGGCTCGATTTCCAATTGGAACTGGGACGTGGCAAGTGTGCTGGACTCCGACTGGCCCGGGAGGTTCGTCGAGCGGACGGCACAGCCTCGCGCGGTCGGCCATCTCATCGCCCTGTGGTGATGGCGCCAGTCGGGCGACAAGTTGGTGTGCAGCTGCAGAGCTTCGAAACTGTGTGGACGCCTCAGACGTTCATAAGGGGTATGGGACCGACTGACCCGCGTTCGACTGCCATAGTTGGCCTCAGCTTGGCGGTCCTGGTGCTAGGATTGCCCGGATGAGGCGCGCGAATGCCGTCTGGGGGGCGGCGGTACTGCTTGGCGTCGGGCTTGGGCTCTGGATGGCGCTGCTCACGAACGACTGCCCCCGGAGTTCGCGGGGTAACGGGCCGCTTTGTCCTGTCGTGCCCGGTGTGCCTCTATTCGCCTGGTGGGTCTGCGCGTTGTGCGGAGCTGCAGCTGCAGCCTTGGTGGTCCTAGTCACGATGGCTATGCGCCGTTGGGATTCCAACTGACCCACTACCTGGCATCGGCAAGGGTCGTAGCCCAGCAGGTGCCGCCAACCCCAGTCCTCCTGGTCAGGACAGGTTCGGGCCCCTTGAGTGCCTTTGAGACTGGGACCCCCGCCCGCATCGCATGGTGTGGCCTGTCCCCCTGTGTACAATCGGTGGGTGGCGTGAAGCTGGTGCTACCAAGTACTGGGAGGCTGTCGCGGTGGCCGCCGACCTCGCCGTTCCGTTCATTGAGCCTCTTCCCTGATACATGCACGCGTAGCGATCATGGGATATGGCGTCTGCTTGAGGTAACGCTGAGCCAGCGCCGGGGCGGGTCGGAGCCTCTCTAAAACGGGACGACCGACGTTCCGCTCAGTCCACCGCAGAGGCACCAGAGCGTAGCCATGTGGGTGGTGCCAACGTTGAGGAGGATAGATGTCGCGTCACAAATCAGGCTCTGCGCTTGACGCCAACGGAAGCTGGCCTATGATCGGACCATGGCCAACTTACCTCGCACCGATCGGGAGGGAAGGGGAGTGACCTCCCGGGAATGGGCTCCTGCACGTCGGCTGCGGTCACTCGGACTAATTGCCGGACTGCTGGTCTTGGCCGCGGCGGCAGCGGGATGCGCCTCGACTCCGTCCATGAGTACTCGCCTTGAGATAGTGAACGCCCTCTACACCAATACCCAGCCACGCTTCGAAGCGACTTTGATCTCGAACCCGCCACCAGTCCCCATCTCAGGCCAGCAAGCAGCCCAAGCTGCCATCCTCGCCTGCCATGAAGGAGCGGGGACCAAGACCGTCGCCACCGCCCTGGTCAACACGAGCCAGGGTCCCAACCCCGAGTGGGCGGTCTTCCTCAACCCACCGGGGAGGCACTTTGGAGTTTCCACAGAGCTAGTCAAGAATCCGGTCATCTTGAACTGGTACGCTGCGTTTGTTCCGGTGCGTGGCTCTCAGCCGATCTTCTGTACCTTCGGCCGGTCCGCTCGGCTGCCCGCCTTGCCCGTGTTTGGCTCACAGAAGTAGACTCCGCTCGCCTTCGATTGGCTGATCTCGGACCCTACGGACGGGCTAGCCTCAATTTTTCAGTGGTGCTCTGAAACCGGGGATTTGGTGACCGGCCCGTGGCGGGTCCAAGCCTAGCCCGAGTTTCCGAGATTGGAGGGCTGCAGCAGCAGTTTCCCCTTGTAGTGACAGCGTTTTGAAGCCGCGCGGGCGTATGACCTAACTCGGGCTCCGGCTGGCAGCTGGCCCGAGTTGGGAAGGGTCAGTGGCGGGGCGCATAGCGCGGCAGATGGAACACCTCGACAAGGGCATCCTGGGTGGGGCTGGTCTCGGTCAGCATGCGCCGGGCCCGAGGCCTGCCCTTCTCGCCTTGGTAGAGCAGGACGGTCTCGCCGATGCCGGCCAGCTCATCCAGCAAGGCCCGGACACTGAGGTCCAGCCTGGCTTGGCGGGCCCTGTGGCGCATCAAGTGGGCGACCTGCAGAGCAAGGACGCAAGTGAAGACGTGCACGCGGATGTTGTGGTCGGTCCAGTGGTACATCGGGGAGAACGACACCACGTGCGGGTCTTTCATCTGGCGGAAGGAGGCCTCGGCCTCGGACTGGGAGCGGTACCCGGCGACTACCTCTGGCACTGGCCAGTCGTCGTGGTCGGTGATCAGCATGTGCTTGCCGAACAGCTCTTCTTCCAGAGCTGACCAGGCCTCGGCGTCGATGGCCCAGTGAAGCCGCAGATCCTTGGGCTCGGACCCATGCAGCCCCCAGGTGACGACCCGGCGCACCCAGGGCTTGGCACAGATCTTCTCGACCTCGGCCTCCACCTTGTCCCGCGACCTGCGGGCCCTGCCTCGGGACAAGGTGCCGGCCAACTCGTCCAGGCGGCGCGCCGCCTTGGCCAAGGTGGTGTGCTCGAAGCCGGCGGCCTGGGACTCGTGCAGCTCCGGGGAGTGGGTGAGGATTGCGCGGCGCTCGGCTCCGTAGGCCTCCCGGCGTGTGTCGAAGGCGGTGAGTGGACCGAAGCGCTCCTCGTCGACGATGCGCCGGACAGAAGAAGGCAGGGCAACAAGCTCAGGGCAGTCGCTCGCGGGCACCGAGCCGATGTAGTGCAGGCCGGACTTGGCCAGGTGGGCGAAGTTGTCCTCGCTGTTCTGCCCGGCGTCGAAGACCACCGTCATGTCGGTACTCATCCCCACCGCTTGGCCCCTCGCGGCGACTATTGCCTCGTAGCGGCGGCGCAGCACGCCGAGCATCTCTGGGAACTGGGTGACGTCAGGGCGGTCACCGGGATAGGCGTGCCAGGTCAGCGGTAGGCCGCCGTCACGAGTGACGACCAAGCCGAGGCCGACCAAGCGCAGGTCGGAGCGCTTCTGCTTCGCCTTGCCGCGTTGCGCGATCGGGGCGCGGTCGTTGGCCGAGGCGATGAAGGTGGCGAAGTTGGTCATGTCCAGGGCCACCGAGGAGATGTCCACCCCCGAGACCTCGGCCAAGCGCAGCGCGATGGCGTGGCTGATGCGCTCCAGGTGCTCGGCGTCGACGGAGTGCATCGCGTCCCAGAAGCGGCGGTGGTCCAGCGCGGAAGCGGGGATCTTGGTGAAGCGGTCCGCGGCGGTGCTCTGCCACCACTTCCCAAAGGCTGCCTTGGAGCACGGTGCGACCACTCGGTTGGCC
>DAHWNZ010000076.1:0-9648 GCA_027339635.1 Candidatus Dormiibacterota bacterium
ATCCGCGTCCGCTATTGAGAGCGCCGAAGGGAAGAGTGACAACCTCTCCCGAACCGGGACTTGCGCGGCATGCCAGTAGTGAAAAAAGTAGCGTAAACGGTGGTTTGCGCCACTATTCCGAGATGCGACCGAGTTCACAGACGCCACCTATCGTCCGCAGCTGCGCACGCCCTCGACCCTCACCTTCAACTCGGCAGACTTCGGCGCCAGCCACCGGTGGCACCTGTCAGGAACGTGTCACGCAGTGGCAGTCAGGCGACTGGGTGAGCTCTGGCCACGAAGGTGAGAGCGTCCCGGATGACCGACCACGCCCGAGAGGCTACGGGGAGTGAAAGATGTCATGGGTGCCGATCCGGCGCCACACGACGTGCGCCTGACCGACCTTGACTTCCGCTCCGAACTGCCAGGTGGCCCGCCCGTCAGGAGCGAACGTCATCTCCATGATGGTGCTGGTGCCTTGAACCGCCTTCACCCTAAGGCCAGGCCGGAATGGCCGCCCCGCTTCCAGATCCTCGACGAAGCGGGCAACGGCCACACGAAACCGCATCTGCTCGGCAGGGCGAAGCGCTCGCCAGTCGTGATCGAATCGAGGCAGCCTCTGGTAGGTGGGCAACTACCGAAGCGAGTCGAGGAAGGAGTTGCCGTTTTCGAACACGGTTCCCTCGCCTGCGAATACTTGCTCGCTGGCTTCCCGTTCACCGGCTTGCCACGCCTCAGTCCAGAACCATGACTGCTCAGCCGGGATGGACTTCATTCCGCGCATCGTCACCTGCCCTGCCTCCACGACAAAGGCCACGTCGTCGCCCTCCTCGACGTGCAAAGCCTCCCGAATCTCACGGGGCAGCGTGATCTGTCCCCTGCTCCTGATCACCGCTCGGGTCAACTGAACTCTCCATACATTCGCACTTTCAGAAAGTCATCATAGCAAGGTTCCTTCGTGGGCGTTGCCAGGCTCCCCAGCGGCGAGGCATGGTAATGGCTCAAGCAATGGACAAGGCACTCCGGAACAATGGAACGAGAAGTCCCGCCACATCCGGACGCGTGGATGTGGCGGGATGTGGTGGAGTTGCGTAAACGATCGTTCACGAGACAGCCCACCTCAGGCGTCCACACGCGCCTTGGCGTGACTTTTAGTTCCATTGTTCCCGGAGGGGCGCCACCCCACAGTCAACCTCCAGGGGCGCCACCAAGCGACCGGCCGCTCATCAACGGGCTGTCTAAGTCCCCTGCGCACGATCGCATGACTTCCTGCGCTCAGGATCCTGTACCGATCCCCGTCACCGGCCTACCTGCAAGGCAGCAGAGGGCTCTCACCGCTGCACACCTCGGCGATCTTCGCCAGGGCGTCGGTCGGGATCATCCTCACCTCCTTCGCCACCCGCAGTCGCGTCGAGCAATGGTAGCGCCGGATGCTTTCGTCCGCGCATGGCCGCCCGAGTGGGTGAAAGGCGGGCGACCGCTCATCGCTATACACCGTACATCCAATCTATGTACGGTGTATACTGGTCTTGTGGACGTAAGCCGTCGGAGCCAGCCAGCCGGACTTGATCGGCAGATGCTCGTCGCTACGGCGGCGAGGCTGATCACCGATCGTGGGGCCGCTGGATTGTCGATGCGGTCTCTTGCCACGGCGCTCGGGGTGACGCCGATGGCGCTGTACAACCACGTGCGCAACAAGGACGAACTGATCGACGCGGTGCTCGATACCGCGCTTCGTCGCGTGGAGGTTCCCGAGGATGGCGATCCCGTGACGGTGGTCTGCGGGATCATGCTCTCGACCTACGACGTGCTGATCGGCTACCGCGACCTTGTGCCTCTCTACTTGGAGAGGCGGGGGGCGCGAGGCCCGAACGCGATTTGGCTGGGCGAGAAGATCCATGAGGCGCTGGGCGGCCTGGGCATCGACAGGGACCGAGCGCAGCGCATCCTGCGGGCGTTGATCATCCAGGCGCTCGGGTTCGCCGCGTTTGGGGCGGCCCCGTCCGATCCGCCAGCCATCCGCGACGTGTTCCGTGACAGCCTCGACTGGACCCTGAACGGCGCGCTGAAGGAAGACGCACGCCATGCCAGGGACGCCACCAGGGCCGGGGATGAGTGACGCGCTCGCCCCGGTCTCCCGCCTCTACCAGTCCCTTCACTTTGCACGCCCATCGGACCGGCGTCTCGGGAAAGCGATCCTGAGAAAAGGCACCGTCGACTTCGATGTAGACGACACGCACATCGTCGCTGTCGTCACGGGTCCGCCGGGCACCACACGCCGCCGGGTGACCTTCGAGAGAGGACAAGACGGCCTGCGCTGGTCCTGTACCTGTATGAGCACCCCGTCGCCGTGGTGCAAGCACGCCGTCGCCGCGACCATCGCCGCCGAGACCACAACTGGAGGAATACGACCATGACCAGGAGCGTTGCCCTGTTCCACTCCGTGCTCGGAGTCCGCCAGGGCATCCTCCTCGCTGCCGATCGCCTCCGCGAGGCCGGGCACGTCGTTCACGTCGTCGATCAGTACGAAGGCCGCACCTTCGACGACTACGACGAGGCGAGCGAGTTCGCCCGAGCGCTGGGGTTCCCGATCCTCATGCAGCGCGCCCTCGAAGCAGTAACGGGCCTACCCGACTGGTTCACCACGATGGGGTTCTCCAACGGCGCCGGGATGGCAACCTTCGTCGCCTGCAACCGGCCCGTCGGTCGCCTCGTTCTCGGCTCCGGCGCGCTCCCGCTCCACATGATCGGCATTGACCGCTGGCCCGCAGGCATGCCCGTGCAACTGCACTACACGCTCGACGACCCCTTCAGAACCGACGGGTCGGTCGAGTCCGTCCTGCGATCGGCGAACGAATCCGGCGCTATCGCCGAATACGTCCAGTACCCCGGCTCAGGTCACCTCTTCACCGACCCTTCGCTGCCCGCAGAGTTCGACGCCCGTTCGACCGAGGTCTTCTGGAATCACGTCACCACGTTCCTCCTCGCCTGACCCCTGTCCATCGGGCCTCACCCACGCGACCCGATAACTCAGCACCGGTCCCTCACGCAGTCCTCGCGGCTTGCGGCCAATATCCGCACCGGGCACCTCCTGGCGACGCGACAGGACGCGACCAGCCACTGCCCTTCGCAACGCCTGGGCGTCCAGCAGAGTTCCGGACATCCAGGCCCAGCCCGCCCCGCCTTCGCGCCCCGCCCTTCCCCTCGCGCTCCCCATCCCCGCTGCTACTACGGTGTCATTCCTTCCTGACTCAACGATCGACGGAAGGTGCTACTCCTTCGTGATTGACAACGGCGGGGCCCACAACCTTGTCGCACACCCCTGTGTCAACCTAAACTTGACATCAGCCGTAAGCCGGAGTACCTTGACGATGTGACCGAGTATGAGATCCGAGAGGACAAGCTGGAGCTGTCAGTGCAGGGAATGGACCGGCTCTGGGCCCTTCGCAGTCATCTATCAATACCCCTCAGTGACATCACGGAAGTGGTGGCCGACCCCGAGCAGGGAGCTGAGGCACTGGCCGGCATGAAGGTGGCGGGGGCCAGGATCCCGGGAGTGCTGCAGGCGGGCACCTTCACGGGAGGTGACGGGCTGGTCTTCTGGGACGTGCACAGGCCCGGGCACGCCATCGTGCTCTCCCTGCAGCACGAGCACTATTCGAAGCTCGTGATCGATGTCGAGGATCCCCAGGCGGCGGTGGCGGAGATACGGGCGGCCCTGAGCAGATAGCGCCAGGCCCGACTCCTCCAGTAAGCGGGGACCGACTCCCCGACTGATGGGGCTCGCTTCGTTCGGATGGATGGCCATGTCCGGTTCTCGTGCGGGTCGCCGGGCGACCGCAGCGGCACGCTACCGGCAGGGGCCACCCCGGTCACCCCGAGGTCGGCGCCATCGGCGCACCGGGATGGGCCTGGCTTCTCATCCCTACCCGCCGCGACCTCCGACGCTCGGCCCAGCTTGGGGGAGTCGGCCCCCGGCGCCTGGTCATTAGGACTGCCCGTGGTCGAGACGCGGGTATCCTGAACCAAGTTGAGTGCGGGCGCTTTGGAGGGATGACTTTGCTCGACGGATTCACCTGGTTCAAGCAGGCCGCCTACCGCTGGCACGAGGGCGGCCTCAACCTCTACATCGACCCCTGGGAGGTCACGACCGAGGGAGCGGCGGATCTCATCCTTTTGACCCACGCCCACTTTGACCACTACTCGAAGCCCGACCTGGAGCGTTTGACGGGCCCCGACACGGTCATAGTCGCACCGGCGGACATCGCCGCCGAGCTGGGCGGCAACGTGCGCGCGGTCTCACCCGGAGAAGCGCTGGAGGCAGCCGGAGTCCATCTGGAGACGGTCCCCGCCTACAACATCGTCGAGGAGCGGCTGGAGGCGCATCCGAAGGCCAACAAGTGGGTCGGCTACCTGATCACGCTGGGCGGTCACACGTACTACCACGCCGGCGACACGGACCACCTGCCAGAGCTGGAAGGGCTGCGGACCGAGGTGGCGTTCGTCCCGATCGGCGGCACCTACACCATGGGGCATCAGGAGGCAGCCGACCTGGTTTTGGCGATGCGCCCCAAGCTCGCAGTTCCCATGCACTACGGGTTTGTCGTGGGCAGCCGGGATGACGCCGCCCTCTTCGCCAGGGAGGCCGCTCCCGTCGAGGTCCGCACCTTAGATCCGGTGCATCCGTTCGAGCAGTGACCCAAGACCAGCCCTCGGACGGACAGGGCAAAGTCGGTGAGACCCGCCTACCGCTCAACTTGCCAGAGCAGGGCGGGGCCACCGAGCTGGTGACGCCGGTCCTGAGCATGGCGCTGGTGGCTCACGACCACAAAAAGCGCGACCTGGTCGAGTGGGCCAGGTTCAACCGCCTGAGCCTGGTCCCCCACCGCCTCTACGCCACGGGAACCACCGGCTCGCTCCTGCAGCGCGAGCTGGACCTTGAGGTCCGCCGCCTGTTGAGCGGGCCGCTCGGCGGCGACCAGCAGATGGGCGCTCTCATCGCCGACGGCACGATCGACCTGCTGATCTTTTTCTGGGACCCGTTGGAGCCCCAGCCACACGACCCGGACGTGCGCGCCCTGCTGCGGATCGCGACGGTGTGGAACATTCCCATCGCCACCAATCGCGCCACCGCAGACCTCATCATCTCCTCTCCCTTGATCAAGTCCGGCTACCAGCGCCTGGTGCCGGACTACAGCGGATATCAGGAGCGGGAATTGACCCAGGAGAGCTAGCCCGGCGGCGTCCCGAAGATGGGGCGCTCCCTGCTAGGATCTGGCGATGTTCTGGAGTGAGGGGCTCGCGCCGTTCCGGGGCTTCGAGACCTATTACCGGATCGCTGGACGGCTGCCTGAATCGGCCGATCAGCCCGCGCCTTTGGTGACCCTGCACGGTGGTCCTGGCGCGACCCATGGCTATCTGCTCTCGATGGCTGACCTCGCGGCCTCTGGCAGAGCGGTCATCTTCTACGACCAGTTGGGGAACGGGCGGTCGACCCATCTACCCGAACGAGGTGCGGATTTCTGGACGGTCGGACTCTTTCGCGAGCAGCTGAACTCCCTCCTGGAGCACCTGGGAATCGCCGGCCGCTATCACCTCCTGGGGCAGTCCTGGGGTGGCTTTCTGGCCCAGGAGCATGCGCTCGAGAAGCCTCGGGGGCTGCGCTCCCTGATCCTCTCCAACACCGCGGCATCCTTTCCCGCGTTCGTCGAAGAGGCGAACCGGCTGCGACGCGATCTCCCCGCCGAGGTCGAGGCGACCCTGCGCCGCCACGAGGAGGCGGGAACCACCGACGACCCCGAGTATGAGGCGTCATGTCAGGTCTTCTACCTCCGCCACCTCTGTCGGCTCGAACCATGGCCGGATGAGGTCACGAGCAGCTTTGCCTGGATCGCCAAGGATCCCACCGTCTATCACACCATGAACGGGCCTTCCGAGTTCCACGTGATCGGCTCCATCCGAGACTGGGAGGCGGCATCCCGCCTCTCAGGGATCAGGGTCCCCACCCTGCTCTTGTCGGGTCGCCATGACGAGGCGACTCCAGCCCTTCAGGAGACCCTCCTGAAGGGGATTGTGGGAAGCCGCCACGTCCTCTTTGAGGCCTCCTCCCACATGCCCTTCTGGGAGGAGCGCCCCGCCTACATGGAGGTGGTGGGGAACTGGCTCCGGGAGTTCGACTGACGGTCAGCCCGGGGCTCGCCTGAGGAGACCGGCGACTCCGAAAGCCGAGATCGCCAGCGCGGCGCGCCGAACGCCCTCCTCCAGCGCCTCGGCCAGGGCATCCTCATCGGACGCTCGAAGAGATGCGATCCTCCCCAGCATCCCTCCCGCCAGGGAGTCTCCAGCGCCGGTGGGGTCCACCACGGGGTCGACCGCCAGCGCCGGCACCAGACGCTGTCCCGACCTGGTCACCAGGGTCGCTCCGAACTGGCCCTCCTTGACCACGACCGCGCGCAGGCGGTTGCCCTCGAGCAGGTTGCGGGCGGAGCGAAGAGGCGGGACGTCATCCCCCATCAACAGGGCCAGCTCGGCCCGATTGGCGAAGAACAGGTCGGCTGAGGCGATGAGGTCCAGCAGCAGCGAGCGGTCGCTGGCGATGAAGTCCCGCATGGTGTCGATCGCGACAAGGTTGGCTCCCGAAACCTGGCCCATGACCGCCAGTTGAAGCCGGGGTGGCATCGAGCCCAGAAACAGGATTTCGCTGTCGCGGTGGGTCTGCGGCACCCGGGGCAGCCATTCGGAGTACACGCCGAAGTCCTGGACCTCGGACTCGGGGACGGGACCGACCCCGTGAACAACGCTCCAGCGGTAGCTTGGTCCCGCCATCGACTCCACCCCGTCGGTGTCCACCCCCACTTGGACCAGGAGGTCGAGGAGCTGCCGCCCATCCGAACCCACAGCACAGACCGGACGTGGGTGGCACAGCCCAAGGGACGCCAGGGTGAAGTAGAGAGCGGAACCGCCGGGCGCATGGGCGACGCTTCCGGCGGGAGTGGTGAGGTCGTCGAACCCGATTGTCCCGGCGACGGTGATCGACCAGGGCGCGCCGGGTCCCGGCGCGGGCTCAGCGGGGCGCGAAGAGGGAGATGACAGGTGCTCTTCCACGATTGCGGTCGGAGCGTATCTGATCTAGGATGCGAGCCTGACAGTCGAAGAGGATCTCGCTCACGTGATCGGGCCGGCGGTCACGGCCCAGGCGCTGGCGGAGCGCGGGGTCCACGGTTGCGGTGAGGAAGACGGCATGTTGCCAGAGCGCCGATGGGACCAGGCGGAGGGACTGCAGGCGGCAGCGTTCCACCCAGTCGATTAGCTCATCTGAGGTCGCCAGCCTTTGCCGCAGCGGGCGCCGGTGGCGGGATCGGAAGGCATCCTGAGCCCTGGCCGCGGCGATCTGCAGAGCGGTCACCTCGTAGGGGTTGCAGGGGGCTGCACTCAAGGACATGGCGGCAATAATACCCACCACGGCCGTGGCGCTTATGCTCAGAGGCGCAGTGGAACCAGAAGAGCTGAGCCCTGACCTTCTGCTCGAGTCTGAGGAGCACTTCTCAGGAAGCCTGCTTAGGCTGACCGTCGATCTGGTTCGTGTGAGCTCTGGGGTCGAGGCGCGCCGGGAAGTGGTCCATCATCCCGGAGGGGTGGGGGTGGTGGCGATCTCAGACGATGGGTCGGTGTTGCTGGTGCGGCAGTACCGGCACCCGGCGGGGGAGCTTCTCTGGGAGATCCCCGCCGGAGGTCGGGAGGAGGGGGAGTCGGCCCTCGAGACAGCCCGGCGAGAACTGGCGGAGGAGACCGGGTTCGGCGCGGAGGCGTGGCTCGGGGTCGGGGCGACATTTCTGGCGCCCGGCTACAGCACGGAACTGCTCTGGTACTTCCGGGCGACCGGGTTGACCCCGGTGGAAGGACACCACCTGGACCCCGACGAGGTGCTGGAGGCCAGACTATTCGCGCCGGAGGAGATCGCGGCCCTGGCCAGGGACGGTCAGCTGCGGGACGCCAAGACGCTGGCCGGCCTCGCCCTGACCGGCATGCTGCGACTGTAGGAGGGCCGGGTCGGAGCGGCAGGTGCGAGGGCTGGTCCTGCGGCGTGGGAACATCGTCGAGTCCCGTTGCGACGCCATCATCAATGCCGCCAACTCGCGGTTGGAGCGAGGTGGCGGAGTCGACGGGGCCCTTCATCTCGCCGCGGGACCAGCCCTCCAGGCGGCCCTGCGCCGCAGCCATCCAGATGGATGTCCGCCGGGCCGCGCCGTCGTGACCGATGCTTTCTGTATTCCGGTCCGCTTCCTGATCCATGCTGTCGGACCCGTCTGGCGAGGCGGCGACCGAGGAGAGCCTGACCTCCTGCTGGGTGCCTACCGCCACGCCTTCTCGCTGGCGGAGCAACTCGGCTGCCGGTCGGTCGCCAGTCCATCGTTGAGCACGGGGGCCTTCGGGTACCCGATCGCGCTAGCCGCACCACTCGCCCTGGAGGAGGCCCGCGCCGCCCTGGCCCGACGCGGGAAGCTCCGCACTGTCGAGTTCGTCCTCTTCGACTCCGAGGCCCTTGGGGTCTTCTCAAGGGCTGCGCAGGTGGTCTCATGCCAAGGTAACCACGGCCCCGATAGGCGCGTATGATCGTCGAAGTACGATAACCGGCCAGGGTCCGGCCCGGGGCCGGTTTGCGCTGCGTCCAACGATGACACACATATGGGGTGAGCGCCGATGCCAGAGGAAGCCGAGCTGAGGGAGCGCGTGAGAACGCGCTACGCGAACGCAGCCCGCCAATTCGCGACCGAGGAATCTGCATTTCGCCAAGCTGATGGCTGCGCCTGCTGCGCCCAAGACCCCGCTCTGCTCCTGGACGCGAGTGGAGCAGAGGTGTTCGGGGCTTCCCTGTACGCCGACAAGGAGGAGGGCCACCTGGGGGCACCCCTCCAGGCTTCGCTGGGCTGCGGGGTACCGACGGCGGTGGCGGATCTCCGGGAGGGAGAGGTGGTCCTGGACCTTGGCTCCGGCGCTGGAGCCGACGTCCTGATATCGGCCCGCCGGGTGGGCCCCACCGGTAAGGCGATTGGGATCGACATGACCCAGGAGATGCTGGAGTTGGCGCGGCGCAACGCCTCCGTGGCAGGGGTCACCAACGTCGAATTCCTGGAGGGATACCTGGAGGCTCTCCCGCTGGAGGATGAGTCGGTGGACGTGGTGATCTCCAACTGCGTGATCAACCTGGCGGCGGATAAGCAGGTCGTGTTGCGAGAGGCGGCCAGGGTGCTCCGCCGCTCTGGACGCCTGGCCGTCTCCGACGTGGTGGCTGACCCAGACATGGACCAGGGCACTCGCTCTGACATGGAGCTGATGACCGGCTGCGTGGCAGGAGCCCTGACCAAGGACCAATATCTGGAGGCGCTCGACGCCGCGGGGTTCGGCGAGGTGGAGGTGGTGGAAACCCATCGCGTCCACGAGCATGCCGCGGCGGCCATCATCAGGGCGAGAAGGGTGAGGTAGGCAGCTGCGAGAGGTCCCGGACGGCTCTCCGATCCGGACAGCGGTCCGACGCAGGGCCGTTCCGGCCGCAGCTCCGGCGGCCCGTGCCCTCTCGCCGGAAGCGGCCGAGCCGCACTGCCATCGGAACCGCCGGGGGTTGCGAACAGTTGCTCGTACGATGAGCTATAGTAAGCGGAGATGAACTTA
>DAHWNZ010000077.1:0-9040 GCA_027339635.1 Candidatus Dormiibacterota bacterium
GCCGGATCTGGGGAGCCACCAGGTTGCCACTGCCGAACTCGGTGGAGGCGGCCAGCTGCTGGGAGCCGATCACGGCCCAGGGGTGGGACTCGTTGTGGGTGCCACATGCGGTCCCGCCCGTGTCGACACCACCAGTATTGAGGATCCGCTGGGTGTCCGTGTACTGGTACGCGGTTCCACCGATGGTGATCGCGACCGTGGGCGTGACCCCGTCCGGGGTGCAGTTCGAGACCCCGCCCGCATCCGAGGTGTCGAAGTTCTGCGAGCCGCTGGTCTGGGCCAGGATCAGGTTGCCATTGGCCGGTACCGTCAGGCTGCTGCCCCAAAGGTCGAAGGTGGATGTGCCCACTTGTACCGACACGTCACTCACGCTGATCGCAGTGCTCGAGGTGTCCTGGAGCAGTAGGGTCCCGCTGTCGTAGGTGGGGCCCTGGCCGACGAAGGTGGTGTTGGGAGACCCGGCCCAGGGGCTGGGGAACAGCGGGTTGGGCCTCAGGTTATCCGCATAGCCCACGCTCACGACCAGGTTGGCGGCAGTGGTCTGGGCGGAGACAGTCTGGATCAGTGGGCCGTGGCCTCCCCCCGCGATGCCGGCCAGCACTGCGGCTGCTCCGAGAACTGCCGCGGGTCGCCACCAGCGGGTCTGACGAGATCCGCGCAACGACGTCATCCCAGAGTTGCCGCTGAAGATGGACCCGGACATCCTCGCCCTCCCTCGGGCACATTCGTGGCCGCGCAACATGGTGGCGCCACGGCTCCGGGACCCCGAGCGCATCCCGGAGGTGGAGGAACGATACCACGGCCGGCGCAGCTTTCATCCCCACAACGCCGACGTGGGTGGCTCCACTTTCGGCACCTACCGCGGTCCTGAGACCGGCGGGGAGGATGAAGTCGCCGCAGCCCTCGACGCCCCACCGTCCGCAGCGTGTGCATCTTCGGGGGCGGCTCGCACAGGGCACTCGGCGTCCAGGAAGGGACGGGCCAGATCGCTGGGGGCAGGCACAACAGCTTCGCTGGTCAGGGCTTGACCAGGGTTATGAGTAGATGACGAGCCGCGTGGAAGCCAAGAGCACTGTGAGCGCGAGGTCCGGCACTACGTTGCGTTCAGCGCATCGCCCTTCGCGGAGATCGAGAGGCGCACCAGACCTATCCTGGCGCTGGCCCTGGTCGCGGCGCGATCAGGCGCCAGCGGACTGACCACTGGGCGGCGACAACCAAATGACACTGAGGATCCCAGCCGGGGCGTCGTAGCCCTGCAGGTACCGTTCTCCAGGGACCAGTCGCGTGGCGCCCACCGTCCGGGTGAGCCGGGGTCCAGGTCTGACGGCATCACTGACGGCAACGCGGGCGAACTGTGGTGGACGTCAGCGGCCGGTGGCGGCCCGAAGGCCTCAGATCTGAGTTCGAGATGGACGTCTACGGACGCTGGCGAACAACCGTTCCCGAACTGCAAAACCGCGATCCCGGGTTCGATTCCCGGAGTCGCCTCCAGCAGATTTGAGATCAAAATGGCCCCCAGCCTCCACTCTTTGGGGTCGGTCGTCCCAAGGAGCGATGGGGGCGGTGACGATCGTAGTCGCGGCACCAGTCCGCGTAGAGGCCCCAGGACGCCAGGATGGAATTGAAGATCTCCCGAGCGAAGGGCTCGTCGCGACCATTGCCATGGATGGTCTCCTCGAAGGCGTTCTGCCAAGGTGAGCCCGGGTCGATGCCGCTGATCCGGGAGCTGGACCGAGTGCACCAGTCACCGATGGCCGAGACACCAAACTCTGGGCCGATATCTCGGAGCGGATGAGGTCCCCACCCTCTCGGGTCAGCCGGAGCCAGTTGCGAATTCCGGCCAAGGATGCCAGTCGTTCCGCCTGAAGGAGTCCGCCTGATCCGGCGCCACTTCGGTCTCATGCTGCGCCGGGCCGGTTTCCGACTGTGAGGTTCCACGATCTCTGCCACACTGCGGCTATCCTGCTCCTGGGTGGCGGGGTGCACCCCAAGATCGCCGCCAAGATGCTCGGGCATACGAGGGTGGCGATAACGCTGAACCGCTACTCCCACCTCACCCAGACCATGCAGCGCGAGACAGCCCAGGTGATGGGCGCCATCATCTCCCCTGCTGGTGATCTGGAAGACGAAGGGAGTGCGTAGGGCACCTGGGGGAGCCCGGAAAGCTGGGTGGACGGGATGCAAGGCGGGTAGCCGATGACGGTCCATGGCCAGTATGATGATCGTATGCAGAGAGCCAGGGTGACCATCACAGTTCGACCAGAGGTTCTGGCGGCTGCGGGGCAGGCAGTCGCCCATGGTCACGCGCCCTCGCTGAGCGCTTGGGTCGACCAAGCCATGGAAGAGAAGGTGAGGCGCCAAGGGCTCGCGGACCTCTTGGCGGAGATGCGGGCTGAAGCTGGGCCGGCCACCTCAGCAGAGGATGAATGGGCTCGTCAAGTCCTCGGCCTGTAGTCCTCGACGCCGGCAGTTTGATCGCGTTCGAGCGCGCCGACCGGCTCATGCTCCGCCTGGTGGAGCTGGCAGTTGAGCACGACCGGGTGCTTCACGTCCCCGCGGGGGTGGTCGCCCAGGTTTGGCGGGATGGCGGCCGACAAGTGCGGCTGGCTCGCCTGATCGAGTCCAGCAGCATTGCTGTAACCTCCCTTGACCTTGCCGAGGCGCAAGCCACTGGCGCCCTATGTGGGTTGACTGACACCGCAGATACTGTCGACTCGAGCGTGGCGCTGCTGGCCCGCCGGCTCCGCGCGATCGTCGTCACCAGTGACCCACAGGGCATCCGTCGGCTGGACGCGACGCTCTCGGTGGTGTGCTGCTGAGTTTAGCCGCGGCCGCCCGGTGCTGACGCTGGCCGGGATTGGAGCCGATCCGCTGGGGGGCCGCCGTGATGCCGAGACGAAGCCCACGAAGCAGGTCCCGGCGAGTCCCAGCGGAGGCGGCCACGTCACGGACTAGTATCCGGCCGAGGTGGTCGGCCCGAGACTGGACATACTCGGCCGGGGGCTGTGGGGAGGTGCCACAATCCTTCACGCGAGGTCGGCCCGCCACTCGACCTCGCCGTCAACCACCTTCACCGTGGGCGCGAGCCCGACGTGTCTGGCCACCGCTTGGGAGGCGCCATGATCCGGGTGGATGTGGGCGATAACCGCGCGGATCCCGCGGCTCCTTAGCCATTCGACTACCTGCGCGGCGCCCTCGCTGGCGATCCCTTGCCCTTGCCAGGCCGCGCCGATGATCCAGGCGATCTCGGCCCGGCCCTGGTCCGGCCAGACCGTGACCTGGATTGTGCCAATCAAGGCGCGCTGGTCCCGCGATCGCAGCACCCAGTTGAGCCATGTCTCGCGCGGGTCCGGTGATCCCGCTTGAAGCCGCTTGTAACGGGACTTGACCTGTCCCGCCGTCATTGGCGCGCCGCCGATGAACTCATAAATCGAGGGGTCCCCCAGGATGGGCGCCATCTCTTGGGCGTGGTTCACGCTCAGCGGGACCAGGGTGAACCGCCTGCTTATCAGAGGCTCTACCTTGATGTGATCGCCCAATTCGACCATTCTGGCAACGTTGGATCCATAGCGGTCCTGTCCCAGACAGCGGCCTGCGCCTTCACTAGAGAGTTCTCGGCGGCGGGGAACAGGGAAATGGCTGTTGGACAGGTTGCACCATTCGGCTGGTGATCGCTGGCCTCTGTCAACTCAGATATTCAGGTTGGACGTCTGCCTCATCCTAATATTGACACAGACGGTTCTGGGGCAGCCTCTGGGGCTGACCAATGTCCAGTCTCGTCACCGGCTCAGCTGAGGTCGCTGGGACAGTGGAATCCGCTCAACTACCTGCCAGTCAGCTCCCTGGTGGGCGCCGCTCGCGATCACGAGCTGATCCCCGTCCACCACCGCGAGCCACCATTGGCTCCGGACGGCACTTATCTCACCATCGTAGCCCGCATCGAAGGTCGCGTTCTGCCACTCCAAGAATGGAAACCGCCGGCATATCCAGTTGCGACCGACGTTGCTCGTTTCGCAGAGGCTGGGAGCCGAGGCTTGAGTAGACGGTTTCGACTCTTCGGTCGTTCCCAGCAACAGCGTCCTGTTGGGCGCGATAGCGACCACTTGGCCGTCGGTGGCCCCCGCTTGGTCTACGCCCCCAACCGGCACCTGGCCGGTAGGTACCGGGACGTAGCCACCCCCTTCCTCCAGGGTCCAGCTGTGTCCCCCGTTCGCACTCCCGTAGATATCGATGGCCGGGTTGCCACTGACAGTTCCGCCAGCGTAGGTCGCTACCAGATGGCTGCCACTCTCCGTTGCCAGCGATGCATCCCAACCCTGGTAGAAGGGATGTTTGAACCGAAGTTGGATGTGCCAGGTCCCGCCCCCGTTCGCTGTCATGGCGATGCCGGAGGGACCGGCCAACCAGCCCAGCTTCCGGTTCACGAAGTGGACGCCTGCCACGGGCAGCGGAGTGGCGACCCGCGTGAGCCGCATGCTGGGCTCGGAGATGCTGTAGAGGCCCGCGCTGGTGACCGCGTAGGCGGTCCCGGGAGATGGCGCCTGAACGCTGCACACAGGCAGACCAGGGACCAATGTCCAGGAAGCGCCTTGGTTTCTGGTCACCAGCAGCCCCGAGGCGGTGGCCGCGACCGCCGTGTCGGCCGAGGTCCAGGTGACCTGGTGGATGGAGAGATGGTCAGTCACGTACACCGTCTGCCAGGTTTGACCTCCATTCGCTGTACGCTGAATGAGGCCCCCGGGGACGCCAGCGGCTGACTCATGGTCGAGCGAGACCAGCCCTAGCTCGCCACTGACGAAGGCGATGCTCACGCGTTGATGCGCCAGGTCGCCGAGGGAACAGCCAGGGTTGTTCGGCGAGGAGTCGGCCTTCGGAGTGGGCCAGAGCTCGTTGGCGAGGGAAGTGCGCTGGAGGTCGGCAATGGGTGAAGCCCTGGCGAGGCGCAGGCGCTCAGGACGAGGGCCAGAACGGTGAGCAATATGAGGGGCAGGGCACGGCGCACTCATGGGTAACGGCCTTTCTGCCCGTGATGTTCCGGCGGCGCTCGCTCAGGAGCCAGCGCGCGCGATCACGCGCTTGGCCCTGATACGGGCGTCGTTAGAACGGCCCCTGGAACTTGAGCCTCGTGGGGACGGCCTTACCGCGCCGGCTCTCGGGCGAACTCGACACGGTCGGCGCGGCCGGGTGGTAGTGACGCAGAGAGTCCGCCCCGCATGCCTGGACCCGGGTGTGCCGCCGGTCCGATCCTGCGCGAAGCTTCGGCTGGACAGGGTGATGATGGGCGACGTAGCCTCTGGGAGTGGACCAGACAGGCGCGGCCCCGACTTCGGTTCGCGATCGTACCCAGGCGGAGTGCGCCGTGCGCAGGTTGCTCTTCATAACCGAGGCGGACCCCCGCCCCAGCGATGCCGAGGTCGAGAGGGTCTTCAGTCTCTCCCTGGCTCTGTCGGCGATGCGCTGCATCTTCACCTACATGGTGATGCCCTTCCTGTTGCCCACGATCGGGGCCCTGGCGGGGGCAGGGCCGGTGGTGGGGGTCTTCCTTTCAGCGGTCGCCCTCGTGTTCGACGTACGGGCGATTCGTGCCTTCTGGCGCGCCGACGACCCCCGGCGCTGGTCGATGACGGCGCTCTATCTGTTCGTGATCGTCTTCGTCTTGGTGCTGTTGGCGCTGGATCTCCACAGCATCCATCTCTGATCGTGTTCCCGGCCAGGGGCAGAGCGCCGCGCTCGAGCCGGCGCACTCGCCCATGCCACAGGTCATGGCCGGCTGCTGTTGCCTCGCTGGGAGCGTCGGGACACCGATAGAGTGCGCCGCCTGGTCCGGGATCGGCCCGCGGCAGGTTCGGGAAGACCCCTGCTCCCGGGCCGAACGCCTCCCGCATCGGGGACGCCGGGGCCGACGGCACCCCATGCTGATCCCTGTGCCAGAGGGCCGCTGCCGGCCCGGGCGCGCCGTTGGTACCAGGATTGGTGATCACCTTCCCAGCAACCTGCCGAAGCGCGATGGGGATGCATCCTTGACCGGTCCGGCACCGCGGCCAGGGGTGAGCCGGTTCCGCCTCCCGCGGGTTTGCACAGGGTGGCGGAAGCGGCTCCCAAGGCCCACTGTCCCGGCGCAGCCCCCGGTCCCACTACCTTGATTGTGTGAGCATTCAGCATCGGTTCCGTCCCGGCGCGGTCACCCGGGACTTCGGGTCTGGCGACCTGCTGGTGCTGGGTGCGACCGCCATCTGGAGCGTCAATGTGGTGGCGGTGAAACTGGCGCTGCACCAGAGTGGCCCCCTGACCTATTCGGCGATCCGGTATCTGGTCGGCGGCGTGGCTCTGCTCGGTCTGGCGCGCTGGATTGACGGCCCTCTGCCGAGGCTGTCGCGGGGGCAATGGCGGCTGGTCGCCGTGCTGGCGCTGTTCGGGGTGCTAATCAACCAGTCGAGCTTCACCGGGTCTTTGGCCCTGACCAACGCCGACAACGTCGCCATGATCTCGGGCACCACGCCGCTGTTGGTCGCCCTCTGGGTCGCATATCGTCATCGGCAGCGCTTCCGCGCCCGGGTCTGGGTCGGGCTGACGATAGGGTTCGCGGGCCTGTTCCTGGTGGTCGGGGCCGGGGCCGCCGACTGGTCGAGCTGGTTCGGCATCGTAGTCGCTCTCGGCAACCCGATCAGCTGGGCGGCCTACCTGCTGCTTCTGCCCCGCCTGTTGGGCCGACTCCCACCGCTCACACTCGCCGCTCTGATATCCCTGCTGGGGGCGGCCATGCTGGTGCCCTTCGGGGCCGCCCAGGCGTTGGCCCAACCTCCTCATCCAACGGTCGGTTGGCTGGGGTTGCTCGCGTACAGCGCGCTGGGGGCGGTGGCGCTGACCACCTGGATGTACCTGCCCGGGGTCAGCCGCCTCGGTCCGGCCAGGACCGCCATCTACAGCTACCTCCAGCCGTTCCTGGCCCTGGTGGCGGCGCTGGTGATCGTGGGTGAGCCCATCCTTCCCCTGCAGCTGCTGGGCGGGGTGGTGATGCTGGTGGGAGTCGCGATGGGCCGGCCACGGGCTCGACCGACCAGGAGCGGTCGCGACGGCGCGGCGGTGGTCGCCCCAGCGCCTGCGGTCTCGCCCAACCATGCCGGTTGAGGTCCGGGTCCAGGATTCTCTTGCCATCCGAACTCCCAGCGACGAGGGAGCTTTGTGGGGACCGCTCAGGAGGTGGTTGGGCTGAACACCGCGTGCAGACCGCGTAGATCTCGATCCTCGTCTCTCAGCGTTGCGACGACGTCAAGGCCGAGAGCCGATAGGAGCGGACTCAGGTGGCCGAGCTGACCTCCACCGAGCTCCAGGAGCAGGTGGCCGCCGGGGCGCAGCCAGGTGGGAGCTGCGGCGCACGCGCCCTCGACCAGCCGAAGCCCGTTGGGCCCGCCATCGAGTGCGCCCCTCGGCTCGAATTGGGCCACATCGTGGGGGAGGTACGCCATCTCCGGGGTGGGCACGTAGGGAAGCACCGCGGTGATGACATCGACGCGGTTGCGCCAGCCGGAGGGGGCCGGTCCGAACATATCCCCTTCGACGACGGTCACTCCATTGCTGCGGGCGCATGCGGCGGCCGCCGGATCACGGTCGATCCCAATCACGGCCGCCTGCGGGTGCGCCCTCAGCATCACCATCGCGACCGCGCCGCTGCCGGTGCCGAGGTCGATGGCGCGGCCGTGCCGTGGAAGCAGTGCGGCCGCAAGGCGTGCCAGAGGCTCGCTGTGCGCTCGAGGCACATAGACGTTTGGTGCGATCTTCACGTCCAGGCCGCAGAAAGAGACCGAGCCCGTGATCCACGCCAGCGGCTCCCCGCTCTCCCGCCGGCATACCAGCTGCTCCAGGAGTTGGAGGTCCGCCCGGGCCCTTCGCAGCAGTTGCTCCGCCTCCGCTTCGGGAAACACACACCCAGCCCGCCTGAGTCGCTCGACGACTTGCGCGCGGCTCACGGACGGCTCAGCGCTCCAAGTGCCGGGCGGAATGAGGACTGCGGGCCGGCACCGACCGCATCCGTCCCAGCCCTCTTCCCGGCTGTTACCTGACGCCGAGCTGCAGGGGCGCCGCCTGGGACCGGCGGCATCCAGCTGGCGGCGGATCGAATTGCTGCTGCAGTCACCATCTCGCCCCGCCGCGGGAGAGGCTATCGTCGTCGGATGCCGCCGAGTTCACCATCCGGGCTGTGGCCGCAGTGGCGGCAGCGAGCACGCAGCCGATGGCTTAGTCCGGGTCAGGCAGGCGGGCGCTGGGCGCCCAGATTGGCGCAGGCCTCGCACACCTGCGGGGGGATGAATCCGGCGCTCATCAGCGCCGCGAAGAGGCGGCAGCCGATACACAGGCCCAGTCCCGCCTCGAGACCGGCCGCCAGTGCCAGCACCCCGAGCACGGTGTACGTGGCCACCTCCAGGTGCCAGCCAAAGTAGAGGAGGGTCGCGAGCACAGTCAGTGTTGCCCCGATCCCCTGAGCAAAGCGCTTCGGAGGCCCGGGGACGAGCCGCGGCGAGGAGGTGACCCGGGGCGCGACCAGGCGGGTCGCGATCTGGCCGAGTGGGCTGAAGGTCGGTCCGCTGGTGACCCGCGCCAAAAAGCCATAGGCGAGAACCGCGCTCAGCCACGGCAGCTGGCCGATGATCGCGGTGAGGGCCAGGGCAAGCACTCCGGCCGCCACCACGCGGCTCGCTACGTCATTGACCGGGTTGGGGAAGGTGGGCCAGCGGTCGAACATGCGACAACTCCAGGGCTCGTCGAATCTGCCACCAGACAAACTATCACACTTGTCCGGTGCTGTCGATGGTCGAGCTCAGAGCTGAGGGGGATGTCCCTCGCGCTCGCGCTTCAGCTCGAACAGGTACGGCCTCCTCACCATCCGCACCACATCGCGCAGCAGCTCCACCGCCTCGTCATCATCGGGCACCTCGGTGATCACGGGTCCGAACGCGCCGGGCCCGCGGCCCCCGTCGAGGATCAGGGTGGGCACCCCGAAAGCCTCGCAGCTGGCGACCGCCGCTCTATGATCCGCGACGAC
>DAHWNZ010000078.1:0-8766 GCA_027339635.1 Candidatus Dormiibacterota bacterium
CCGTATCTGCCCTTCGAGTTCATCAAGGTCAACTTCCCACCCGATGGCACGTTCCCGAACGGCATCCCGAATCCCATGCTGGAGGAGAACCGTGCCGCCACCGCCGCGGTGGTGAGGTGCAGGCCGAACAGGAGCAGCAGCGTCACCTCGCTGGCGATGGTGGAGGCGATCGAGGTCCCCAGGTAGCGCAGGACTCGACGCACCAGGGCCGGCCGGGATCCTTGCCGGGGAGGAGCGGACGAGGACGGCAGCACCTCGTCCGCCGGCTCTGCGTCCTCCATCAGCGGGGGACGCCCCAGCTCCGACACCGTCATGCGCTCTCCTCCAAGCCTCGGCTCAGGGCCGAGTTCTCCCTCACGCTGAGCTGGCCACGATTGACCATGGCGGTGCGGGGAGCCCGGCCGGCGACCGTCGAGTCGTGGGGCGCGATCACCAGAGTCAGCTCCCGGTTGGCCCGCACCGTCTCCGGCAGCCCCATGATCTCAGATCTCGTGCCCTCATCGAGGTTTCCCGTTAGCTCATCGGCGAGCCGGACTCGGAGCGGAGGGATCGACACGGGGGCCGCCGCGTGGCGCCCTCCGTAGAAGTAGGTGGTTCAGAGTCTGCCCTCAGTGAGTGCGTGAGGGGCCCGCAACTCGTGACCTGTCACCTGGGCGTTGCACCTGAGATGCGGCAGCTCCGTGCATACTGCCCCACGATGGATCAGGGCTTTTCGTGCCAGGACAGGAGGCGACCGGGGCTGGCTCTGGTCGCCGTAGGGGCGCGCATGACGTTGGCCGATGGGGGGCAAGAGCCTGCGGCTTGGCTTCCTGAGAGCTGCCCGACGCCCGTCGGATCCGCCCAGGCAAGATTATCTGTCAGGCTCACCGTCTTGCCGGCGACCTCATGCTTCAGTTCGCCCCCGATTTGATCCGGCGGGCAAACGCGGCCCTGCGCGAGCCGCGTTCCGCTGCCGTGGTCTTTTGGACAGGGGGCACCCTGGCGGTCCTGTCCGCCATTCCCCTGGAGCACTTGCGCGGTCAAGTCAATGCCGCGCTCGTGGCGATGGTCCCGGTCGCGGCTATCGCGATTGGGACTCTGCTGTGGACCGGAGAGCGCCCGCCAGGGTGGCTTCTGCATGCAACCACTGGGCTGGCGACCGTCACGATCACCGCCGTGGCAGCTGTCGCCCCAGACTCAGGCTTCAGCCTCCTCTACATCTTTGTCGCCATCTACGCCGCCCTCTTCTACTCGGCGAAGGGGTTGCTCGCCCATCTGGCGGCGATCGCCGTTGCCGTCGGGGTGGCAGTCAAGCTCCAGTCGCCAATCGGGAGCCCCGTAGTGGTCTGGGCCGCGATCGTGGGGACGTCCACCCTCGCCAGCGTCACGATCCGGTCGTTGGTGGTAGAGCTTCGGCAGCTGTCAAACCAGGACCCGCTGACCCAACTGGCCAATCGCAGAGCCTGGGAGGAACACCTTGCGACCGAGATGGTGCGGGCCAAGCGAACTGGCCTGGGGCTGGGGGTGGCTGTCCTCGACCTCGACTCGTTCAAGCAGGTGAACGACACAACGGGGCATGAAGCGGGGGACAGGTTGCTTCAGACCCTGGCCCTTTCATGGCGGCCAGTCATGCGCCAGAGTGGCGACCTGCTGGCCCGCTTGGGCGGAGACGAGTTCGGGGTTGTCGCGGTCGGGACGTCGCTTGGCGGCATCGAACGGGTGGTTGACCGGCTGCGCGCTGCCGCAGCCTCGGTCGACGTCGCGTTCGCTTGCGGTGTGGCCGTCTGGGATGGTGTGGAGTCAGTCGATCATCTAGTGAAGCGGGCCGATGACGCCATGTTTCGGGAGAAGGCGGCGCATCACCGGCCAGATCACGCGCCCGCTGTTGGGCGAATGTGAACCGATCCCGGTGCTGTGGGATCGGTCGGTCGTATGGGCAGACGGCGCGGGGCCCCACCGTCGAGACCGCACACCACGGTTCGAAGGGGACGCCCGCGACGCCCCCCGCTTTCGACAGTTGTCACAGATGAGCCCCAAGCAGGTCGACACGTTGCCGCCACCACCATCGCGTTACAGGATAGTGACGCGGCGGCCATCGCCGAGCGGGGCCGGGTGTGGCAGCGTGGCCTGATCAGAGTTCACAGTGAATTTGGCGAAACATCGTGACAGGGAAGTCTGCCGGCGGCGAGCCCGGGGCGACGGAACCGTCGGCCACCCTGGCGGCCGACGGTTCCGTCGAGACCCCCGCCCTCATCCGCAAGGTTCTGGATTCCGCGCGCGACCTCTTGGACATGGATGTGGCGTTTCTCGGCCAGCTCACGGAGGATCAGGAGATCTTTCAGGTGGTAGTGGGCGATAGCCCCTCGTTCGGGCTGACGGAAGGCGAAGCCATGGCCCGTTCCCAGACCTACTGCGATGCGATGATCTCGGGCCGGATCGGAATGGTTGTGCCTGACTCCAGTGCCGAGCCGGAGCTGGCCAACCTCCCCATCACCGAGGCAGGAAGGATCGGTCGATACGTGGGGGTTCCGGTCCACCTGCCCGGAGGTGGCCTCTACGGGGTACTGTGCGGGATCGGTCATGGCGCCGATTACAGCCTGGGCGCCAGGGACGCACGGTTCTTGGAGTTCTTGGTAACCGTGGTCCAGGCGGAACTCGAACGTGACCTGGAGGCCTCAGGGCGTCGGCGAATGCTGGAGGCACGGGTGCGGCCATTACTTCAGGCCGACCAAATGTCCATGGTCTTCCAGCCAATCATGACGCTGTCAGATCGCGCCGTGGTCGGCTTCGAAGCGCTGGCTCGCATCCACGCAGCACCACACCGGCCCCCGGACGCGTGGTTCGCCGAGGCCGCCGAGGTGGGCCTCGGCGTCGAGCTCGAGATGGCCGCCGTCAGGGCTGGTCTGGGTGAGTTGGACAGGTTGCCTGGAGGCGCCTACCTGTCTCTGAATGTTTCGGCTGCGACGGCGTGCTCACCGAGAGTGTCCCGGGCCCTGGCCACGGTCGACACAACCCGACTGGTACTGGAGATCACCGAGCACGCCACCGTGGCCAGCTACGAGCAGATCGGTGCCAACCTAGCTCCGCTGCGAGAGCGCGGAGTGCGCTTGGCGGTGGACGATGCCGGGTCCGGGGTGGCTGGCTTCGATCACATCCTCAAGCTCGCACCGGAGATCATCAAGCTGGACGTCGGCCTCACTCGGTGTATCGACACCAGTCCGCCCCGCAGTGCCCTGGCCACCGCATTGGTGAGTTTCGCCGCAGCAACGGGCGCAGTGATCGTTGCCGAGGGGGTCGAGACTGAGGCTGAACTCGACACCCTGCGTCGACTAGGAGTGGGTTACGGGCAGGGGTACCTCCTAGGAAGGCCCGGTCCCCTACCCACAGCCGCGGCCGGATCTCCTCCAGTGGGCGCAGCCGTAAGAGTGGCCACCGGTCCGCGAGGCTGAATTACAGCAGACCCTGAAGTCGGCCTCCTCCAGTGGGAGGGGAAGCGCTGCCGGCGTCCCCGGAGGCACACCTTGGGCGCTGCCCAGATGGCGGGCCGCTCCGCGTCCACCCAACGCGAGAGCCCTCGTCGAGCCCTGCTGCACGATGCTCAGGGGTCCAACCTGAGCTAGCGATTTACCCTCGGGGAGAGTATCAGGCGGCCTTCTTGATGGCGGGGTATCGGGGAGCCGGACCGCGCCGGCTGCCCATTGGCCTTCCGGGGCTGGTTTGGTGGCCGCTAGTGGTCAGTTCCTGCTGGCCCTAAGGCGAAAGGGTCGACCAGCCTCCCGACCTCCTCCGAGAGCCGACCGATCATCTCGTCGAGGTAATCGAGCTTGGCCAGGATCTCACCGACGATGAGGGCGTGGTGGGGGCGGAAGCGCCCGGCCAGCGCCTCGCGAAGCTGGGGGATCTTGCTGCGCAGGCGGCCCCTAGCCAGGTCGGCGAGCACGTCAGCGTCCTGGGTGCCGCTGACCAGGGCGTCGAGCATGGCCCGGCCGGAGACGCCCAGGATGTCGGTGGCCACCGAGGAGAGCTTGAGGCCGGCATCTTGCAGGACCCGGTCGAGACGCTGAGCCTCCCGTCCGCGCTCCTCGATCTGCACTTTGCGGTACCGGGTGAGGTCGCGGAGGTCCCGGATCGGCTTGGGGGGCACGAAGCTGGGGCGGACCAGGCCATGCTCGATCAACTGGGCGATTCAGGCCGAGTCGGCGACATCGGTCTTGCGCCCTGGGACGTTGTGCATGTGCCGGGCGTTGAGCAGCCAGCACTGGAAGTCGTCTTCGAGGATGTAGTAGGGCGCCTTCCAGTACACCCCGGTCGCCTCCATCCCGACCAGGGTGACCTCCCAACTCTTGAGCCAGTCGCGGAGCGCCAGCAGCTCGTGAGTGGTTGTCCCGAACGTGTGCAGCTCCTCATGCCGCTTGCCCTGCTCGCCGGGCACCCGCACGGTGGCCACCACCGTGTCCTTGTGCACGTCCAGACCGGCGCACCGGTCCACCATCTGGTCCATGGGCTCCCTCCGTGGTGTGGACAACAACGCCATCCGGAGGAGCCGACCTGCCAAAGAATCTAAGGCTCGTGCTCGAAGCAACAGTCAGGGGTGCCTTCGGCTCCCGCAATCCGACTAGTCGCCGGGCTCATGGCACCAAGGAGAGCTCGATGTCGCCGGATGGCAGCCCTATTTTCACCCGCCAGCGGGCGGCCCGCCAGGGCCATGGGAGACTAACCGGAAAAAGAGCCCTTGGCGAGATGCCCACAGCTACGGTGTGCACTGACGGTCGTGGCAATCCTCAGGCAGCGTTGGCGATGGTGACGGTGAATCCGAGGGCCTCCAACTGGCGAATGTGGTTGCGGGCCTGGCGGTCCCTGTGGGTACGGCTGGCGTAGAAGTCGGCCCCGAGATCACGGAAGCGCGCCTCGCGCTGGCTGAGCAGTTGCCAGACGATGACGAGGATGCTGCGGGCCACGGCGACGAGAGCCTTGAGCTTGCCACGGCGACGGACGATGCGCCGGTAGCGTTCGCCGAGGAAGGTGTTGGTGCGGCCGACGATGGCAGCGGCCTCTCCCAGGGCCCCCTTGAGATAGGGATTGCCCTTGCCCGTGCTTCCACCCCGACTCCGGGCCCCGGATTGGATAGTACGGGGAGAGAGCTTGGCCCAGGACACCAGGTGTCCGGGACTCGGGAACCGGCTCATGTCCAGACCGATCTCCGCGATGATGACTTGGGCGTTCACCCTCCCGATCCCGGTAACCGCATCCAAGCGGTCGACGGCGGGGAGGATGGCGGCGTCCTCCTCGGCACCGGCTCCCGGTCCGGTCGAGCCGTCGGCATCCATCCCTTGGGCTGCGGGAATCGCCGCGATCAGCTGTTCGAGACGCGTGGTGATCTGATCGATCTGGGTGGTGAGGGCGTCGATCTGGTCGAGCAGCATCCGGCACAACTCCGCGTGATGGCTGTCGAAGCTCCCGGTCAACGCCTCGACCAATGCGGCGTGCTTCACCCGCACGCGTCCGCGGGCGAGGCTGGCCAGGACCTTCGGGTCACGTTCCCCCGCGATCAACGCCTCGAGCATGTCCCGGGTCGACGCGGTGTCGAGCGTGCTGGCCACCGACGAGATCTTGATCAGCGCGTCTTCCAACAGCTTCTCCAGCCGCTGCCAGTGGCGGGTGCGATCTCGGGTCAGGTCGGCGCGCAGGCGCGTGTAGTCCCGCAGCTGGCGGATCTCTGCGGGCGGGACAAAGCTTGGCCGCAGCATCCCCCGCTCGGTCAGCTTGGCCAGCCACACGCTGTCCAGCTTGTCCGTCTTCGGCCGCCCCGGAGCGTTCTTGACGTCTCGGGCGTTGACCAGCGCGACCTCCAATCCAGCCGCTTCCAGCAGGTAGAACCAGCTCCGCCAGTAGTCGGAGGTGGACTCAAGGGAAACCTTCTCGATCCGCTCTGCCACGAGCCGCCCGCTGAGCTCGATGATTGCGTTGGTGGTGGCCGGCACCTCCTGCACCCGACTCAGCCGCCGGCCGGGTCGAGATGGGTGGGGCATTCGGATGCAGACCATCCCCGATGCCTTGGCCACGTCAATCGCGGCGACCCGCTCCACGATCTGCTCGTACTCCGCGTCCTCGATCGTCTCTGGTTCTTTCGCCACTGATCACCTCCCGCACTACCCAGCCACCGACTACGCGGTTGTCCGGGGGTCCGGTCAGCAAACGACAATCTAACCGGCGTGCTCAAAGCCACAGTGCGCGACCCGCAAGGTCAAGACCCCAGCGCCAGACTAAAGCTCGGGCTCAAGTCCCAAGAAAAACACCGACGTCACGGACAACCGCGCTCATTTTCGCGCCGGCGCGGCGTCAGCGCCCAGGACAGTCGGACTCATGTACAAATGTTCTCATCTTCACCCCGCCTGTGGGAAGGTTCTGACCCACGCTCCTAGTCACCACTTGCAATCACGGCATCGGGGCCATCTCCGCCATCCGCGCTGCCCTCATGGGCCGACCCTGGCTCCCCACCCCTATCACGGCCTGATCACCCCCGACCGCCGCTACCCCTGAATGGACACCCTCGTCTCCCCAGCGTTCGAACCAAACTATTGGCCACCTGCCTAACCGTCGCTCGCTAGCACTGGAGGCCCAGCGAGAGCGCCCGACCCAGGGCCACGTCGACACTCCCGGGCAGCCCAGGGCCCACTGGGCTCGGTGCGGCACCCTCTTCTTCCTTGGAGGGGTGGCCGCTGGAAGCGTGAGCCGAGCACCTTCTCAGGCGTGCCTCAGGTGAGGTGCCGCGACCCGGGCTAGTATCCGAGAGCAGAGGGCCCATCGGCGTCGGGCACAGGAGTCGCCATCGGCACTGGAGGAGTTTACCAACGTGCGCAAGTCATACCTGACGGCTCTGGCGTTTGCCGGGGGAGCCGCTGTGGCCGGTATCGCAGGGGCGGTCGCCGTGTCCGCGGCCACGCCTCCGGCTGCCACCCTGCCGACAAGCAAGTCCACCGCCGCCACCACGCACAAGGCACGCCGGCGGGCATGCCCGCCCTCGAAGGCGATTGGCTCTTTGGTCTCGCAGACCAGCGCGGGCGGCGTGGGTCACGGGTCGGTCGTGATCAAGCAGCCCGATGGAAAGAGCCTGACGCTGGACCTGACCGCTCATACCAAGGTCATGAAGTTCGAGGGCCACGGCGTGCCCCCCGTGGCGGAGAGCGTCAGTGCGATTCCGACCAATGACGTTCTGGTCGTGACCGGCCGCCATCTCTATGGGAAGAAGCCACTGGTCGGATACATCCTCGATCTGGGCAATTAGCCCTAAAGCAAGCGTAGGGGCCAAGGGGTAGGTCGGGGAGAGCGCAGGGAAGCCTTGCGTTCTGGGGGATTCTGAAACAGCCGGAGGGTGGGCGGGGAGTAGGGTATGGGAGTTTTGAGGTGAAGGTCCGTTCAGGAGTTCTGGCGGTCGCGGGGAGCGGGGCGGTTGCCAGAGCGCCGCAGCCGGTCGAGCTCGATGGAGGCGTCGATCCACTGGTCGAGTAGGAGCTTGAGCTTCTGGTAGTTCTCGGTCTGAGATCGGACCTGGTCGAGATGCTCGGGGTGGACCAACTCGGTGCGGCTCCTGCCATGCCGGGTGTAGTTCAGCTGGTAGTAAGGGCCGTGCTTCTGGGGAGGGTCAGCCTTGCAACGGCAGTTGGGAGTCCGACAGACGTTGTATTGCAGCGATAGGCTCCCGGGGCGCAGATCGCCCAGGTGAGCCAGGTCGGCCTTGATGCGCTTGATGCGCCCTGCGATTTCTGCTTCGCTTGCCATCCCTGTTCCATCTCCTTAAGTTTCTGGGCTCGTAGGTCCTGGTACCATAGTATCCTAAGGCTGTGGGCCATCCGGACAGACAGGAGGCGCCATGAACGAGTCCAAGGCGAGGTCGCGCCGCAAACTGGCACGCGAAGCAGCCACCATCCAGCGGCGGCTGGAGGCTGCAGTCACCCTGAACATGGCCGGCCCGCTGCTCGGCCGCGCGAACATCGCCTATGAGTTCTCCGAGCGCACCAAGGGGATCGCCCATAGGCGGCATGGGGATGATCACCAAGGTCGTCAAGCGTGCCGGCCTGGCCGAAGAGATCGACTCCGCGCTCCAGCTGCTGAAGATCCACAACCCCTACCACGAGTCCGACCACGTGCTGAACATTGCCTACAACGCCCTCTGTGGCGGGCAGCGCCTGGAGGACATCGAGCTGCGCCGCAATGACGCGGTGTTCCTGGACGCCCTGGGCGTACCCGCCCTGCCGGACCCGACCACTGCGGGAGACTTCTGCCGGAGATTCGAGGAGAGCCACATCATGGACCTCCAATCGGCGATCAACGCCGCCCGCCTCAAGGTCTGGGCCACCCAGCCTGCCTCCTTCTTCGAGGAGGTCGCCCGGATCGATGCGGACGCCTCCATCGTGGAAACCGACGGCGAGTGCAAACAGGGGATGGACATCTCCTACAAGGGCACCTGGGGCTACTCCGACTTGGTGGTCTCCCTCGCCAACACCAAAGAGCCACTGTACCTGTCCTCCCGGGGCGCCAACCGGCCCTCCCATGAGGGCGTAATCCCCCTCTATGACCAGGCGATCGCGCTCTGCCGCCAGGGCGGGTTCAAAGACATCTTGCTGCGGGGCGACACCGACTTCTCCCTTACCACTGAGTTCGACCGCTGGGACGCCGACGGCGTGCGCTTCGTGTTCGGTTTCGACGCCAAGGCCAACATGGTCAAGCAGGCCGCCGGGGTGTCCAACCAGCTCTACCGCGACCTGGTGGCCAAGGCCGAGCGAGCGA
>DAHWNZ010000079.1:0-8743 GCA_027339635.1 Candidatus Dormiibacterota bacterium
ACGGTTGTCCCGCGGTCTCCTCGAGAAAACGCGCCCTGCCGCCGGTCCGGCTGGCCCTCTTCCTCCGGGGCGCGTTCCAGGTTGGGCAGGCGCGGTGCCGGATTTGCGACCGGCCCGGGATCACGCGACCGGCCGGTGAGCCCAAACCAACCGTCCCAGGCTCAAAGGGCAGCCCCCGCTCCTGGCTGCGGCAGCTGGCAACCATGATGAGGAAGGTCCAAACGGCCGGGAACGCGTCGATGAGCGCCTGGAGCTACTTCGCAACCGGGCACCACCCGGGACCGGGAGCCGAGCCCTGTCTCTGCGGGTCACTTGATGTCCACTTCCTCCTGCCACCGTGGCCCAAGTGGGACCAGGGACATCTCCACCGCCGCCCCCGAGTGGCGCTGCCGGTACGAGAGTGCGCCGCCACGGCTTCCGGAGCGCCGTGGTCCCCTTGGCCGCGCTCTGCGGTGTTGAGCGAGCGTGGAGCAACAGCTCACGTGCTCTCATGAGGGCCGGCTTTCCACGCTCGGGCTCCGCCACCCCGGAGACTCCCCGCAAAGGAGGTCTGGACCTAGCCTGCGTCGTAGGGCTCGACGCGCCCCACTGGTGGGGTCGGCTCGCCCAGTCCCGTGCCGCGACCGAAAGGCCCAATCACCCCAACGGGGGATGCCAGAGGCGGCGCGAGGCCCTAGCATTGCCCACGGTGGCCAGCGGCCCTCAGGTCGGCTGGGCTGCAGACACGCTCTTGGGGGGATCTCGTGCAAAAGCTTCGCTGGCCTGGCGTCGGCTTCTTGAGGACCGTGGCCGTGGCGGCGTCGGCCGCCGTCCTTCTTGCGGCGTGCTCCAACGCCGCCACGTCCAGCGGCACCACCAAGGGTGGTGTCGTCACCTTTGCGGAGTCACCGGGGTCAACTCCGAACTACATCTATCCGATGGCGAGCAGCTCCTTCTTCACCTTCGCCAACATCGGAGAGTTCACCCCCAATCTCTACCTGCCCCTCTACTGGTTCGGTGACCGGGGCAAGCCGGGCGTGAACGAGGCCCTCAGCGTCGCCAATCCTCCGGTGTTCTCCCACGGCAACACTGAGGTGACCGTAACCCTCAAGCACTGGGTCTGGTCCAACGGTCAGCCGATCACGGCGCGCGACATCATCTTCTGGATGAATCTGCTCAGCGCCGTGACCGACCCCCAGTCGCCCGCGATTGGCAGCAACAGCGCGCCGGGGCCGGGTTGGGGAGGGGACGTGCTCGGCGGGTTCCCCCAGAACGTGGTGAGCTACGCCGCCAGCGGCACCTACTCGGTGGTCTTCCACCTCAACGCCGCCTACAACCCGACCTGGTACTTCGACAACGAGCTGAGCCAGATATACACCATGCCCCAGGCCAGCTGGGACAGGCTCTCAGCCGCAGGGACGGTCGGGAACTACGACACCTCGGCCGCGTCAAGGGAGGTCGCTCCAAGCTCCTTGGGGCTGCCCGCCAACTCGTACATCCCGGTCGACCCGGGGACCGCCAGCAGCGGGGCCCTGGGGGTCGCCCAGTTCCTCAACCTGCAGTCGGAAGACCTCAGCACCTACGCCACCAACCCTCTCTGGAAGGTGGTCGACGGGCCCTTCAGGCTGAGCGCGTTCACGACCGGAGGGTACGCCAAGCTGGTCCCCAACAAGAGGTACTCCGGGCCCACCAAGCCCACCATCTCGGCGTTCGAGGAGCTGCCGTTCACCTCCGACTCGGCGGAGTTCGACGCGGTCAAGAGCGGCAGCCTCACGATCGGGTACGTGCCGAGCCAGGATCTGGGACAGACCTCCTCCCTGAGTCACCAGGGATATTCGGTGAACCCCTGGTACGTGTTCGGGTTCACCTACATCCCCTATAACTTCACCAACCCCACGGCCGGCCCGATCTTCAAGCAGCTGTACTTCCGCCAGGCGGTGCAGAGCCTGGTCAATCAGCCGGAGTACATCAAGGAGTTCGAGCACGGGGTCGGCACCATCAGCAACGGGCCGGTGCCGAGCTATCCCAAGAACAACGCCTACGAGAGCTCTCTGGAGGTGAAGGGTCAGGTGTATCCCTACGACCCTGAGAAGGCGGTGAGCCTTTTGCGTGGCAACGGTTGGACCGTGGTCCCCGGTGGCACCAGCTACTGTTCCAAGCCCGGGAGCTCCGCCGGCGAGTGCGGGGCCGGGATCGCGGCCAACCAGAAGCTGACGTTCACCATGCTCTACGCCAGCGGCGCGACCGACCTCACCAACGAGATGGAGAGCCTGCAGTCCACCCTCCAGGCGAAGGCGGGAATCGACCTCACCATGTCGACCTCCACCACGGTGCTCAGCACCGTCTACAACTCCTGCACCCCTTCCACTCCCTGCAGCGGGTGGCAGCTGGCCGACTGGGGCACCGGAGCCTCCTGGGTCTACCTGCCTGATTACCTCCCGACCGGAGGAGAGATCTTCTCCACGGGCGCATCCGCCAATCCTGGCTATTACTCGAGCGCGACCAACAACGCCAACATCCAGGCCACCCACACCGCGGCGACCGGGACCGCCGAGCTCAGCGCCCTGCGGACCTACGAGAACTACCTGGCGCGCCAGCTGCCGGGAATCTGGATGCCGAACATCCCCTATCAGGAGACGGTCTACAAGAGCGATCTCAAGGGACTCGTCCCCCAGGGGATCTACACCGAGATCTACCCCCAGCAGTATTCCTTCTAAGAGAGCAGGGGCACTCACCCACCCGTCCGGCGGAGGCCCGGGGCTGCCGCCGGCGGGTTGGGCCCGGCCCAGCCCATGGCCGCTCTGGTTGCGGAGGAGGAGCTGAGCATCACGGACCCAATCCTGGCACTGAGCCTCACCGATCTGGCCAGCCGGACTCGCTGGTCCCGGCTCTCGGACCGGGTCTTCTACGCGGCCAGCACCATGAAGGTGGCGGTCCTGGTAGAGGTATTCCGGCAGCATGAGGCGGGACTGCTCGACCTCGACGCCATGACCGCCGTCGCCACCACCTTCCCCTCTTCGGTCGGCGGCTCCCCCTTCTCCCTTTCCCCGGATGACGTCGATCCCGAGCTGGTGGCACTCGGTGGGAGCGCGGTCAGCATCCGCCACCTGGTCGAGCGCATGATCACGGGCTCCAGCAACGAGGCGACCAACTGCCTGTTGCAGCTGGTCGGCCTGGATGGGATAAACCCGCTGCTGCGTCGGCTGGGCGCGACCCGCATGCGGGTGGAGAGGCTGCTGGGGGACCGGCGGGCGCAAGCCGCGGGCCGGGACAACCTGGTCACCACGTCCGACCTCTCCCGGCTGATGGCCCGGATCGCGAACATGACCGCGGCCGGGCGGGAGAGCTGCCGCGAGATGCTGGCGATCCTGGAGCGCCAAGAGCATCGGCTGGAGATCCCCGCGGCTCTTCCCGCGGGCGCCAGGGTCGCCAACAAGACCGGCTGGATCGAGGGCATCCTCCACGACACCGCCGTGGTCTGGCCGACGGACGCGGCACCCTACGTCCTCAGCGTCTGCACCCAGGGCTATCCCACCCAGGAGGAGGCGAGACAGGCCATTAGGGCGGTGTCCGAGAGGGCCTGGGAGAGAAGGGAGCGGTTCCCAGGATCAGGCGGTCCTCTGCCCTGAGGGTCCGAGGTCGCACGCGCCCGGTCAGGCAGTCCCCGTGGACTTGGGAGCCGGTCCGGACCCTGCGCTCCAGCCTGACGAGCCCCTCTCGTCTGCTCACGACCCAAGCCTCCGGCTCAAGAGCCGCCCGGGAGTCGCCCCGCGGAGGCGCCCGCCGGAAGATAGGGCGGAGCCCCTCGGAGTCAGCGGAGGCGGCGCCCCTGGGTGAGCCGGTCGGCGTAGGCCGGATCCTCCAGGGATGCCACCTCGACGCGGCGACCCGGGCGCGGAGCGTGGAGCATCGAAGAACGGTTGAGGGCCATGCCCACGTGGTGGACGCGGCCCTCGCCGCCTCGATCCGCGAAGAAGACCAGGTCACCTGCCCGTAGGTCCTGTGGTGCCACGTCGGCGCCCACCGTGGCCTGGTCGTGTGCGTCCCGCGGGACTTCGATTCCGTGCGCCCTGAGTACCAGCCAGATGAGCCCGGAGCAGTCGAGGCCGAATCCCGAGGTCCCGCCCCACAGGTACTCGATCCCAAGCAGGCGCCGGGCGGTCTCGACGAGCGCGCTCCCGTCTCTTAGCAGCTCCTGCTCGGGCAAGACCGCATCCGTCGGCGCCACGACCAGCAATCCCGTTCTGGTCTCCAGCTCGGCAGCTGGCGCGTCATGCTCTCGATGACCGTTGGCTCTTTGGGAGTAGAGGGGGGTTGCGACGCTGAGCAGGAGACGCCCGGGCCTGCCCTCTGTGGTGATCTGCGCGTCGATGACGGGGCGCACCACCCGGTGCCGTTTGGTCGAGGGCTCCCGGCGGTCGTCCACCAACTGCTCCAGCGGCAGCCATCCAGGGTAGCCCCGCCGGTCAAGGGAGCTCGGTTGCCCAGGTATGTTGACCAGGGCCCAGCCGTGGCGCTCCTCCGCCACCAGGACGGGCTCACCCAGGAGAGCCTGGGTCACAACTCTTCCTCCGAGGTCCTGGCGCTCCTCAAGGCCAAGGGCCTCGACCCAGGCCCCGACATCTGGGGCGGAGCCGAGGACGTGGCGGTCGATAGGGCGCGGGGCCGAGGGATCGCTCCAAAGGGTGGCGACCGGCACCCCGATCAGGGCACGTGCGGCTGGGCTCACTCGCAGTCACGCAGAAGGGGAGACCCCCGGTGCCCGTGGCGCGCACGCCGGGGCCCCTCACGCATAGGCATCTCACCCACCTGCTCAACATTACTGAAGCGAAGGGCTGTTCGGTACTGGTGGCCGACGGACGGGATCTGAGCTGGCGGGGCGTGCCTGGGCGGAACCGATGTGTGCCCTGCCGCCGGGAGACGATGTGGGCTCCCTCGCGTCACCATGGGAAGCCTGACCGAGAGGGACATGGCCGCTTGCTGGGATCAGCGGGCAGAGCGCGGCGCTATGAGGAAGCGGCAGATCCCCAGTCCCGCCCTCGGTGAGCTTCCAGCCGGTGCCAGGTGCTGCCGTTTGATTTGTGCTCGGTGCGATGGTGCGAGGTGCTGGGCCTGCGCTGTCGATGGCGGAGTTGAACCGCCTTTGGCTGCCCTCGCCATGACCAAGTTGTGCCCGGCCGTCCGGGCGGCACCCGCTCTGGAGGTCCTCCTACCTGCTGTCGCTTCCCGTGGGCCGCTCCTCCAAGAGGTCGGTCGCCCAATTCGCCGCCTGGATCTCAGTGTCAAGTAGGCGCCGGCGCTCGGCGATCTGGTCCGCCGTCCGTCTCAGCTCGGCGACCGGAAGATCGGTCACGTAGCGCAGCTCGGAGCGCATCTGCCGCTCCATGTGGCCATGGAGCCCGGGCCCCAGTGATCCCGAGCCGGCGTCGGCCACCGCCGTGTACAGGGCATGGCGCAGGGTGAGCACATCCCGCTCCGCCAAAGCGGCTGTCATGGTGCGCCCGGACGGGAGCGTCGTTCTGGCGTTGGTCAGATTGATCTGGCGAATGAGGGCCTCCAGCTGTTCCAGCATCCGGTCGGCGCGGGAGAGCAGGTCGTAGGCCGCCTCCGCCGGGGGCTCGCCCTCCTGGAAGCGCGCCGCACCCTGTGCCCTGGCCCGCAACTGGTCGTGCGCCCGCTTGCGATCGGCTCGCAGCAGCAGCGCCTCCGCCAGCTTCATGATGCAACCGTCGTGCTGCTGGGGGAAATCACGGGCCCACGATATCAGCCCGGGCGGGCCGCAGCAGCAGATCCTTGGGGGCTGCCGCCACCGGTGCGGCGAGACGGTCGCGCTCAGCTTCGGTGCTCCCCCATGGTCGCCTCCTCAGTGGCCGGCGGGGACCAGTGCCTGACAGGGCAGGAGCCGCTCAATCCTCGATCGGGCGCCCGGCCGGGACGGAATCCCCCTAAGCTCGGAGTCAGCAGGAGGAGATGGTGATCTCACTAAGCCGAGCGGCAGCAGAAGTACCCAGAACGGCACCTCAGCCGGTGGTGGCGGAGGGCGCGTTCCTGGCGAGCTCGCCCCAAGACGGTGGCGGGCCTCAGGGGATGGTCGGGTGAGCGAACCTCGGGTGAGGCTGGTGCTGGCCGATGTGGACGGGACCCTGGTGACCCCGGAGAAGGCCCTCACCAGCAGAGCCATCTCCGCCGTCCTGGCCCTCCACGAGGCGGGAGTGATGTTCGCCGTCACCAGCGGGAGGCCACCGAGGGGCATGTCGATGCTGATCGAGCCGCTCCACCTGAAGACCCCCTTGGCCGCGTTCAACGGCGGCCTCATCGTGGACTCCAAGCTTGCGGTGCTGGAGCAGCGGGTGATACCGGAGCAGGTCGTGGCTGACCTGGTCAAACTGCTCCAAAAGAGGCTCGGGGAGGTCTGGCTCTATCGGGGAGCCGACTGGTACGTCCAGGACCCACGCGGCCCGCACGTGGCCCGGGAGACCAAAACCGTTGAATTCCAGCCCCAGGTCGTGCGGGACTACCAGGGCATGGTCGAGGAGATAGCCAAGATGGTCGGGGTCAGCGACGACGAGGATGCGATCGGGGCCGCGGCCAAGGTGGTGGAGGAGAGGTTCGCCGCCCATGTCTCCTCGGCGCTCTCCCAGCCCTACTACCTGGACATCACCCATCCCAGGGCCAACAAGGGGGAGGTGGTGCGCTACCTGGCAGATGCCTATCACATACGGACGGACCAGATAGCGACCATAGGTGACATGCCCAATGACGTCATGATGTTCGCCGACTCCGGGCTCAGCATCGCCATGGGGCAGGCGGACCGCGAGGTGAAGGAGGCGGCGGACCAGGTTACCGCGAGCAACTCCGACGAGGGCTTCGCCCAGGCCATGGAGCAATTCATCCTCGCCTGAACCGGGCTCAGCCCCCTTGCTCCGCCCCCGACACGAATTGCCCGAGGGCCTGCGCCTGGCGAAGGCGGCTCGGCTCGTGCACATACATCATGTGGCCCGCCTCGTAGCTGTGGGTCTCGATGCGGGAGAGCAGGGAGCGCGGGACCTCCAGATGGGAGAAGGCGTACTCCGCCGCGAAGTAGGGAGTCGCCCCGTCGTAGTAGCCGCGGGCCAGGTAGACGCGCAAATGAGGGTTGTGACGCATCGCCTCGCTGAGCCACGAGGCCACGGAGACGTGCCGCCCCTCGAATTGGGAATAGCTCCAGGGTTGGACCCTGTCGGTGAGGACCTCGTAGGGGAGGTCCGAGTGGTAGTTCAGGTCGCGGTGCATGTAGTCGTTGAGGGCTGCGGTATAGGGCCCCATGATGGCGACGTGGCTCGGGTCGTGGGTCGGCCGCTCGCCGCCGGAGTCGGCCTCGAAGCCCAGGAAGCGGCCGTCCAGGCGGCCCACGACCTGGCCCCTGCCGCGCAGGAGCTCGCGGAAGAACCGCTGATGCTCGATACGCAGGTTGACCTGGTCGATGTACTCCCGGGACAAGCCGGACAGCTGGGCCAGGCGGCCCACCAGCGCCTCGCGTTCGGCGTCTGGTAGCCGCGAGCCCTGGGCCAGGGCGTAGGGGTACTCCCGGGAGGCCAGCGCCTCCGCTTCCCGCAGGACCTCCTGGAGAGGACGCTTACCGTGCAGGCCGTGGTAGTTGGCGATCGCCGCGTAGGTGGGCAAGAAGAGAGCGGGGGGCAGGTCGTTGCCCTCGGTGAAGCGGATGGTCGCCATGTCTATGACCGAAGAGATCAGCATGATGCCGTTGAGGTAGAGGCCATGGCGTTGCTGCAGGTGATTGGCGAGGGCGCTGGCGCGCAGGGTGCCGTAGGACTCGCCGGCCAGAAACTTCGGCGAGAGCCAGCGCTGATTCCGGCTGGTCCACAGGCGTATCAGCTCCCCGACCGACTCCAGGTCACGCTGGAATCCGTGGTACTCGCCGGACTGCCCGCCCTTCACGACCCGCGAGTACCCGGTTGAGATGGGGTCGATGAAGACCAGGTCCGAGTGCTCCAGGAGCGTCTCCTCGTTCTGGCCGAGGCGGTAGGGGGGTGGCAGCAGCGCCCCGGCGTCTCCCATCAGCACCCGGCGCGGCCCGAGGAGCCCCAGGTGGAGCCAGACGCTGGACGAGCCCGGGCCGCCGTTGAAGGCGAATGTGACAGGACGCGAACCTGGGTCGGCGCCGTCCTTGGTATAGGCGCAGATGAACATCTCGGCCTTGGGCTCAAGGCCCCGGAAGCGCCTTCCCTTGGACACCTCCTCCCGCAGCACCACGCGCCCGGCGACCGCGGTGTAGCTGAGCTCACGCCCCCGCAACGTCATCGAGTGGTGGGTCTCCACCAGGTCGTCGAGGGGGGCTTTTGAACCCGACCCAGCCTGCACACTATCCCCGGCGGTCGGGTGTTGCTCTTCGCTCAAGGCACTTCTCCCAAGGCGGCGCCGACTCTTGACCAAGGGGGCGGCACCGCAGTCAGGCCACGGTGGCGTCCTTCGCCCAACGATAACGAGCCGTTGCCACTGAGTGAACTCTAGTAGTAAGCCCACTGCCGGTGGCACCCCGTCTCGGGGTTCCTCTCCCGTTGCCGGGTTCGGTTCTGGCCTCACCGCGGAACGCACACCGCCGAGGCAGTGGTCTTACATCCGCTCTCCAGGTGCCGAGGGCATCTGAACCGCCGTCTGTACCGTCAAAGGACGGCCCGGGAACGAACGGGGCCGTGGCTCCAACTGAGCCACAACTGGCACGATCCGGCCAGTCGCGGAGGTTTAGTGCCGCGTTGACATCCCG
>DAHWNZ010000007.1:0-78492 GCA_027339635.1 Candidatus Dormiibacterota bacterium
TGGCCGCCTAGCTCAGCCGGTTAGAGCGCACGGTTCACATCCGTGAGGTCGAGGGTTCGAGTCCCCCGGCGGCCACTTCAAGAGTTCGCCATAGCAAATCGAGACTCTCCGGCCCCTGCCGTCGCTTGAGTCGATACAGCACGCGACTGACCTGGGATGACTGAATCTGAGCGCTGCCTGCCGGCTGGGTGGATTGGCGCCTAGAATTCGACGCCCCGAGGCGTCCGCTATCGAGGCTGCTGGGGCTCTTGTAGAAGCACCCGGGCGCCGAACTCGACCTTGCTCCGGATAGGGGCGAACGGTGATCAGCCCGCGAGGCCCCCGTCGCCGCTCGAGACATGGTGGAGTGCGGCATCTTCGGCAGTATCCGCGGCAGCTACATCCGGGCCGAGGTGGTGGCACTGCCCCGCCTGTGCGTGCCCACGTGCCCAATGCGCTGATCGGTTGGGCCAGGCCCTGGGGCCCACCTGGCCTAACCACCGCCAGACGGTCTGGTGCAGGCGGCGGGTCTTGGGAGAAGGCCTTCGACGGCGGGCACGACAGTTTCATGGCAGTGAGGTCGCACCGGCCCGCGGGCGAGTCCGAGTCGGTGATCCGCGGCTCTTGGCCGTGCTCCTGCTCGGTCGGTACCTGAGGCTGGCTGGCTCGCCCTGAACACCTCGACCGGGCGCCGGCCTGCGGCTTCGCTACCTGGGGACCGGCGCCGCTGGCGGTGGGCGTTGTCACATCCGGCCGGCCCGGACTGACACACCGGGCTCTTCCGGTCGGGCTGCCTGCCGCGACGCCTCGATGCCCTCCCGGTCTGCCGATGGCGAACGGCCTCTGCCGCCCGTCGCCCCAGTGTGCACACGCCTCACGGTGAGTGGGCCAGCAGTAGGTCCTCGCGCGGTACCATCCGCAGCTTCGTGAGGGCACCGTGGCCGTCATGGCGATGAACCTTCGGCTGAGTTCCGAAGCCACGCAAGCTGTTCAGTGCGAGGCGGAACGGACCGGGCGCTCGCAGGAAGAGATGATCCGCGAGGCCATCGCTCCCAGCGAATTCGGCACGCTGGTTTCCGTCGGCAGCGTCCGCCGCCCGCGGGCGCCTTCTCGTAAGGGCTTCTAGCGTCTTGCGGTTCCGCCGGGAGTGACGAGCGCCGACCTTCTTGTCCGAGGCGACCGGATCTAACTTCCGAGTCTACTTCGACAGGAGCGCTCTCATTGAGAGGTCAGTGCAGGAAGCCGAGTCCGACGCCGTGGAGGCAGCACTTGACCGTTACGTCGCTGCGGTTGCCGTGGCCATCTTGTCGTCCCCGGCCTGGGGCGAGGTCAGGCGAGCCTTGCGGGCTCGGCTCGACGGTCGTTGGTGCGGAGACGACGAGATTCACAACGCTTTCCACGGAGCGCTGGCAGAAGCCGCCGAGAGGTTCATTACCGAGGAGGTCCTCAGTCTCGCCCGGCGCGTCGCGCCTCCTCCCCTGCGCACGCTCGACGCTATCCATCTGGCTACGGCGATCGTGCTCGACGTCGACGAGGTCGTCGCATACGACGATCGCCTGATCCCCGCCTGTCGGTCCAGCGGCCTTGCACTTCGATGCCAGGGCGCGGACGTCCGCGACGGCCTGGCCGCCCGTGACCGACAGAGACTACGGGCCCGATAAGGATCACTTGTGGTCGAGGTCGATCACGGAGCCTTCGATCAAGGCGGGGCGATTCTCTTCCTGGGATCCAGGGTCACGCCTTGGCTCTCAGTCAAGCCCTCAACGCGATCCATGCCCGGTTGGATGGGGACGGGTCGGCCGGTGAGCGGATGCCTGCTCTCGTCCTACCGATCGGCGCCCGTCGCTCTCGCCGCGGTTCGCTCGACACTGCGCTTAGACAACTGCCCCCCATCCGGACGCAGGCCGCCATGTGCTCCACCATGCGGATCCCCTGTACGGACCGCGCCGGCGCGGACCTTGGCCCTGAAGCCATCGCTGAACGGATGCGAGCCTTTCAGGCTCAAACCAGGGCGTCTTACGACGGGGCCGTGCTGGCTGGCGCCGAGGTGCCGCAACGATCGGCGGCGAGTTCGCGTCGACGACACGGACCTCGAGGCCGCCATCGCATCGGCGACGCAGGCACCATCGTTATCAAAAGGCCCCATCGGGATCAGATCGTCTCTCACCCGTTGTGTCGACGGCGGCGGCCAGGGCGCGGTGTCCCCGACATGAGCTATCTCCCGGCAACCAGTGGCCAGGTGTGGCCCTGACCACTTCCAGCCGCGGCGCGGATGGCTCGGAGCGGGCCAGGTCGACCTACTCATGGGCACCGTCAAGTGCTCTTATTCAGCGCCACCCGTTGGCATCCGCTCAACAGGCCGCGAGCTCCGCGTGCCAGCCGGCTTGGTGCGCGGGGGTGGTTCGGCAAGCGACCAAAACTTCCACGAACGGTTCTCCTTCCTCGCTCCGTGGTGTCCGACACGTGCCCCTTCCCAGCGAAGACGAGCCCTGCCCAAACCGCCTTCGGGGTCCACCTTGGCTGCCGCGGCAAGGGCTCACCAGCGATTCGACCTCCCTGCCATCCACCAGATGATGGCTGTCGATCGCGCCTCTAACCTTTCGGGGCGCGGGCGCCGCACGGGGGACCCCGTAAATGCGATCCTTACTCTCCCATGCGTAATCCAGGCAGTCGGGAACTGAGAAGGCGGCAGGCGCGGATGGAGGCCCAGCAGAGGGCCACCGTGCGGGAGCGTGTCCAGCAGCCGAAGCGCGACGAGATGATGCGGCGGGGGGGGTTGCTGGAGGGTTTCTCACCCGCCCAGGTGACGCGCTTCGCTGTCCTCTCCTTGGTCGTCGGGTTGGTGGTCTTGGCGCTGTCCGTTCTCGGCCTCCTGATCGAGATCGGACAGCATGACCTGTTCCTGGGGATTGTGGTGGTGGCGGTGGCGGTGATCATGGTCGGGACGACCCTCTCAATCACCGCACCGGCGTTCCTCACGGCCCGGGCGGACCGCAAGGAGGCCGCCAGGAACATTCAGGGGCCCCTGGTCGGAGCCAGCAGCATCTCGGCAACGCCCGGATTGGCCACGGTTGCGATCACCGTGGGAAAGACTGTGGAACAGTTTCGAGTTCGCCGCGAACTCTTCGAGCGCGTCAAGTCTGGAGCCACCGTGGTCGGGCTCACCGTCACTCCCGGGCTGAATTACGTACAGACCCTGACCGTTATCCGGCGCGACCGCCTCGCCGTCATGAACGAGCCGCCCATCAGCCGGGCGATGAGGGCATCCGTATGGCTGCCTCTCGGCTCGATCGCCGCCCTGGTCGTGGGCCTCGCCCTGGGATGCGCGATTGGGGTCTTGCTGCCGCTGGGAACCGGGGTGGACCATCCGTTGGTGGCGCTGGTGTTGGCGGCGGCGCTGGCGGGTGGGATCGCGCTGGGGTCGCGCTGGTACGGGCACCGCCTGGTGGCGCAGCTCGGGGTCTGAAAGGGCAGGGGCAAACTCCAGGCCCTGCTACACTCCTGAAGAACCTGCACCCGGTCCCCAGCCGGCTGCATACCCACAGGATCTGGGAGGCCCCGCCTTTGCTGCGTGAGTACGAACTCTTCTACATTGTCCGGCCCGACCTCGAGGAGGAACAGGTCAGGGTCGCCATGGACGACGTGTCCAACATGGTGGCGGGCCATGGCGGCGAGGTGATGAAGTCCTCTTTGTGGGGCCGCCGCCGGCTGGCCTACGCGATCGCCGGGTTCACCGACGGCTTTTACGTCCTGAAGGAGATGGCGCTGCCTGCGGACAAGCTGCGCGACCTGGAGCGGCAGCTCAAGCTGGACGAGCGGGTCATCAGGCAGCTGATCACGCTGCGGCAGGTGTACGTGCTTCCGGAAGGGGAGGACCGCAGGGGCCGACCCCGGATGAAGAGTCGCGATCGAGCGGCGGCCGAGGCCGAGGATGAGGTTGAGGAGATCCTGGACCAGGATGAGTCGCCCGCCGAGGAAGCCTTGGCGGACGGATCCGACGCAGGGGCCGAGGACTCCTCGGAGCCAGCGGTCGATGATTCGGAAGGTGAGGAGGAGTAGGGATGGCCGGATCCCTGAACAGGGTCATGCTCATAGGCAGGTGCACCGCCGATCCGGAGATGCGCTACCTCCCCAGTGGCCAGCCGGTCACCCAGCTGCGCATCGCCACCAACCGTTACAGCACCTCTCAGGAGGGCGAGCGCAAGGAGTTCACTGATTACCACGACGTGGTCGTTTGGAACATGGGTGGGCGCAAGCTGGCCGAGATCGCCGGCCAGTACCTGAAGAAGGGCAGCCTGGTCTACATCGAGGGGCGTTTGCAAACCCGGTCCTGGGATGGGCAGGACGGCCAGAAGCGCTACCGGACCGAGGTGAATGCGAACGACATCCAGTTCCTGGAATCGAGAGCCGGGGAGGGGTCGGAGAGCGGGCCCAGAGTCGCGCCGTTTCCAGCCCCAGCCAGGGACGAGGCGGCGGCGGGGCCCGCAGATGGCGACATCGACCCGGATGACATCCCCTTCTAGGGATCATTGAACACCACAAGCGGAGGCTGAGAAGAGCAGATGTCGGAGTACGCACGGCGCCGTCCGCGCAAGGTTTGCAACTTTTGTCTGGAGCGGATAGTGGACGTTGACCACAAGGAGGTGGCCCGACTGCGCCGCTACATCAGTGAGCGCGGCAAGATCCTGCCCCGCCGGGTCACCGGAACCTGCGCGCTGCACCAGCGGCGCCTGACCGTGGCCTTGAAGCGCGCCCGCCACATGGCGTTGCTGCCCTTCTCCACAGACCAGCGCTGAGCCGACCGCAGGTTGGCTTAGCGCTCGCCGGGAATGCCGTCCACAGTAGAGTTGAGTTTGATGACTGCAGAGTCGGCAAATGGCGGTCAATGAGTTGACGCCCCGGCGGGACCCGCACCCCCTGATAACGCTGTCACTGGATGTGGGGGGGACAGGGATCAAGGGAGACACCCTGAACGTGCAGGGCACTCCGACCGCGGCCCGAGTCAGGATTCCCACCACCTATCCCCTGAGCCCCCAGGACCTCGTCGATGTTTTCGCCAGGATTGCCGCCGAGCGGCCCAACTTCGATCGCGTCTCCGTCGGGTTCCCTGGAGTGGTGCGGGGGGGCGCCATCCTGACCGCTCCGCACTTCGTCAGGGAAGGGGGTGACGGGACTCCTGAGGTGCCCGAGCTCGTCAAGGCCTGGGACCACTTCAAACTGGCAGAGGTGACGGCCACCCGGCTCGGCCGTCCGACCAGAGTCGGCAACGACGCCGAGGTCCAGGGTATGGCGGTCGTCAAAGGCAAAGGGCTGGAGGTGGTGCTTACACTCGGCACCGGGGTTGGCAGCGCTGTCTTTGAGGAGGGCCGGCTGGGTCCCCACCTAGAACTCGCCCATCACCCCATCCACAAGCGAAAGACCTACAACGAATACCTTGGCAACGAGGAGCGCGATCGGATCGGCGAGAAACGCTGGAACCGCCGGGTCATGGCCATGATCGAGATTGTGAGGACGCTGTTCCTGTTCGACCATCTCTACATCGGCGGGGGCAACTCAGCTCATGTGAAGGGCGAGCTTCCTGCCGATGTCACCCTGGTTGACAACGACGCCGGGATACTCGGAGGGATCCGCCTCTGGGAGCAGCCCGCGGTGGTCACCCACAAGGCCGCGCCGAACTGAGCTTGGCCGGTTTCGGAGGTAGAGCACCAGGGCCGCTTCGGCACCTCCTTGGGAACTACGCACCATGATCTCTCGGCCTGAGGACACCACACCCAGGATCTTGGTCGCCGACCAGCTCGCGGAAGCCGGCATCGCCCGGCTCTGGGACGCCGGCCTGGTCGAGGTGGCAATTGGCCTTGGGGAGGAGCAGCTGGCAGCGCGCATCGCGGACTTCGCGGCCCTGGTCGTGCGCAGCGAGACCAAGGTCACCCGCCGGGTCATCGAGGCCGGGACTTCGCTGCGGGTCATCGGCCGAGCCGGGGTTGGGGTGGACAACATCGATGTGCAGGCCGCGACGGAGCGGGGCATCCTGGTGGTCAACGCTCCCACCGGCAACACCGTGGCCGCGGCCGAGCACACCATCGCCCTGATGCTCGCCCTCGGCCGCAACGTCGCTCGCGCGGACGCCTCCCTACGAGCTGGAAGGTGGGAGCGAGGCGGACTGGTCGGGACCGAGATGCGCGGGAAGACCCTGGCCGTGATCGGCCTCGGGAAGATCGGAATGGAGGTGGCCAGAATCGCCAAGGGGCTCCAGATGCGGGTGGTCGCCTTCGATCCACTCATCAGCACAGAGCGGGCGGAGCAGCTGGGCATGGAGCTCGGATCGTTCGCCGATGTGTTGCGCCAGGCCGATGTGCTGACCGTGCACACCCCGCTCAACGAGTCCACCCGGGGAATGATCGGTGAGCGCGAACTGGCCCTGATGCCGGTAGGGGGCCGGGTCCTGAATGTCGGGCGCGGCGGCCTGATCAGCGAGGAGGCTCTGGCCCGAGCCGTGACCTCAGGGCACCTTGCAGGAGCTGCCGTTGACGTGTTTGTCACCGAGCCCCCGCCCCCGGACCACCCTCTCCTCGGTGATCCAAGGATCCTGGTAACACCTCACCTGGGTGCCTCGACCAGGGAAGCCCAGGTCACTGTCGCCACCGATGTCGCAGAGCAGATCGTCGACGTCCTGGCGGGCAAGCCCGCCAGGTGGGCGGTCAACGCCCCCCACGTCCCTGACGACGAGCTCAAGCTGGTGGTTCCCTACCAGGACCTCGGGCGCCGCCTGGGGAGCATCTGGGCCCAGATGGGCGGGGGAGCCCTGCGGGCCGTGGAACTGGTCTACGAGGGCGAGGTGGCCGGGGTGCACACCGGGGCCATCAGCGCCTCGGTGCTGAGCGGAATGCTGGGTTCCTTCTCTCACGACCGGGTGACTGCGGTCAACGCCGGTGAGATGGCGCTCCGGCATGGGGTCGAGGTCAGAGAGCAGCGCACCTCCAAGAGCGGCAACTTCGCGGGAGCGATTGAGCTAAGAGCCGAAGGGCGAGGCCCGAGCTCGATCCAGGGCGCTCTGGTGTTGGGACAGCCGCGCCTCGTGCTTCTCAATGAGATGCGCACGGACCTGCTCTTGGAGGGATCGTTTCTCATGCTGGAGCATCAGGATCGCCCGGGCCTCATCGGCAAGATCGGGCAGATCCTGGGGGAGGCCGACATCAACATCGCGGAGATGCAGGTGGGGCGCGACACCCCGCGCGGGCTGGCGGTCACCGCCATCCGGGTCGACGAGCCCATATCGGATGCGGTCATGGCCGAGCTTCGAGCAACACCCTATGTCCAAGGAGTGCACAGGGTGGAGATCTCCACTGTTGGCTGAGATCCATCCCTTTCGGGGTCTGCGCTACGACCCGGGCAAGATACCTCTGGGAGATGTCCTGGCGCCTCCCTACGACGTCATCACCGACCAGATGCAGGCGGACCTCTACTCCCGGGCACTGCAGAACGTGGTGCGAGTGGAGCTTGGGCGGCGGTACGAGGGTGACCGCAAAGGTGAGTCCGATCGCTACACCAGGGCAAGGGATCAAATCAGGGTCTGGGCCGAGCAGGGATTCCTGGTGCGCGATTCGGAGCCGAGCCTCTATCTTCACCGCCACACCTTCACCGCCCCCGACGGCGCCGGTAGGTTACAGCGGCTGGGTTTCTTCGGGTCCGTTGAGCCCGTCCCCTACGACCGCCGGCAGGTGCTGCGCCACGAGCTGACCATGAGGGAGCCCCGGGAGGACCGCCTGCGGCTACTGCTGAACACCGGTGTGCAGACCTCCCCGATCCTGCTCCTCTTCAACGACGCTGGGGACCTGGCGGCGACGCTTGAGGGAGAGATCGCAGGGGCGCAACCCGTGGGGGCCGCGACAGTCGATTGGGGCTCTGGGGAGGAGTCCCACGAGCTCTGGCGGGTCAGTGATGCGGGGGTCATCGGAGGCATCACCAAACGGCTGCGGGAATGCAAGCTGTTCATCGCCGACGGCCACCATCGATACGAGACCGCTCTGGGCCTCCACCTCCCTGGGGTTCTGGCGCTCCTGGCGCCCATGCGCGGATCCGCGACCGTGGTGCTGCCCACGCATCGGGTGGTGCTCCAGAGTCGGCTCCTGTCTGATGACCTGATGACGGCATTGGTGGGATCCGGATGGTCCGCCGCGGCGGTTGAGGATGGCCGCCATGGCTTGGCCAAGATAGCCGAATTGAGATCCTCTCATCATGCTTTCGTGATCTTCGATTCCGGCAGCACGTGGGTGGTTTCGAGGAGGCGGCAGGCCCCGTCCGGGGACGCCAAGAGCCCTCAGCTGGATGTCTCTGTCCTGAATCGTGAGATTCTGGAGGCCCAACTTGGGCTGGCGGAGGAGGACCTGGACCGGGGTCGCGTGATCTACACTCGCGAACTCCAGGAGGCCGAGGCGCTGGTTGCCACTCGTGGGTCGGTGGGGTTCTTGGTGAATGCCCCGACCGTGGCGGAGATGACCGAGGTTGCAGTCAGCGGGGGCACGATGCCACCGAAGTCGACCTACTTCTTTCCCAAGGTGCCGGCCGGCCTGGTGATGCTTCCCAACCAGTGACCGGCCGATGAGCCGGCTCAAGGGCCGCGGTCCACGACCCGGCCCGCGTTTCGGCCGACCCCAAATTCGGGTACGCTGGTAGCGAAGTGCCCACTTACGCCTACCGCTGCGACTCAGGTCATGAGTTCGAGGTTGTCCAGTCGATAACCGACGAGGCCCTCAAATCGTGTCGCGTTTGTCAGGCGCCGGTGCGCCGGATAGTTTTTCCAGTGGGCATCGTGTTCAAGGGCCAGGGCTTTTACAAGACCGATTCCCGATCCTCGTCCTCCAGCTCAATAGGACCCGCCTCAGGTTCGGGACCAGCGACACCAGATCAGAAGCCCGCTGAGGCGGCAGCCGCCACCAAGACGGAGGCCGCGCCCACCAGCGGATCAAAGCCGGAAGCTACGCCAGGAGCCGCCACCTCGAGCGGTGGGACCAGCGGCGCGGGAGAGAAGAATGGCTGAGCCAGTTCACGTCAGTGATGCGACTTTCGACAGCGAGGTGATCAAGGCGGACGTCCCGGTCCTGGTCGACTTCTGGGCGGACTGGTGTGGTCCCTGCAAGATGCTGGCTCCGGTCGTGGCCGACCTGGCCCAGGAGTACGGCCCGCGGGTCAAGGTCGCCAAGCTGGATGTCGATGCCAATCCCAACACTGCGGGCAGCTTCGGAGTGATGAGCATCCCGACCCTGATCCTGTTCAAGGGCGGAGAGGCGGTCCAGCGGCTTGTCGGCTATCAGCCCAAGTCCGCGCTCAAGGCCAAGCTCGACCCGATGGTCTGATCGTCTGGTCCGGCCCCGACCCGTTACGATCAGGCGCCGATGCCAGATCTGCAGAGCGAATTCGGCGCAGCAATAGCCGCGGCGATCCATGAACTTGGGGTGACCGAACCACCCGAGGTGGTGGTGGAGCCGTCGGCGGTCCCGGAGGTGGGAGACTACTCCTCTCCGGTCGCCTTTCGACTGGCCCGGGTACTGCGCCGGGGGCCGCGGGAGATCGCTGGGCAGCTGGCTGAGATGATGTCGCGTGGCCCTCACCAGCACTTCCTGGAGGTGAACGTGAGTGGTGGGGGCTACCTGAACCTGCGCATCGACTACTCTTCGTACGCTCCGATGGTGGTTGCGGCGGCGCTGGACGAGACCTCCCCCGTCGAGAGCGCCCCGGATGCCGGGGTGAAGGTGGTGGTGGAGCACACCGCAACCAATCCCAACAAGGCGGCCCATCTCGGCCACCTCAGAAACGCCTGCATCGGCGACACCGTGAGCCGCCTCCTGCGGGCCAGGGGGCACCGGGTCGAGGTGCAGAACTACATCGACGACACCGGCGTACAGGTCGCCGACGTCCTGGTCGGAATCCGCCACCTGGGGTTGCGCGCGGACCCCGGTGAGCCGTTCGACCGGTTCTGCTCCAGGGCGTATGTCGAGGTCTGCGGCCGCTACCAGGCCGAGCCCGATCTGGTGGAATTGCGCAGGGCCACCCTGCGAGCGATAGAGGGGCGCGAGGGGGAGATTGCCGGGGCCGCCAAGGAACTCACAAGCAGGATCGTGGACTGCCATCTGCGCACCATGGCCAGGGCTGGAGTGAGCTATGACCTGTTGACCTGGGAGTCCGACATCATCGAGCGGGGCTTTCTGCGGCACGCTCTGGACCTCCTCCTGGAGAGCCACGTCATCCGCCGGGTGGAGTCGGGCAGTCTCGCGGGGTGCTGGGTTTTGCCCCTGGACCAAGCGGCGGACGAGGAGGACCCGGAGCAGGGGGCCGCCAAGGTCCTGATCAAGAGCGATGGCATCGCCACCTACACCGCCAAGGACATCGCCTACCACCTGTGGAAGTTCGGGATCCTTGGTCTGGATTTCGAGTATCGCATGTGGGCCCCGGGTGGTCCCGCCTCCTCGACTGCGGACTCCGGCGACCCGAGCCTGGACCCGGGGCAGTTCGGCAGGGCGGGGGAGGTGGTCAACGTAATCGACCAGCGGCAGAGCGCGCCTCAGAAGGTGGTCAAGGAGGCTCTGCGCCGCCTCGGGTTCGCCGACCAGTCGGCTGCGCTCAAGCACTTGGCATATGAGGTAGTTGCACTCTCGCCGGCCGCTGCAAAAGTGCTCGGCGTGGACGTCAGCGAGGGCAAGACCATGTACGCACTCAGCGGCCGGCAGGGAATCGAGATCGGGGCTGACGCCCTCCTGGACGAGGCGGAGCGACAGGTCAGGGCCAAGTCCAAGGACGAGGCGACAGCGGCCGAGCTCGCCTCCAGCGCTGTCCGCTACTACCTGCTGCGCTTCGGCCTCAACTCGATCATCACATTCGACTTCGAGGAGGCGCTGCGGACCAGCGGCGACAGTGGTGTATACCTGCAGTACGCCCACGCGAGAGCGTGTGGGGTGCTGCAGAGGGTGGCCCCAATTCCGGCTCCCCAGATGGCGCCTGGTCTTCAGCCCGAGGAGAGGGAGTTGGTCAAACTGGTGGGCGAGTTTCCGCGTGCCGTGGCCGAGGCCGCCAGCTCGCTGAGCCCCTCCGTCCTGGCCGGCTACACGTTCCGTCTGGCGACGGCGTTCAACGACCTCTACGAGCACACGGAGCGGCTGTACCGGGTTGAGGACCCCGCTGTCAGGGGGATGCGCCGCGGGCTCGTGGACGCCACCCGAGCCACCCTGGCGCGCGCCCTGGACCTCCTGGGCATGCGGCCGCTGACTAGGATCTGAGAGCCGACGTTGCCAGCGCAGGGTGGGCATACTGGTCAGCCGTGCAGGTAGTGCCCATATTTCCGCTGGGAGTCGTCCTCTTCCCCGGGACGCGGATTCCCCTGCACATCTTCGAGCCCAGGTACCAGGCTCTGGTCCGAGACTGCCTGGCCAACGACAGCCATTTCGGCGTGGTCGCCTTGCGCCGGGGCTCCGACACGGACACCGATCCCGCGTGGTACGAGCTCGGCACCCTGGCTCGCATAGAGCGGGTGGTCCGCCTGCCCCGGGGCAAGCTGAATCTCGTTGTCGCCGGGGCAACCCGCTTCCAGGCGGTCAGAAGGGTGGAGGGGCGGCCGTACCTAAGAGCCGAGGTCGAGCTGGTGGAATCGCGGAGGTCCGGAGCCAGCGGGCTCTTCGCGGCCACACAGTTGAGGCACCCCTTTGAACGCTACCGTCAGAGCCTGCTCTCCATGGGGGTCATCGTCCCAAGCTTCGCGGAGTTGCCGAAGGAGCCCGCTGAGCTCTCCTGGGCCGTAGCCAACCACCTGGTCGTCGAGTTGCGGGCCAAGCAGCGTCTCCTGGAGGAGTCCGATCCCATGGAACGGCTGCGCCTGGAGCTGTCCCTGCTGCGCCGTGAGTCCGTCCTACTGGAGCGCAATCTCGCCAACCGCTTGGTCGAAACCCCCTTTTACAGCCTGAACTGAGATTTGGGGTTACACCCGGGCGGCCATGGTCAAGGACGACCCGGCTGGTCAGGGGCCTACAGCGCCACGGGGAGAGGGATGCCGTCCGACTGCGCCCGGACTGGGCCAAAACCCAAAGGGCCGGTCGCGACCCCTAGTTCTGCAGCTCCAGAACCACTCTTTCCCCGGCCGAGCTGGTCGGGCTGCCCGGCAGCAGGTACTCACTGACGATCTGGGTCGAATGGCTCAGCTTGAGCAGGTATACGGCGCCGGAGAACCCGGACATCTGGGTGGGAGAGACGCTGGTGACCACGACCCCGGAGAATGGCTGTGCCACAGCCGTGCCCGGGGTCACCCCAGCCATCTCCACATAGAGAGACGACGTGCCATCGAATCCAGTCGTGACCTTGGGCGCGCCCGAGCCTGTCACCAACTGGAATACCACCCATAGCTGGGTGTTGTTCTGGTGCAGGCCGTACTGTGCCCCCTGGACCTGGTAGCCGCTGCCCGTTCCCCCGAAGGTCTGAGCTCCCGTCAGAGTGACGGCCGGAGTCGTTGCCGGAGTGGGACTCTGCTGCTGTGCCGGCGTCGGGTTGGTCTTGGTCGGCACGATGGCGTGGTGGTGGCTGGGGGCAGGTGATGTGGGCTTGGTGGAGTGGTGCAGCAGACTCCAGCCGATGAGGAATACCGCCAGCGCCGCAATCGCGATGGTGGCGGTCTTGGTCCAGCTCCGCGGTGGCGCCGATCCCTGCGACGACTTGCCAGGTGCAGCCTTCGACGGCGCTGTCCTGGGCGGGCGCCGTCTGGGCAGGGCCTCTTCGCCGTGCGCGCTTCCCCTGATCGGTGCGACCGAGTCGACCGGGCGCTTGGGCCCGCGGGTTTCCAGCGGCGGTGGGTAGTTCCGGGAACTTTGCGGGGGAGTCACCGGGGAGGGCGTCGCGGTGGGGCCCGGAGGGTCCGGCTTGAAGGCCGTGATGTCGGTCAGCAGACCGAGGTCCAGGGTCGCCTTGGGCTCCCAGCCGGTCCCACGGGCGGACTGGTTGGCCACTATCGACGGCGGAGGCGGCAGAGAGACCGTCTCCTGGGGTGAAGACATCTGGGGCAGCCCCTCACCTGGGCCATGTTCCAGGTCGTTGAGCTCACCCAGGAGTGCTGACTCCTCGAGGGCGACCTGCATGACCTCGTCGCTATCCCTGGTCGACGGGACGGGTGCGGACGAGGTTATGGGGCCATCCGCACGGTCTGCCACCGGCTCCTGGGACTTCACTTCGGGTGCCGCCGCCCCCGGCTCCGGCGGATACCAGATCTCGGCTCCGGGGCCCTGCGCCTCCACCGCGGGGCCAACCACCTCCGGCTCCGACACCGGCAGGTAGAACGGGACGAAGAGCGGCGGTGGCTCTCCTTCGCCACCCGTTCCGATTCCAGAGGTGGCGGGGCTCTCCGCCAGCCAGTCGTCCTCGCTCCAGTCGTAGTGGGACTCGGCCGACGCGGGAGTGGGAGAGAAAGGTTCCGGCGGCGCTTCACTCCAGTCGTCGCCCGCTTCTGCCTGGTCCTCCTGATCCCCGGAGGACACCCAGTCGGCCTGGTAGAGGTCGTCGACCACCTCGGCACCTGCACCGGTATCGAGTTCCAGGGCGGGGGTAAGTTCGAGGTCGCCAGGAGCCTCTTCGCGGGAGCGGTCGGGTAGTCCGGCTCCGCTGGAGCCATCCTGGATACCGGTCGCTGACTCGGTATCCGGCACCTCCCCGGGCGTCCCTGCGACTGGCCCGGGGGCCGGCAAGGGGATGCGGTCCACGGTGGTGTCCCGGCCCGTCAGATCTCCGCCCTCCGGCACAGCCCCCTGCCCGGCTGGTGCTCCGGTGACTTGGCCCTGCGCCATGGCCTCATCTGAAGCGGTCGAGACGGCATCGTCCGGTTCAGTGATTGGGGCCGGCGTCGCCTCCGAGGCGTCGACCTGGGGCGGCGGTGGCTCACCCTCTGGGGGCCCGGCCTGAGAGGCCTCCTCCGCCGGCGGCAGGGGAATGATGGCTCGGGGAGCCTCGTCGACCGTGATGATCTGCGCACCCATTCCCATGAGACTGAACGGGTCGGCATCCTTATGACCCTGGCCAGAGCCGGTGCCCGGGCCTCCAGCGTCAGCAGCTGCCTCCAAGGCTTGGGGGATGGTGGCCACCCTGGCTCTCTCCAGCAACGCGGTGGCCGTGCTGGGCGCCACCGACACCCGCGCCAGCGAGGAGATTCGCTCCGTCTCCTCGTGCAGGTATCGCATTCCCGTGCGGCAGCGCTCGCAGGTGACGAGGTGGCTCTCCAGCTCCGCCTGGCGCTCCCGGGAGAGCTCTCCGTCGAGGGCGCAGCTGAGAGTGAGGAGGCTGCACTTCATGGTCAGATGGAGATGTCCCGATATATGCTGCCGAACTCGCGCCGGGCCGCGGCGACCAAACGGGAGGCGGCCTCGGGCGAGCACTCCATGGCAACCCCGATCTCCCGGTAGCTGAGCTTGGCCAGATCCCGCAACAAAAGGGCGGCACGGCGGCTGAACTCGGTCGCCAGCAGGGCGCGCTTGGCGGTGTTGATCCGGGTCGCATCCGTGGCAGATGCACCCAGACTGATCAGGGGCGGCCGCTTGCTGAAGATGCGGCCGACCCCCCGCCGCTGGGGAGGGAAGTGCTGGTGCTGGCGCGCCGCCCTCGTGATCGCGCGATAGAGGATCGCCCTACCGTCGCGCTGCAGACTGGCGGGTGGGAAATGGCGAGCACGATACAGTCCCGCAGTCACATACTCCACAGCCTCTTCCGGGGTTCCCGTCAGGTGGATGGTGTATGTCACCAGGGCATCGAGTTGCTGGCGGGCGAGTTCCTCCAGCGTGCTCGCGGCGGTTTGAGGTCGTTCTAAGACGGTATTCATGACGTTGCGTGTGGGACACGCGAGCTGGGCGTCAGCATAGCGGCAATCGGCGAAGAGTGCAAGTGCTGGTATCGCCGGGGTGGTTGACGAGGAGGCCGCGGTGGCCGCTCGCCGCCAGCTCGGGTCTCAACCTCTCAAGTCGCCTGCGCGGGTCGCGGAGGACAGTGGCTCACCGCAAGTAAGAGGGCGCAGCCGGAATTTGGCTACGGGGGCCGAGCCGGATCAGAAACTCACCCCGAGAAGGGGTCGGGGCCAAGTCCCGAGGGCTGGTCCAACTCACATTTCAGGTAGCACTCTCGGGGTATTCCGATGTCGGTTGTCCAGAGGCGGCCGACCCAGTGGCGTGCCCCCAGCTGTTGGCAACCCAGCTTGGCGACCCCCATCATCAGGGTGTGGTCCGCCCTGACGCAGTCGCCCGGGGCGACCCCGGAGTCGGCATCCAGCCCACTTGGGAGGTCCACCGCCAGGACCATGGCCGAGCTGCGGTTGATTCTGCGGATGAAGGCCGCGATCTCGCCTCGCGGCGCACCCGCCGCCCCGGTGCCCAGGAGGGCGTCGATCACCAGATCCACCCCATCCAACGCCCAGTCGGCATCTCCCTGGAGCTCAGGGCCGCCCGGAGCAAGCCTCCTCAGCACCCCTCCGCTGGCGCTGACCGCTGAGCCGAGATCAGGCTCGTCCGAATCCCCCGCCCCTCCCAGCCACAGGCAGCGGACCGTGTCACCCCACAGGGCCAGGTGCCGGGCGGCGACCAGGCCGTCGCCGCCGTTGTTGCCGCGGCCGCTGAGCACCGCCACCCTGCCCCGTGGAGCTGACGCCTCATCCAGCAGGCGCTGGGCCAGGCGCGCCGTCTGGAAGCCGGCAACCGCCATCAGCATCGGCCCCGGGACCCCGGCCCTGAGGGCGGCGGCGTCCAGGGCCCGCGACTGGTCTCTGGAGGCCGCCCTCACTGTCACCGGGACGACGCCTCGGCCGCCTCGGCCACCCGCTCCCCGATCCCACCGTCCCAGAGGACCCGCAGGCAGTCGCCGGGTTGGAGCCCCAGGCCGGCGGCCGCGCTGGTGCCCTTCCCAGCGATCTCCAGGTGCCCGGCGCTGTTCCATAGGATCCCCGCCTCACCTTCGATCTCGGCGTAGGTGGTGACCACCTGGCTCACCAGGCGGCCAGAGGGAAGAGAGACCGCCGCCGGAATAGGGGAGTACCAAGGAGTCCTGGCAACCGCGGTGATGACGTTGCCGAACCTGTCCACCGCTACCACTCTGGCTCTAGTGCCGTGTTCGTCACCCTCGGGGAGGAATTCAGGGATCAGCTGGGGGCTGTGAAGTCTCTGCCCCAGCGCCTCCAGCTGCAGGGCTCCCTGGGCCAGGCGGGCGGCGAGGGGCGCGATCAGGTCGCGGCCGTGGAAGGTCGAACTCAGCACGGGAGGGCGGTGCTGCTCCAGATCCACTCTCACCGCCAAACGCTGTCGGCCCCGCTGCCACAGGAAGTGGAGGAGTCCGTTGTCCGGGGCCACCACCAGCTGCCCGTCGACCTGGCAGGCTACCAGCGGCCGGCTGGTGCCGACCCCGGGATCGACGACCACGCAGTGGACGGTGCCTTCAGGGAAGGCCGGCGCCGACGCCGCCAGCCAGTAGCTGCCGGCGCCGATGTCGCCGGGCGGCACCCCGTGCGTGATGGTCTCCACCCGCAGCTGGGGAGCGGCCCGCAGCACGGCACCGACGAGCGCGCCCGCGTAGCCATCTGCGGTGCCGAAGTCAGTGAGGAGGGTGAGCAGAGCCATGGAACGGGGTCATTGTCCGTCATGGGCGTCGGCTCCGGAGCGGACGCGGGGCCCCCTGACGCAGGCTGTCCGCCAGCAACGAAGAAGGGGTGGCCTTGCGGCCACCCCTTCAACTTCAGCGAGTCGCTTGAGCGGAGATCAGTACTCCGGCATCGGCGGCGCGGCCGCTCCCTTCTTCTCGGGAAGATCGGTGATCAGGGATTCGGTCGTGAGCAGCAGCCCGGCGATCGAAGCTGCGTTCTGGACGGCCGAGCGGGTCACCTTGGTCGGGTCGATGATCCCAGCCTTGACCATGTCGACGTACTCTCCGTTGGCTGCGTTGTAACCCTGTCCGGCGGGGAGGCTGCGCACCTTCTCCACCACCACCGAGCCCTCCGCTCCGGCGTTGTTGGCGATCTGCCGCGCGGGCTCCTCGAGAGCCCTGCGCACGATCGTCACTCCGATCTGCTGGTCGCCTTCCAGCTTGACATCCTTGAGGGCCTCCTGGGCGAGCAGCAACACGGTGCCGCCGCCGGGAACGATGCCCTCTTCCACCGCCGCACGGGTGGCCGAGACGGCGTCCTCCATGCGGTGCTTGCGCTCCTTGAGCTCGGTCTCGGTGGCGGCGCCTACCTTGATCACCGCGACTCCGCCCGCGAGCTTGGCCAGGCGCTCCTGGAGCTTCTCCTTGTCCCAGTCGCTGGTGGACTTGTCGATCTCAGCTTTGATCTGCTCGATACGGCCCTTGATGGCGTCGCCGCTGCCGGCCCCCTCGACCAGGGTGGTGTCGTCCTTGGTGACCTTGACGCGGCGGGCACGCCCCAGCTGACCGAGCTGGACGCTCTCGAGCTTGAGCCCCAATTCCTCGCTGATCACAGTGCCTCCGGTCAGGATGGCGATGTCCTGCAGCATGGCCTTGCGCCGGTCGCCGAACCCAGGCGCCTTGACCGCAACCGCGGTGAAGATGCCCCGGATCTTGTTGACGATGAGGGTGGCCAGCGCCTCCCCGTCGACATCCTCAGCCACCACCAGAAGGGGCTTGCCCGACTGGTGGATCTTCTCGACCACAGGCAGCAGGTCCGCGATCGCGGACACCTTGCGGTCCGTGATCAGGATGTAGGGATCCTCCAGGACCGCCTCCATGGCCTGGGTGTTGGTGACCATGTAGGGGCTGATGTAGCCCTTGTCGAACTGCATCCCCTCGACCAGGTCGAGCTCGGTCTCGATGCCCTTCGACTCCTCGACCGTGATGACCCCATCCTTGCCGACCTTCTCCATCGCGTCCGCGACGGTCTCGCCGATGCCGGGGTCGGCTGCGGAGATGGACGCCACCTGGGCGATCTTCTCCCGCTCGCTGATGGAGACGGAGTGCTTCTTGATGTCGGCGACCACCAGGTCCACGGCCTTCTGGATCCCCGCCTTGACCTGGACCGGGTTGGCCCCATGGGCCACGTGGCGGAGGCCCTCGTTGATCATCGCGGCGGCCAGGACCGTGGCGGTCGTGGTGCCGTCGCCGGCGATGTCATTGGTCTTGCTGGCGACCTCCTTGACCAGCTGGGCGCCCATGTTCTCGAAGGGGTCCTCCAGCTCGATCTCCTTGGCGATCGTCACCCCGTCGTTGGTGATGGTGGGGCTGCCGAACTTCTTGTCCAGCACCACGTTGCGGCCCTTGGGGCCGATCGTGATCCGAACCGCGTCGGCGACCTTGTCGGCCCCCCGCTTCAGCGCGGCCCGTGCCTCCGTGTCGAATAGCAACTGCTTGGGCATGTGCTCTCTCTCCTCAATGTCCCCACTTGATCAACGCGATCACTCGGTGCCGCCATTTTAGCACTCACGCGCTCCGAGTGCTAGCAGGCTCCCCGCGCAAGTGCCAGAGCGGGGCGGGGGCCAATCCAGGATCATGTCAGCTGTGTCTGACTCGGGCCCCCTGCGGCGGCGATTCCAGCGGGTGCGCACAAGGGAGGAGCGGGATGCCGTGGGCTTCTTCCTCCTCGCTCAGGGGTGGGCCGGGCTCCACCTAGGCGACACCCTGCTGCGCCTGGACACCGGGTCCGAGGAACATCGGGTCCTGGCCCTAAGAGGTGCAGCCGACGAGGTCAGGGCCGTGGCTCTCATCCACGGCCGTCGTGCGGAGCTCTTGGTTCCACTCCAAGAGGACTTGGCGGTGGCGGCGGACCTTCTCACTCAGCAGGGGCCGGCCCTTGATCGTCTCTCTTGCCTCGAGTCGCAGCTGCCCGCGCACCCGGGAGATGACTTCGAGGTGTACGTGAAGGAGATGACGGTCGCGTCCACGCTGCGGCTGGCCGGTCGCGAACCCGTATTCGTCCGTCCGGCCCGGATCGCTGACGCAGAGGATCTGAGACGGATTTACGATCCGGTCCCCTGGATGCGGCTGGACACCGCCGACGGCTGGGCGGAGCGGATCCGAACGCAGCGCACCTGGGTGGCCGAGATAGCGGGTCGCCCAGCGGCGGCCGGTCGGTGGACGAAGTCCTTCGGAAGGGCGGTGGAGATCGGAGGTGTCGCGACCGACCCAGAGCTGCGCCGGCGCGGGGCTGCGACCGCGGTGGTGGCGGCGGCGACAGCGGAGGCGCTGGCCCAGGGATTGACCCCGGTGCTGTGCTTCGGCGACCCCAAGCTCGGGAACCTCTACCACGGGCTCGGGTTCGAGCTGGTGGGGCGGGAGCTGGCGTTCAGGCGCCGCGTCCCGGCCGACATCGGCATATGATCCCCGCATGCCCGACCTGAAGTCGGTGCTGGCCTGGTCCGCAGTGGCGGCCGGGGTGGCCATCGCAGCCGAACGGAGCGTCTCCAAGATGAGGCCGGCTTCCGACGAGTCCATGCTGGACTGGGAGATGGCCCGGCGCACGGCGTACCAGCGAGCCGGGCAGGACGGTGCGACCCAGGCCCAGAGCGCCGCGCTCGAATATGAGCCGTTGGTAGCTGAGCTGGTCCCGCTGATTGCGGAAGCCTGCGGAACCAGCGCTCAGGGCAACAGCTTCGGGCGGGTCAGAGTCGTCGGACGCCACGGCTTTCTCGACCAGAACCTGGCCATGATGAAGCGGATGGTGGCGCCCGTGGAACGGGCCCAGGGCGCGCTGGGCAACTTTCGGCCCTCCACCCTCATGAAGGTGCCGACCAGCCTATATCTGGGAGGTCTTCTGGGTTACATGGGGCGCAGGGTCCTCGGGCAGTACGACCCGGTGCTGAGCTTCAGAGATTTGGAGGAGCAGGATCTGCCCACCCCAGCTCTGCTGATCGTCGAGCCCAACGTCAGGGAGTTCGCCGAAAAGTCGCAGCTCCCCATCGACTCGTTGCGCCGCTGGCTGATGCTCCACGAACTCACCCACGCCTGGCAGTTCGAGATGCACCCCTGGCTGGCCCCGCATCTGACCGGGATGGTAGAGGAGTTGACCCGCCTCCCCAAGGGCGGAGGGGCCAAGGGAGTTGAGGAGATCATCCGCACCGCCCGTAATCTCAGGCCCCAGCTCGCCCTGATCGGGCGGGTCCAGGCGGTCATGGCGGTGCTCGAGGGGCATGGCAACTTCATCATGCGCGAGGCTGGTCGCCGCCACATTCCCGACTTCGACACCCTCGATGAGGCATTCCATCGCCGCCACGAGCAGCCCAGCTCCATGGAGAGGCTGATGCTGCTCATCTCCGGAGTCGGCTTCAAGCTGCAGCAGTACCAGCAGGGGGAGCGCTTTCTGCGCGCAATCCAGGAGGTTGGCGGTCAGGCCGCATTAGATCGGGTCTGGGCCGGTCCGGACAGCCTCCCAGGGTGGAGCGAGGTCCGCCGTCCCGAGCTCTGGTTGAGACGTATGGGCTTCTCAGAAGAGGTCGGTCGGTCGGCTCCGGGAGCGGCCCCAGCGCCAGCCTGAGCGAGTCCGGCCCGCCCGCAGTCAGGAAGGTGGCTCCATCGGAGCGGATTGTTGCGTACACTTCGCGAGTGAGTTGCCTCCGCGCCCAGTCCTTTGCCCGCCCTTCGCAGGGGAGGCTGTGGCTCCACAGGAGCTGATGACATGAAGAAGACCCAAATATCCCCCGGGATCCACCACGCCTCGGCTCGGGGCCCACGCTTTCTGCGCAGGCTGCGCGACCTTCTCGCCGGCGGATTCCAGCCGCCGCAGCTGGTGCCCGTCCCCATAGCGACTGGAGCCGGTTCCGGGAGGGCGCCACTTCGGCCCGATCCCGTGGAACTGCCGTTGCACAGGGTGTTCGGGCGGCGCCGGGATGAGGACAAGGAACAGGGCGCCTCGGGCCCTGACGAGCAGGCGGTTCCCGCCGCCGACGCGGAGGTCCAGGGTCAAGGGATCTCCGCTGAACCGCCGAGTGGCGCGGAGGAGGGCATTTCGCAGGAGTACACGGAGCAGGTCCAACCGGTCCCCTCGGCGTTGACCGATGACGAGCGCTCCGAATTGGCCCCGGAACCGGGCTTGGAGACGTCCCCGGTCGGATCCAGCTGGTCCAGCACATCACCTGACGACCCGGCGACGGAACCCTCTCCCTTCGCCTTCGAGCCGGCGGCCGATCCGCAGGATCTGCCAGCGTGGACGCCCAGCCCTCTATCCCAGGGCGGGTTCCCATCCTTCGGCGCCACGTCGGGCGAGGAGGCGTCGCCTCTGTCCCCGTGGTCCAGCGGCGTGGACCCCGATCCCAGTCCGTTTGGTGGGGTGCCCAGCGCGGAGGAGGCGGCCAACGATGAACCTGGCGGCTGGCCGCAGGCGCCCGAGCCCGTGCCGTACTGGGCAAGCTCCGGGACCCCATCCTCTGGCGATGCCGGATTCGGAGATGCGCAATATGTAGAGGCGGAGGCCACCGACCCGGCCCCATCCGGTGACTCAGAATGGGCACGAGCGCCAGAAGACCTGGACGCGCCGGCCGAAGAGGCGAAGACCGTAGCGCAAGCGCCCGACGCCTTGGACGTGGTTCCTGAGGTGGATGCACCCGCCGAGTCCTTCGAGTCCTACGACCCAGACCAGGTAGTCGAAGAGCCGGTCGTGGAGGTTGCCGAGACCCCCTTCGAGATCTCTGCCCCGGAGCCCGTCACCGCGCCCACTCCGATCTACCATGTCGAGGAACCCGCTCGCCATGTCGGGGCCGCCGCTCTGGTGGCGGACGCCCGCGCATTCCCTCTCCCCGAGGGGGACGTCCTGTTCCGCAACCTGCGCTCGGGGTTCACCGACCCAGCCCGACTCTTGCGGCACCTGGCCGGGGAGGGCCACACCGGCGTCATGCACGTGGCCTCGCTCGACGATCGCAACAGCTACATAGTCCTGGTGGACGGCTACGTGGTGGCGGTAGCGTCCGACTCCCAGGGGCGTCTTACCACCACCAACAGGGTGTCCTTCCCCAGCTTTCCCAACAGTCAGGACATCCTCAACGTGATCATCTACCCGAGGGAGATCGCTCGTGGCCTGGGCCTGCTGCTGCACGCCCCCGTTCACTTCCGGGGCCTGGGGGCGATGTTCATCAATATGGACGGGCTGCGCAGCTATCTCAGCAAGCACTCGGCCTCCGGCGGTCTGGTGGTGCAGTCCGACCAGGGCACCGGGGTAGCTCTGTTCGACGACGGCCGGCTGGTCGGGGCCTACAGCGGCAACGCCGCCCCCGAGGCGGATCTGGCACCTCTTAGGGACCTCATCAAGGACCTCGATGCAGAGATTGATGTCCGCTTCGGGGGGCCCCAGTCGCTCGATCCCATTCCCCTGGACACCCTGCTGGCCGGCTACCCCTTGTGAGTTGGGCCGGGGAGCCACCGCCCGAGGGAGGGCCCGGCGACAGCCGGGACCAGTTCTCGCGGGTGGCGGAGGCTTATCACACCAGTGAGACGCGCTCCGACCCCGTGTTCCTGGCGCGCTTCATCTCGATCTGCGACCTCAAACCCAATCACCGGGTGCTGGATCTGGCCACCGGGGCGGGCCACGTGGCCATGGCGGCTTCGCCTCTGGTACGGGAGGTGGTCGCTCTGGACGTGGCCGAGGAGATGCTCGATCAGGCCCGCTCTCTCTCCGCCTCCCAGGAGGCGCGCAACGTCACCTTCGTCCTCGCCGACGCCGAGGCCCTGCCGTTTCCTGCGGAGAGCTTTGACCGGGTGCTGGTCAGGTCCGCCCCCCACCACTTTCCCCACCTTCTCCTGGCTCTGGCCGAAGCGCACAGAGTCCTGGTCCCCGGCGGGGTGTTCGCCATCAGCGACTGCTCCCCGCCGCCCGTGGTACGCGACTGGTTGGAGGTCGTGGAGGCGGGGCGGGAGCGTTCCCACTTCCGCAGCCGCGCTCTGGAGGAGTGGCGCGCCCTGCTCCAGGCGTTGGGATTCACGGTGGAGCTGGCGGAGAGGGTCGAGCAGGAAAAGGACATCCTGGAGTGGTTCGATCGGGCTGGGGTAGCTCCCCGGGACCGCCGCCGCCTGCTCGACTACTACGAGACCGCGCCCGCCGCGGTCCTGGGACAGCTGACCCCGCAATGGCGCGAGGGGCGCTTCTATCACCGTTACTGGCAGGCCCTGATCAGGGCGCGCCGACCGCTCAACCCTCTGCCCTGACGATTTCGGCGTAACCTAGGCGCTGTGGCAGAGCCGATAGATCTGAGCGGGGTTCACGGGGAGCTGGATCGACTCAAGCGCCAGCTCTGTCACTGCCAGCTCCGGGGGGAATGCCTTGGTTGCAAGGGGGTGGAGATGATCCGGCAGCAGCTGGAGGCGGTGGTCGCGGCGGCCTCCCAGCCGGTGCTGCTCCAGGTCGCCCAGGAGACTGCGGCCAAGGACATGATGGACCAGTTCTCCAAGATGCAGGAACGGCTCATGGATGACCCTCAGATCCGTCACGCGGCGGAGGCCTTCCAGGAACGGCTGCTGGAAGACCCGGAAGCCCGCCGCATGATCGAGGATCTCATGCGCCGGCTTGGCCAGGGCGGCGAAGAGGGCGGCAGCCCACCTTCGTGAACCGCAGTCGGCGTTGCGTGCTGGTGTCTCCCGGGGGCAACGCTCGCATGGTGGCCCGGGCCGCCTCTACGCCCGCCGGGGAGGTCGTGCTCGACTTGGAGGATGCCGTCGCCCCTAGCCCAGAGGCCAAGGCAAAGGCGCGACAGGAGCTCGCCCGCCTGCTCGAATCCACCGACTTCGGCGGCAGAACGGTTGCGGTGCGCATCAATGCGGTCGGCGGCAGGGAAGCGCTCGAGGACCTTCTCACCCTGATTCCGCGGGTCGGCGATCGGATCGACTGTCTGGTCATTCCCAAGGTGTCCAGTCCATCCCAGATCGGCTTCGTGGAGCACTGCCTGGAGGCGTTGGAGCAGGGTCGCGACCATCGCACGGGGCTGGAGATCCAGATCGAGGACCCCGTGGGGCTGGAAGCCCTTCCGGCGCTCGCCTCCTGCTCCGACCGTCTGGAGGCCCTGATATTCGGACCGGGAGACTTCGCAGCCGCCATGGGCATGCCGCAGACGACGATCGGTGGCCAGCCCGCCGGATATCCGGGTGACATCTGGCACTTCCCTCTTTTCAAGATCGCGGTTGCGGCCAGGGCCAGGGGTCTCCAGGTGGTTGACGGCCCCTACGCCGCCCTCGCTGACGAGCCCGGCCTCGAGCTCGCCTGCCAGCGGGCGGCGGCACTCGGGCTGGATGGCAAGTGGGCGATCCACCCGAGTCAGGTTGCGACCATCGAGCGGCTGATGGCTCCCAGCACGGCGCAGGTGCAAAGGGCTAGGGAGGTGCTGGCGCAGGTGGCCGGCGCGGGCGGCGCGTCACGGTTGGGCGAGGAGATGGTCGATGAGGCCAATCGCCGCATGGCGGAGGCTGTCATGCAGCGCAGCGGGGAGGAATCGGGTTGAGTGGAGCCGAGCCCTCGCGCCCCAGGCTGTCCCAGGCGACCAGGGTTGTGCACGGATCTGGGTTTCGTGACGAGAGGTCGGGAGCGGTCACTCCGCCTCTGAGCGTCTCGGCCACCTTCGACCATGCCAATCCGCTCGGCCTGAGTTACGGCCGGGACCACAACCCGACCTGGGCCCTGCTGGAGGCGGCGGTGGCAGACCTGGAGGAGGCGCCGGGCTGCGTCAGTTTCGCCTCGGGAATGGCCGGGGTGGCGGCCGTGCTCGATCTCATCTCCATCGGCTCCAAGACGGTGATCGCCAGGGACTCCTACACGGGCAGCCGGCTGTTGCTGGAGAGCCTTAGGGCCGGAGGTCGATTCGCCGTGGAGATGGTGCATGCGACCGACCTGGAGCAGCTCGCCCGGGCCGCCCGGGGAGCCTCCCTGATCTGGGTCGAGACCCTGGGCAATCCGCTCCTCACCGTGCCCGACCTGGCGGCGGCGGCGGAAATAGCCCACGCCGCCGGGGCCCTGCTGGCCGTCGACAACACTCTGGCCACGCCCCTGCTGTGCCAGCCGCTAACGTTGGGGGCCGACCTGGTGGTGCACTCAGCGTCCAAGTTCATAGGAGGACATGACGACCTCATTCTGGGCGTGGTCGCGGCCCGCGACCCGACCCTCCTGACGCGGCTCCAGCGCTACCGCACCAGCTTTGGCGCCTCTCCCGGCCAGTTGGAGGCCTGGCTCGCCCTGCGCGGGCTCAAGACTCTGGACGTCAGGTTACGCCGGCAGATGGAGACCGCCCGCTGGCTGGCGCAGGAGCTGTCAGCTCGCACCGCGATCACCAGGGTGCACTATCCCGGTCTGCCTGACCATCCCCAGCACGACCTGGCGACTCAGCGACTCCGGGGTGGATACGGGTCGATGGTGTCCATCGATTTGGGAGCCACGAAGGAGCGCACCGAGCGGTTCTGTGCGGCGACCAGAGTGTGGGTCAATGCCACCAGCCTGGGGTCGGTCGGATCCCTGCTGGAGCGCAGAGGGCGCTGGGAGGGCGAGGAGCATCTACCCGCGGGCCTGGTGCGCCTCTCGGTGGGACTAGAGGGGAGGGAGGACCTGCTGGCCGATCTCGATCAGGCGCTGGCGGCAGCCGATCTGCCGGGCTGATCGCGGGCCGCCCTCAGCATGGCTCCCACCAATTCCAGGATGGCCTCACGGACCGCCTTGGGATCCAGCTCGTCTCCGGCCACGGCCCAATCGACTACGGCGCCGTCCAGCGCCATCGCGATCGCCCGGGCGAAGCGGGCGACCGGCAGCCCCTGGGGGAGCTCCCCAGCAGCGATGCGGCTCTCGATGAAGCTGGTGATGAAGCTGTTGATGACATCTCGCCTCAGCAGCAATGAGGTCCGTACCAGTTCATTGGCGGGCGCCTCTGCCAGCGCGCTGAGGAGAAGCCCGGCGCCACCATCGGACGAGAGGCGACTCAGGTAGTAGTCGACCGCTCGCTCCAGCCACAGGCGGGGATCGGAGATCCGGGAGAGCTCGAGCCGCAAGCCCTCCGCCTCGGCCCTGGTCTGGGCGCTGCATATCTCGGTGTAGAGCTCGACCTTGCTCCTGAAGTAGCGGTAGAGCAGCCCTACCGAGATGCCGCACTCGGCAGCTATGTCGGGGACGCTGGTGCCCTGCAAGCCTGATCTGGCGAAGGCGCGGGCCGCGCCGTCAAGAATCCGCTGGCGGACCAGGTCGGCGTGGGACGGAACCTCGGCTTCTCGCTCGACGATGCTCACTCTCCCGCCGCTTCCAGAGAACTCCCACCTGCTACCCTGGCAGTCTACATGAATGAACATTCATTCATGAGTCCCGTGATCCACCTCAGATAGCCTGGGAGTAGAGCCGATGTTTTCAAGGCTGGGAAGCTTCGACATCCGCCACCGCCGGATCATCCCCCTCGCCGCCATCGCCCTCATGCTCCTCATGCTGGGCCTGTCCGGCCCGTTCGGGGGGCAGCTGTCGGCGGGCGGGTTCAGCGTGCCTGGTTCGCCGAGCCAGCGCGCCACGACCCTTCTCGCCAGGTACTTTGGAGCGGCCACCACGCAGCTGCTCCTGGTGTACCGAAGCCCTCTCCCGGATGCTTCAACGGAGGCGGTTCAGGCCAAGGTCGAGTCCAGCTTCAAACGGCTCGCCGCACGACCCCAAGTCGCCAGCGTCCTCGACTACAGCAACACCCGCCAGGCGTTGTTCATAGGCGGTGGCGGACACGACACGTTCGCGGTTGTCAACCTCAAGCTGAGCGAGACCAAGGCCACCGATGAGCTGCCCCGCCTGGAGTCCTACTTGATACGGCCGACAGGCCTGCAGATGTGGGTTACAGGGGCGCCGGCGATCGACGCCTTGTACAACACCGCCCTGGAAAGGCAGCTCAAGAAGGCCGAGTTGATCGCTCTGCCGATCTCACTGCTGCTCCTTCTGATCGTGTTCGGGTCGGTGCTGGCAGCGTTATTGCCGCTCCTGATCGCCGGGATCGCGGTGCCGACGGCGCTCGGAATCATCGGTCTGCTCTCGGCCCACATCTCGATGTCGATCTTTGTGACCAATGTCGCCACCATCGTCGGGCTGGGACTGTCCATCGACTACTCGCTGTTCTTCGTGAAGCGGTATCGGGAGGAGCTCAGCCATTCGGACGTCGCCACTGCGGTCAGGGCGGCGACGGCCAGTGCAGGCAAGGCGGTCGCCATATCCGGCACCGCGGTCGCGGTGGGGCTGAGCTCCCTCACCCTGTTCCCAACGTCAGCTCTCTCCAGCATGGGGATCGGCGGTGTCGTGGTGGTCGCGTGCACCCTGCTCTTCGCGCTGACCGCGTTGCCGGCGGTGCTGGCCCTGCTGGGGCCGAGGATCAACAGGTTCAGCATCCGGCGGAGCCTCCATCGGGCGAGCTCCCCGGCTGACCACCACTCCAGCTTCTGGGGCTGGGTGGCGACCCGGGTGATGCGCCACCCTATCGCGATCGCGCTACCCATCGCGGTCATCCTGCTCGCCGCCGGCACCCCGTTTCTCAGCCTCCGCCTGTCCACCGGGAGCAGCGTGAGCGAGATTCCTCAGGGTCCCGCCCACACCGGCTATGCGATCCTGGCCGACTCCTTCCCCCAGGCTGGTGGGATTGACGACATGAATCTGGTCTTGCGCTATGGCCATGGCCTTGGAGGACGCCTTGGCGCCGGCCAGGAAGCCGCCCTGGGAGCCTACCTTGCCCGGATACGTGCGCTGCCCGGGGTGGAGGGTATCGACGGCGTCCTTAACCCGCCGCCCGGGCTTAGCCAGGCGGCATACCTGAAGGAGCTTCAGCTGCCGGGGGGACTGCGGCCCACTGCCGTGACCACCTACATCAAGTCGAACATCCGCGGGCCAATCGCCCAGTTCGAGGTTGCCAACAGCTTCGGCCCGGACTCCAAGTCGGGAGCCAACCTGGTCCATGCGATCAGGGCCATCCCCGGCCCCCCCGGCACCACGGCGTTGCTGGCCGGTGGTGCGGCGCAGTCGGTGGATTTCATCAACGCCTTTGCCAAGACGATCCCGTGGGCGGTGCTCCTGGTGGTGGCGGTGACGATGCTGGTGCTCTTCCTGACCTTCGGTTCTGTGGTCCTGCCGGTCAAGGCGGTGCTGATGAGCATGATCTCGATCAGCGCCGCCTTTGGAGCGATGGTCTGGATCTTCCAGCAGGGCCATCTCTCGAACATTCTTGGATTCACGCCACCCGGGTCGATAACGGCGACCGACCCGGTGCTGATGTTTGCCATCCTGTTTGGCCTCTCCATGGACTACGAGGTGTTCTTGTTGACCAGGATCAGGGAGCGCTACCTGGAGACAGGTGACAATCGGCGCTCCGTGGCGGAGGGGCTGGCCGCGACCGGAGGCGTGATCAGCTCGGCGGCCCTGATCATGATCACAGTCTTCGCCGCCTTCGCACTTGGCCACGTGCTCGACATCCAGATCCTCGGGGTGGGCATGGCCATCGCGGTCGCCGTGGACGCGACCCTGGTCCGGGGGGTGATGGTCCCGGCGCTGATGAGGCTGCTGGGTCCGCTGAACTGGTGGGCCCCCAGGGGGGTCAAATCGTGGGTGGCCCGGCTCGGCTTCTACGAGGAGCCTCGTGCCGATCTGCGTCCCGAGGTGGGGACCAGCTGAGGGGGAGCCGGCACCGGCGGATGAGCCCAGGATCGGCTGGTCCGATTCCGCTCCAGATCAGCTGTGGTCCGCTGGCGGCTGGTTCCCCAAAGGCCCGGCCGCCATCGCGGTTGCTCGGGAGGGCGCGGCGCCGTCCCGAGCCTGCGAGATGGGGACCATGTCGACTGCACCCCCTGCGGTCCAGTCCCCACTGGGCCCTGGGGTCGGATGGGCCAGCGGCCGTGGCCGTGATCCAGGAGGTGGCAGGACCAGAGGGCTGCTCTCCGGGCTCCGGGCCAGCTCTTGGGCAGCACGGTCACCCGGCCCGACCGGCGCGGACTGAAAGCGCGCCACACCGGCCAAGGCCGGCCCCAATCGAGATGCGCTGAAGGATTCCAGCGGCGTTCGTGAGACGCGAACCGGGCGCGAAAGCGGACCGGAACACAGGAACCGTCTGCATCCGCCAACGAAATCCGGTCATCTTTGCCAAGTCGTTGGCCCAGGCCACATAATCAAGGTCGTGATGGCGGTCACCGAGGAGAAGACCGATCGGCGGGACATGCTGCGCCGTCTGGATGACATCCTGGAAGCGCTGGAGCAGCTGAACCTAAGCGAGGCCGCGGCGCTGCCGGAGCGGGTGGTGCGCTCCCTTGCCGCCCATGAGATTCCGGTCGAGGATGGCGTCGAGATCAGGGTCCTGATCGAGCGGGTGTGGCGCAAACAGGAGGCCCACATGCTCAACCCACGCCAGGACCGTCGCAAGAACAGCTCCCGGCGCACCACTCCCCGGCGTCCCCCGGGCCACGACGTTATCGAGAGCATCCTCCGGCAGACCGGCCCGGGAGACTCTGGACGTTATTGACACCGGGCCTCGCGGACCTGGTCAGCCGAATAGCTGTGGCTTGGAATGCTGCTCGGTCTTGGACATCAGGAGCAGGCCGAATAGTCCCACGACCGCGATGACGGCGAGAATCTCAAACGATCCCGCGAGGTTGCGGTAGGAACTGAGCGCCAGCAGGCCGATGACCAAAGGGCCGATGGCCTGACCCCCGGTGGAGCCGAGGCCCCACACGAAGGCATTGGCGGTGGTGGACCCGCCCTTGGGAACGTAGTCGGCCACGAGCGACATGAGCAGCGGGAAGCCGCTGAAGTTGAACACCCCGAAGGCGCCCAGGAGCACCAGCCCCAGGGCACCTCCCGTGTGCAGGTAGCCGAAGGTGGTCGCGGCCGCCCCCAAAGTCGCCACTGCCAGCATGAGGCGCTTGTCAACACGATCAGCGAGCAGCCCGAACACCGGCTGCCCGACGATTCCCCCCGCGTACAGCAAGGTCACCATCAGGCCCAGCTCGGTCGAGAGCCCGAGGCTCCTCTCCCTGGTGAAGTAGGTGGGCAGCCATGCCACCATGCCCGTGAAGGCGACCGATCGCAGCAGCGACACCACAGTCAAGATCGTCACATTCCTGTCGAGCCACCCGCCCTTGGCCGCTGAGGGCCGCTGGGCCCGACGCGGCGACCGCGGGGCGGCATCCGTGCGAGCCATCCAGAGCAGGGCCGCCGCTCCGGTTGCGATCACCGCGAAGACCACCAAGGCTGAGGCCTGGGAGGCCAGGAGGCCGGTCACTGAGAAGAAGATCGTGGGATACAGAGCCCTCCCCAGGCTCCCCAGGGCGCCGTTGGCGCCCAGAGCTCGGGCGCGGTTCGCGGGTGCGAAGGCATCCGTGATCAGGGTTGCGCCCAGCGGGTGGTAGGTCGAGCTGCCGACACCGGCGACGAGCGCCGCCATCAGGGCCAGGGCGACCCGGAGCGCCGCCCCGTCGACCTTCGCCGCCGCGAAGAACAGCGTCAGCCCCGCGGCCAGCCCCAGGATTCCCAAAGCCATCTTGGCGCCCCGACTTCCCGCCCGGTCGGCGAGCCGTCCCACCGCGATTCCGGCCAAGGCTGAGCTCAAATAGAAGACGGTCAGCATCACCGTGACTTCGGTGGCGGACAGGTGGCCGCGGCTGGCCAACCGGTCGGCCATGACCGGGATGAAGAAGACGGTCCCGTCGTTGACGAAGTGAGCCAGGGAGGTGGTGCCCAGGACCGCCCAGCGACCCTCCCGGGAAGGAGCCCCTGCATCCGAGGGGCCGGGTTCGCCCGAGCCCGGAGTCGGCCCCTCGAATACGAAAGCAGTCGCCGTCTGCACTGGTTCCACTGGTCGCTCGGTCACTTCAGCTCCTTGGGCGGGCGCCCTTCCGGGCTCGGTGTAGTTGTCACTACAATATAGCTCTCCACCTCAATCGCGGTGCAAACAGCCCGGCCCGCGGCGACACGCCCCGAGGTTGCCAGCGTGACTTCTGATCTAGGGCCCGGCTTCGAGGGCCGTGAGTCCAAGCCGGGCATCTCAAGGCGATAAGCTGGATTCCATAGTTGGGGCTCCGAGGATTGTGAGGAGGTGGGCGGCACCGCAGATGGCCTGCACAATTGCTGTCAAGGTGGCACCCCAGTTCGGTGGGGAGACCTCGGAAGCTCAACCGTTCGGCCCGATCCATCCATAGGAGAAGCGACCTTGTCACTGAACAGCGCGGCCCGGGCGGCGATCCTCGTGACCGCCAACAACGGAGCCACCGAACGTTTCATGAGTCGGTACGGGATGCGCCTGGGAGCCTCCCGGTTCGTCGCCGGGGAGACCATGGACGAGTGCATCAGGATCATCCAGGACCTGAACCAGCAGGGGTTCAAGTGCAACGCCACCGAACTCGGCGAGGCGGTTGACAACGAGACGGACGCCGCCCGCGCGGTGGAGGACTACGAGGCTCTGCTGAGGCGGATGGCGGCCGAGAAGCTGAACGCCAATGTCGCGATCAAGCCAACCCTGATGGGGCTCGCCATCGACGAGGATCTGGCCGAACGCAACATGTCCCATCTGCTCGAGGTCGCGCGCGAGCTGGGGATGTTCATGCGCATGGACATGGAGGAGTCGGCCCGGGTCGAACCCACGTTGAGGATGTACCGCAGGCTGAGGGAGCGGGGATTCGGCAACGTCGGGGCGGTGCTGCAGTCGTACCTCTACCGGTCGGCCGCCGACCTCGACTCCCTGCTGCCCCTGGCACCCAATCTGCGCCTGGTCAAGGGTGCCTACCTGGAGAGCGCCGAGGTCGCGTATCCGAGCAAGGTCGACGTCGACCGCAACTACGTGCGGCTCATGGAGGCGGCCCTGCTGGGCGACGGCTACACCGCCATCGCCACCCACGACGAGCGCATGATCGAGCACGCCATCGGCTTCATTCGGCGTCACGGGATCGGCCGCGACCGCTTCGAGTTCCAGATGCTCTATGGCGTTAGGCCGCAGCTGCAGAGGTCCCTGCTGGCCAGAGGCTTCACCGTGCTGGTGGCCACGTCGTACGGGACCCATTGGTACCCGTTCTTCATGCGCCGGTTGGCCGAGCGGCCGGCGAACCTGCTCTTCCTCGCCCGCAACATGGTCCGCCGCTGAGCGCCGGCGGTGCCCCCGAAATCGTCCGCAACAAGCCAAATCATCAGGAGCCCAACCAAATGATCATCCCGCCCTTCTCCAGTGAGCCATCCTTGGATTTCTCCCAGGATGCGAATCGCCGCGACTTCGAGGCGGCGCTCGCGCGCGTGAAGGGGATGCTGGGGCGCCGATATCCCCTTCTCATCAACGGCAGGGAGGTGGACTCACAGGCGGCCCTGGAGTCCTACAACCCCGCGCGGCCGGATCAGGTCGTGGGCAGCCACGCGGTGGCGGAAGGGGCTCACGTGGAGCAGGCGGTGGAGTCCGGTTGGAGGGCATTCGAGTCTTGGTCCAGGACTCCCATCGAGGAGCGCGCCCTGCTGCTTCTCCGGGCGGCTCAGGTGGTGCGGCGCAGGAGGCACGAGCTGGGCGCTCTCATGGTTTACGAAGTGGGCAAGCCGTGGGACGAGGCGGACGGCGAGGCAGCCGAGGCGGTGGACCTGATGGAGTGGTATGCCCGCCAGGCGCTGGCGCTGACCACCCGGGACCAGATGGCGCCGTGGCCGGGGGAGGCGACCCTGTTCCGCTATCTCCCGCTGGGAGTGGGCGCGGTGATCTCACCATGGAACTTCCCCCTGGCTCTGACCACGGGCATGACCACGGCAGCGCTGGTGTCGGGCAACTGCGTCATCCTCAAGCCGGCGGAGACGGCGAGCACAACAGCCTGGTGGCTGGCTGAGGTGCTTCGCGAGGCCGGGCTGCCGGATGGCGTTTTGAACCTACTGACCGGTTTTGGCGAGGTGGTGGGCGAGGCGCTGGTCGACCACCCCAAGATCAGGTTTGTGGCTTTCACCGGTTCCAAGGAGGTCGGGATAAGGATCTACGAGCGGGCGTCGAAGGTGCATCCCGGACAGCGCTGGCTGAAGCGGGTCCAGCTTGAGATGGGGGGCAAGAATGCGGTTGTGGTGGACGAGACCGCCGACCTTGACCTGGCCGCGCTGGATATAACCCGCAGCGCGTTCGGCTTCCAGGGGCAGAAGTGCTCCGCCGGGTCTCGGGCGGTTGTCGTCTCCTCCGTCTACGACGAGCTGGCTCCCAAGATTCTGGAGATGGCCGGACGTCTCCGCATGGGAGACCCGGTGGATCCTGGGGTCGCGGTCGGGCCCGTGATTGACGGGGATGCGGAAGAGAAGATCCTCGACTATCTGCAGATCGGCCGAGGTGAGGGAGAGCTGCTTCTGGGAGGTGGCAAGGGGCAGGGCGCCGGCCACTTCATCGAGCCGACCATCTTCGGTGGCGTCAGCGAGACCGCCAGGATCGCGACCGAGGAGATCTTCGGGCCGGTGCTCGCGCTCGTCAGGGCTCGGGACTTCGAGGACGGCATCCGCATCGCCAACAACACCGAGTATGGGCTCACCGGCTCGTACTTCAGCCGTGACCCAGAGCGGATCGCCCTGGCCAAGGAGCGGATGCATGTGGGCAACCTGTACATCAACCGCCGCTCGACCGGGGCGCAGATGGGTGTGCATCCGTTCGGGGGATTCAACATGAGCGGCACCGACACCAAGGCCGGCGGCCCAGACTACCTGCTCTTCTTCCTCCAGGGACAGAGTGTGGCCGAGCGGCTCTGAGGCCTTGCTGCCGACAGCCCGGGACGTCCTGGCAATAGACCTGCACGCCGGGGGAGAGCCCGGCCGGGTGGTGGTGGGTGGGGTGCCAGACCTGCCCGGGCGAACCATGTTCGAGAAGATGCGCTACTTCGAGAGCCACCTGGACTCACTGCGTTTGCGCATGCTCCGCGAGCCCCGCGGGTATCCCGCCGCGAATTGCAATATCATCCTGCCCGCCACCGACCCGAGGGCCGCTGCCGGCTTCATCATCCTGGAGCAGGTCGAGTATCCCCCGATGTCGGGCAGCAACACCATCTGCGTGGCGACGGCCCTGGTCGAAATGGGGATGGTCGAGGTGAGGGAGCCCGTGACCCGGTTCGTCCTGGAATCTCCCGCGGGACTGGTGGAGATCGAGGCCGAGGTCGACCGCGGCAGGGCTCGGCAGATCACCTTTCAGAACGTACCCAGCTTCGTCCTGGCTCTGGATGTCGCTGTGGAGGTTCCCGAGCTGGGCACGGTGCGGGTCGACCTGGCCTACGGGGGGATGATCTACGTGATCGCGGAGGCGGCAGCACTCGGGCTCACATTGGAGCCCGCTATGGCCAAGGATCTGGCGCGGGTCGGCGAGATGGTCAAGGTGGCGACCCAGGAGCAGATGCCGCAAACGCACCCGGATAACCCAGGACTTGTGGGCCCCACGATCGCTTTGCTCTCCGGCCCGCCCAGTGGGCCCCACGCTGACCAGCGCAACGCCGTGGTGGTCTCGACCGGGCAGCTGGATTGGGATCGTCCCGCCACCTGGACCGCGGCGATCGACCGCTCACCGTGCGGCACCGGGACATGCGCCAAGATGGCGACTCTGCACGCACGCGGCCTGCTGCCCCTCCATCGCGACTTCCGCCACGAGGGAATCCTGGGAACGGTGTTCACCGGGAGGCTCGTAAGTGAGACCATGGTGGGTGGTAGACCAGCCGTGGTTCCCAAGATCAGCGGCCGTGCCTTCGTCACCGGGCACGCCCGCTACGTTCTCGACCCGGACGATCCTTTTCCAGAGGGGTTCACGGTTGGCGACATCTGGAGTGGTTCAGGATCGCTCGATCATGAACTGTCGATCGGCAACCAGCGACCAGGAGTGAACGCATGACCAGCAGCGCAGCCCGTGTAGAAGAGCTCTTCCCCCACCACCTTGCCGCGGTCATCCGCTGGAAGGACGCTGACCAGGCGTATCAGGCGGTGCTCGCCGCCGCCCGAGCGGGTATAGGTTCGGTCGAGATAACATCGGGCACCCCAAGGGCATTTGAGCTGATCTCCCGGCTTCGACAGGAGGTCGGTTCTGCCTGCTTGGTTGGAGCTGGAACCATCACGGACAGCGATCTAGCCCGGCAAGCGATCCAGAGTGGCGCTCAGTACCTGGTGACCCCTTACCTGGTTCCCGAGGTCGAGGCCATGACCCATGCTGCAGGCTTGTTCCTGGTCATGGGAGCGACGACACCCAGCGAGATAGCTCAGGCCCAGGCCGCGGGAGCGGACCTGGTCAAGGTCTTCCCGGCAGCCCCCATCGGTGGCCCGGCCTACATTCAGGCCGTTCGCGGGCCCATGCCCGACGTCCCACTTTGGGTGAGCGGCGGGGTCGGGATCGGGGATGTGGCGGCCTACCTCAAGGCGGGCGCTCAGGTGATTGGCCTCACCAATGATCTGTTCCGGGCCGACCTGCTCACCTCTGGGGGAACGGACCAGATCACCAAGCTGTGCCACGAGGCGCTTCGAGCGGCCGGCGCGCTCGTCCCAGTCCCAGCGTGACCGAGGGCGCTGCCCCTGGGGCAGCGCCGAACCCAGCCGGGGCGTTCATTGGCCGGGGCCGAGCGGGCCGCACTTGGTGGTCTCCATGGGGCCTTCGCCTCGGTGGGTCTGGGCAGGAGAAGCCAGCCCGGGTCACCAGGGGACCATACGAGCTCGTGGAGTGGGTCTCAGCCCGTTCCGATCCCTGAGCCGCCCGGCCCCGGCTGGGCTGTTCCGCGCAGTACCGGCGAAGCCGCAACAGGGCTCTTGTCCACCCTGCCCTGTCGACCGGAGCCGCTCCTGGCACGGCGGTCGGAGTCTCAGAGTACCGAGGCGTCCACCTGCTTCGGTTCCAGCAGGTTGCCCTCACGGTCGGCATCGCCGCCGTGGAAGGTGATCGTGCCCGTGGTGCGCCGCTTTGTCCACCACGCGAAAGCCAGGCCAATGACCAGCAGGATCGCGATCGTCTGATCGATCCCATCCCCGATCGCCCTGGGCCCGTAGATGAAGAAGGCGACGAGCAGAGCGCCCATCACGATGCTGGAGAAGATGGCGCCAGCCCGCAGCCAGCGGTGGGCGTGCGGGTTCAGGTTCATTTCCGGCATGCGCCTGTGGCCGATGGTGAGAAAGACGGTCGCCGTGACCGAGTCCAGGAAGAACTCGGCCAGAAGGAAGAACCCCGCGGCCGAGAGGATCAGGTTGAAGAATGAACCCAGCGAGGTCACGAAGACCTGGAGAGCCACCACCAGGAGGGCCAACCCGAGGCTGCCGATGATCGCGACGTGGGGCACGTTGCGACGGTTGAGCCGGGAGAAGACAGGGGGTATGAGCCGCTCTCGGCCCATGGCGTAGAGGGCGCGGGTCAGGATGTAGGTGGTCAGCCACAAGCCCCCGGCGGTGGAGGCCAGGATGGGGATCAGCATGATCCAAGGGGCTCCGGGGATCAGCCGGGCCGACCACATTGCCAGCGGATTTGTGGAGTTGGCGAGGAGGTGGAGCGGGGTCTCTCCCAGCATCAAGGGGTACAGGACGGCGTAGAAGAGAAGGGCGCCGATGGCCCCGATGATGCCGCCGACCCCGGGGTGGGCGCGCGGTCGCATAGACTCCTCGGCGGCGTAGCTGTCGATTTCCCAACCGTCGAGGATGGTGGCGGCGACCACGGCCACGATCAGGATGCCCCCGATCGGCGGCGGACCGAAATGGATGGGGACGCTGATGCGATGCCAGTTGAGGACGCCCAGAACCCCGAAGGTCGCCAGGGAGACCATCTCGAGAACGAAGAACGCCTGGGTGATCCGGGCGGTGGGCCGCCCGCCCAGGAGCAGGGGGACAGCCGCGAAGAGTATCCAGAATAGGGTCACCCCAAGGTGCGCCACGGGCGGCGCCTGGTAGTGGGGGGCGATGAGGGCCAGAGTGTAGCTGCCAGCCGGGATGGCGATCGGCGGGATCGAGGTGAAGTAGGCGAGGATCAGAATCCAGGCCTGATAACGAGAAACCGACCTCCCGATCACCCGGGCCGACCAGTGATAGGACGCGCCCGAGTGGGGAAAGTGCTGGTTCAGAAGCCGAAACACGAAGCTGGACACCAGGAACGGCAGGGCCAGGATCGCAATCGCGGGCAGGGTCCACCACCCCGCGTCGGCGGCCATGACGCCCCCTGTGGCGGCGACTGAGAAGAGCGGGCCGACGCTGGACACGGAGAGCGGGACCAGATCGGTCAGATGGAAGAGCTGGGCCAGCTTGCGCTCCTGATGCTGGTCCTGCCCCATCAGAGTTTCAGCCAACCCTGGCTCTCCACACTCTCACCCTTCGGTCTTCCCTGACGCGCCGCCCACGGGCTAGAGTCTATCCGCCTATTGCCAGTCAGGTGCAATTGGAACGGAATGGCGACAGGCGGCGTTCTGCCGGAGCGCGGCCGCAGGTTGCCACCCTGGTCCAGGACTTCGACCACTGGCCGCAGTCCTCAGTTGCATAGGGGCACGATAAAATAGTGCCTCTATGCAATTCTCCGCTCCAATGGACCGGGGTGACCTCGACACCGCCGAAGCCCTGCTGGGCCTCACCCTGTTCGTGCTGCGAGAGTCCGCTGGACTGCGGGACATCAGCCTCTCGGCGGCGGCCACCCTGTCCACCCTTGAGGCCTGCGGGCCCTGCCGTATCAGCTACCTGGCCGAGCGCGAACACACCGCCCAGCCTTCGATGACAGCGCTGATCCGTCGCCTCGAGCGACGTCATCTGGTGGAGCGCCGGCGAGACCCACGGGATGGCCGCGCCGTGCAGGTCTCCATCACGCAGGCGGGGCGACTGAAGCTCAGGAGTCACCGAGAGGCCCAGGTGGCCTTCATCTCCGAGCTCGTCCGCCAGATCGAGCCGCCTCAGCAGGAGGCGCTGGCCAAGGTGGCAAGGGCCATCGGAGACCTCGTCAAAGGGCCGATAGGCCCCGGGGTCCGGGCGGCGGCCGGGGAAGCCGGCCGGCCGCTCTATCCGGGCACATGAACCGACGCCCCCTGCAGTCCCCCGGGGAGGTCGGCCGCCCCTCCCACGCGGCGCCAGAGGGACTCTTTCACCAGCCCAGAGCGGTCTGGGCCGTCGCCTTCGCCTCGGTGGTCTCCTTCATGGGAATCGGGCTGGTGGATCCCATCCTGCCCCTGCTGAGAACCGAGCTCCACGCCACGGAAGCCCAGGTCTCGCTGATGTTCACCAGCTACTTCCTGGTGACTGCGGTCTTCATGCTCATCACCGGCTGGGTGTCCTCGCGGATCGGGGCCAAGCGGACCCTGGTCATTGGCCTGGTCCTGATCGTGGCATTCAGCGCTCTGGCAGGGCTCTCGTCCGGGGTCAATGAGATCGTCGTCTTCCGCGGTGGGTGGGGTATCGGCAACGCTCTCTTCATCGCGACCGCTCTGGCGACCATCGTCGGCGCCGCGAGCGGGGGCTTTGGCGCCGCGATCATGCTCTACGAGGCGGCGCTCGGACTGGGGATAGCGATGGGTCCTCTGGTCGGAGGGCTGCTGGGAGGCATCAGCTGGCGGGGCCCGTTCTTCGGGGTCACGGTGCTCATGTCGATAGCGCTGATCCTGGTGCTGACCCTGCTCGGCCCGACCCCCAAGCCGCCACAGCGCTCCTCGATCACCGATCCCATCAGGGCCCTCGGACACCGCGGACTTCTCACCATCGGAATGGTCGCCCTGCTCTACAACTGGGCCTTCTTCACCATCCTGGGCTACGCTCCCTACCCGATGCGGGTGTCGGTGCATGCGCTGGGCTTCATCTACACCGGCTGGGGCATTCTCGTCGCCATATTCGCTGTCCTGGTGGCGCCCCGGGCGCAGTCCAGGATGGGGACCGCCAGATCCCTCTACCTGAGCCTTGCCCTGATGAGTCTGGACGTGGCGGCAATCGGCATATGGGTAAACGACCGGCCGGTCCTGATCGCCGGAGTCATCATCAGCGGGGCCTTCATCGGTTTCAACAACACCCTGGTGACTGGCACTGTGATGAACGTGGCGCCGGTGCCACGTCCGGTGGCCTCGGCGGCCTACAGCTTCGTCCGCTTCTTCGGGGCCGGGCTCGCGCCGTTCTTGGCCAGCACCATAGCCGCAAGCAGCAACGACCACATGCCATTCTTTCTGGCCGCCGCGACCGCTATGCTCTCGGTTCCCGTATTGGCCACAGCCCACCGCCTGGTCTCCGGAGCCCATGCGCGAGCGGCTGATGTCCCGCCGCCCGTGCCGGCCAAGGTGAGCTGACCGGGTCGAGCGAGCCCGGTGACCGGTCCGCGCAGGCGTTCACCAAAGAGGTTGGCGGGCCACGACGGGATCCGCTTCGAGGCCGACTCCGAGGTGGCTCATCACCTCACCGACCACGTAGATGGACCCCAGGGTGAGGATCAGGTCGCCTGGGCCGGACGACTCCCGGGCGTAGTCCACCGCGCCGGCCACCGGTTCCACGATCCGCAGCGACCCGGGCCACTCGGCGGCGAGGAGCTCAGGGCTGACCGCCCGGGCCGAGGCCGCCTTGGTGAAGACCGTCTCGGCAAACGGCAACGACGAGAGCAGGGCCAGCATGCCCCGATGGTCGTGATCGCCCATGGATCCGAAGATCAGCACTGTGCGACGTCCCCCCATCAGGCGCCCGAGATCGGGCATGATCGCCTGCACCGCATGCGGGTTGTGCGCCGCGTCGACCACGATCCTTCTGTCCGCGGAAAGTGGCTCGAGCCGGCCCGCCCACACCACCTCCCCCAGGCCGCGGCGGATGGAGTCGTCGCCGATGGGCAGGCCGAGGTCGCCGATGCAGTCCGCGACCGCGACAGCCAGGGCGGCATTCGCCAGCTGCACCTCGCCTGCCAGCCCCACCTGGAGCTGGCTCAGACGCCGTGCGGGGGTCTCGACTGCGAACAGCCGCCGGTGTCCCCGGGATGCCTGAGGGTGGTAGCGGATCTCTTGTCCCAACTGCCAGAGGCGGGCCCCCGACCTCCGAGCCGCCTCGTTGACAACAGGGACCGCGTCTCCGCTGGCGCCAGACACGGCGAGGTTGCCCGGCTTGATGATGGCAGCCTTCTCGCGTGCGATCGCCGACACCGTGTTCCCGAGCTGGGCCTGGTGGTCCAGCCCCACCGACGTCAGCACGGCGACGCCCCCATCCCAGACGTTGGTCGCATCCAGGCGGCCGCCGAGGCCGACCTCGCACACGGTGAGGTCCACACCGCTCTCCGCCGCCGCCAGAAAGCCCATGGCCGTGAGCAGCTCGTGGTGGGTTGGCAAACCGGCCGTGCTATCCATCATCCTCTCGGCCTCGAGCACCCGGCCCACCAGCTCCTCGAAGGCCTCCTCCGAGATGGGCTCGCCGTAAAGCCGGATGCGCTCGCGGTAGCTGGTGAGGTGGGGTTTGGTGAGTAGCGCCACCCGCAGGCCGCTGCATTCCGCTATGGAGGCGACCATGGCGCAGACGGAACCCTTGCCGTTGGTCCCTGCCACCAGCACCCCCCGCAACCCGCGCTCGGGATTTCCCAGCGCCTGGAGCAGGGATCTGGTGGTGTCGAGGCCCAGTCGCATACCGCGGTGGCTGGCGCCGGCCAGCCGGTTCAGCGCCTCCTCATAGCTCACTTCTGGCATTCTGAGGCAGTGACACGTCGCGCGCAGCTGGTCGCAATGCTCCTGGTTCTATGCCTCGGAGCACTCGTCAGCGCCTGCGCCCAGCCCGAGCCCAGACGCCCCGTCCCACGGCCAACTCCGGTTCGTCTCGCCTTCGGAGTCCTCCCGCTCGGGGGGTTGAGTCCAACCGCCCTGGCGATCTCGGGGCCGTACCGGGCCGCATCTGGTCTGGCGCCGGTTCCCAGGCAGGTGCGGGCGGCCAGGGTGCCCAGCTCGCCAACGGTCTCCCTGGCGGATTTGGCCAAGGCGTTGGGTGTGCCCGGGCCACCTATAAACACAGGTGACGGGCTGGCCTACAACCTGGGCGCCACCAGCGGCTATCAGCTCACGGGGACCCCCAATTCCCAGGACTTCAACTTTCATCCCAACACCCCGGTGGACGAGACGGGCGCCACGCCGTCGGTCGCCTCAGCGAACAGCTTCGTGGAGCACTTCCTGGCAGCCCACAACCTGCCGGGCCCGAACGAGGGATTGGCGCCTCTGGAGCAGCTGACCACGGCCCACGCCGCGGACAGACGGGTCTTCTTCCAGTGGACGCAGGACGGGTATCCGCTGGTCGACATCTCCGGCACGCCACAGGAGTTCTATGCGGATGTGGCTGCCAACTACAGAGACCAGCTTTCCCTGGTGGGTCTCTCTGGAGCCGTGCCCCAGCCAATCCTGGGCCGCCCCGCCGACTACCCCGCCACCTCGACCAAGCTCTTGGTCTCCGACCTCAACCGGGGCCTGCTGGCCCCGGGGGACTACCTCCTCCAGGCTGACGGGCAGCCATATCCGGCAGTCTCTGCAGGAGAGCCAGGTGGAGCGGCGACGATCACCGCGTGGAGCGCGGCCGTGGTGGACAGCGCGGGGTACGCGGTTCCGGTGCTCGTGCTGCAGGTAAGCGGCAGAGCACCGGTGACCCAGTTCGTGATGTGCGCGGCCGCGACCGACGCCTGCGCTCCCCTGCGCTACTCAGCCGGGGGCGCCACCTCGTCTCCCTAGGCCCTGGGTGCTGTTGGCGTCGGACCGGCGCGCCCCTTCGTCACGCGACCTTGACCGCCGCCACCAGCTTGGTCAACGAGTCCTTGGCGTCGCCGAAGAGCATCACCGTCTTGGGGTCGTACAGGAGCTCGTTGTCTATGCCGGCGAAGCCTGGCCGCATCGATCGCTTCAAGAACACGATGTTGTGCGCCTGATCAGCGTTCAGGATTGGCATCCCGAAGATGGGACTACCGGGAGATGACCGGGCGGCGGGATTGACCACGTCGTTGGCCCCCACCACCAGCGCGACGTCGGCCGATCTGAAGTCGTCGTTGATCTCATCCATGTCCTTGAGCTGCTCGTAGGGGACGTTCGCCTCCGCCAGCAGCACGTTCATGTGTCCGGGCATCCTGCCCGCCACAGGGTGGATGGCATAGTCCACAGCGACGCCCCGCTTTTCCAGCGCGTCGGCCAGCTCGCGCACCACGTGCTGGGCCTGGGCCACGGCGAGCCCGTAGCCGGGCACGATGATGACGCGCTTTGAATACGCCAGGAGGGTGCCGAGATCTTCAGCCGACCCTGAGCGCACGCTGTGCTGGCCGGCCACGGCGACCTCGGGGCCGACCAGAACCTTGCCGAAGGCGCCAAAGAGCAGATTCCCCAGCGACCGGCCCATGTTGTTCGACATCATCATGGTCAGGAAGGTTCCCGACGCCCCCACCAGGGTGCCTCCGATGATGAGGATGGGCAGCCCGAGCACGAACCCGTCCCCAGCCACGGCAAGCCCGGTGAAGGCGTTCAGCATCGAGATCACGACGGGCATGTCGGCTCCGCCGATGGGCAGCACGAACGCGACACCCAGGGCCAGCGCCAGCAGGAGCAGGATCCAGACCCCGAGCAGGCCGATCCCCGGCACCACCACGAGCACTCCGACGACCACGATCGCGGCGGCCACAACGCCGTTGGCGGGCTGCTGCCCCCGGTAGGTAATCGGGGTGCCGCGCATCAGTTCCTGCAGCTTGGCGAAGGCGATGCCTGACCCGGAGAAGCTGACCGCTCCGATCACGACCGCGAAAACCGCGGAGATGGAGAGCAGCAGGGAGGCAGAGGTCCCCTTGGGCACCATCAGCATCTCTATGATCGCCACCAGCGCTGCGGCGCCTCCTCCCACGCCGTTGAAGGTTGCCACCATCTGGGGCATCGCGGTCATCTTCACCGCTCGGGCCGCCACCGCCCCAACCGGGATGCCGATCACGACCGCCACCGCCATCAAGATCAGGTTGATGGTGGCGTGGTGCAGGATGAGGGCCGTGGCCAGGATCGCTATGAGGGCGCCGGCCGCGGCCACCAGGTTGCCGGAGCGAGCGTGCTTGGGAGAGCTCAGCTGGTGCAGCCCAAGAATGAACAGAGCGCCCGCCAGCAGGAAGAGCAGGGTAACCCCTGGGGTGAGGTGCATCAGCCTGCAGCCGTCCTGGCCCCGACTGATCTGGCCCAAGGCCCCAGACCAGATCGACTGAATGCTCGGGTCCGGCTCACGGTTGGCCCGGCCCGTGGCGCCCGCGGCTCTTGAACATCTCCAGCATGCGGTCCGTCACCACATAGCCACCGACCATGTTGACCGTGGCCAGCAGGACGGCCACGAAGCCGAGGCTAAGTTCGAGGGGCCCGCGGGCGGACGCCATGATCACCATCGCCCCCACCAGGATCACGCCGTGGATGGCGTTGCTGCCTGACATGAGGGGGGTGTGCAGGATCGTGGGAACCTTGGAGATGACCTCAAAGCCGAGGAACACCGACAGCACGAAGATGGAGATCTCATTGACCAACTGGGGACTCAAGGGACGGCCTCCCTCCGCTCGAAGGATTCCCGCAACAGTCGGTTGCGGACCTCTCCGGCGTGCACCGCGAGCACTGCCCCGGTGATCTCGTCCTCCAGGTCGACCACCAGCTTTCCATCGGTGACCAGGTGGCCAATGAGAGCGGCGAGGTTGCGGGCCAGCATCTGGCTGGCTGTGGCCGGGACGGTGGCGGGCAGATCCTTCCAGCCGAGGATGGTGACTCCACCCGCCACCACCTCCTCCCCAGGGCGCGTCAATTCGCAGTTGCCCCCGGTGTCCGCCGCGAGGTCGACGATGACCGACCCAGGCCTCATGCGGGCCGCCACCTCCTTGGTGATGAGAATCGGCGCCCTGCGCCCGGGTATCGCCGCCGTGGTGATCACCAGGTCGCTCTGCTCTATGCGTTGGGCGATGAGCTCACGCTGCTTGGCCAAGAACTCCTCGCTCTGCTCGCTGGCGTAGCCGCCCTCGCCCACCTGGGCCGCGAGCTCCAGCTCCACGAAGGTTGCGCCCAGGCTCTGGACCTCCTCCTTCACCGCCGGACGCACATCGGTCGCCTCGACCACGGCGCCCAGACGGCGCGCCGTGGCGATCGCCTGCAGGCCGGCGACGCCCGCCCCCATGACGAGCACCCGGGCTGGCGCGATGGTGCCTGCGGCCGTCATCTGCAGAGGCAGGATCTTCGGAAGGCGGGCGGCCCCCAGCAGCACCGCCTTGTACCCGCTGATGGATGCCTGTGAGGACAGGGCATCCATCGCCTGGGCCCGGCTGATTCGGGGAACCAGCTCAAAGCTGAAGGCGCTGATCCGCCGGTTCACCAACTGCTCGATCACGGACCTCTCGGTCGTCGGTGGCAGGAAACTCACCAGGGCGGAACCCGCCGGCAGCAGCCCCGCCTCAGGCAGTGTGGGGGCCCGCACCTTGCAGACGATGTCGGCGCCGCTCAGGCAGTCGGCCGGGTTGGCCGCGATCGCGGCGCCCGCGTCCCCCAGCACCTCGTCGGAGTATCCCGCCTCGACCCCGGCGCCCGACTGGACGACGACTTCTATCCCCAGCGCCCTGAGCCGCTGGATGGAGTCCGGGCTCACCGGGACCCGCCGCTCTGCCTTCTCCGCCTCCTTGAGAACAGCGAGCTTCATGTTCGCAATCCTAGCGATCGAGATGGCAGTTGCACGAGGGTGGTTGCCCCCCAACTTGCGGGGGATCCCATTCGGCGGCTACCACCGGGCCCCGGCGGGCGCCGCGGTGGATGGTCCCCGGCGAAGGCGAGGGGGCAAGGCGGGCTGACCGCTGCTCCAGGACAAGTTCTGATGGGCCCGGGACCCGCCCGGGGCTGTTCCGAAAGCGGGCGGCGACCTGGGTCGGCCAAGCCGTTCCGCGCCAAGGGGGTGCCGTCTCCGTCATCCTATGCGGCATGCCCGGAATAGATTCCTACCTGCGCCGGATGCTCCAGGGTTGGCAGACGATCGTGGTCGCCAACCGTCCCCCGATAGACGTCCGCACCGGCGATGATGGCGTCGAGCGCGTCACCCGCGGTGGTGGCGGCCTGGTGACGGCCATGGCATCCGTGGCCAAGTCCAGCAACTCCACCTGGGTGGGAGCGGCCAGGGGTCAATCGGACCTGGATCTCATCGAGCGGTTCGGCAAAAACGGCGTCGTGGAGTTGACCACGGAGGACAACGAGAGCTTCCGGGTGGTCTTCGTCGAACCCGATCCGGAGGCCTACGACCTCTACTACAACCAGATCAGCAATCCCCTGCTCTGGTTCATCCAGCACTACCTTTGGGACCTCGGCCGTCAGCCGATCCTGGACTCCAGGACAGGGCGGGCCTGGCGCGAGGGGTACGTCAGGGTGAACCAGGACTTCGCCGACAAGGTGGTGGAGGTGGCGGGAAGGTCGCGCTCACGTCCTCTCGTGATGACGCAGGACTACCACCTGTACCTCATGCCGGGAATGGTCCGGGCTCGCCTGCCGGAGGCTCGCCTGCAGCACTTCATCCACATCCCCTGGCCCACGCCGCAGTACTGGAAGGTGATCCCGCGACACATGCGTGACGGCATCCTCACCGGGTTGCTGGGCAACGACGTGGTGGGCCTGCAGACCAGCCTCGACGTGCGCAACTTCCTCATGACCTGCGAGGAGAACCTGGGCCTGGGGGTGGATCACCGCCAGCGGATAGTCTTCTATGAGGGCAGATCGGTGTGGGTCAGGGCCTACCCCATCTCCATCGACATTCGGGGCATGACGGAGATGGCGGCGAGCCCGGCCGTGCACCGTGAGGAGGAGCTCATAGACTCCTGGCGGCCGGAGTTGCTGATCCTGAGGGTCGACCGCACCGACCTCAGCAAGAACATAGTGCGAGGATTTCTCGCGTATGAGCGGCTGCTCGAGACTCATCCTGAACTGCGCGGCCGGGTCGTGTTCTGGGCCCTCCTGCAGCGCAGCCGGCAGAATGTCGACGCCTACCGCTCATACCTGGGTGCCCTGGTGGCGGCCACCGCGAGGGTCAACCGCCGCTTTCAGACCGGTACCTGGCTGCCGATCCGGCTGGAGGTGGCGGACAACCTGCATCGTGCGGTGGCTGCTTACAAGTCCTACGACGCGCTGCTGGTGAACCCCATCTACGACGGCATGAATCTGGTGGCCAAGGAGGGCGTGCTGTGCAACGAGCGGGACGGCGTCCTGGTGCTGAGTGAGAACGCCGGCAGCTACGAGGAATTGGGCCAGCACGCCCTGGGCATCAACCCCTTCGACATCGACCAGACCTCCGAGGCACTCCACACCGCGCTCACCATGCACAAGCGTTACCGGGCGAACCGGGCCAGGCAGCTGCGGCAGGTGGTGCGGCGCAATGACATCACCCGCTGGATCAGCGACCAGCTGCAGGACTTGAACGATCTTCTGGCGCAATAGGCGCCGGACTCAGGCGCGCGCCCCGGGGCAGGCTGTCCGCCAGCTGCTGCAGCAGCTCCGCCCACGCCTTTGGCCCGTCCAGGCAGCGGTCCGCCACCTCACCAAGACGCGGGCTGCCATCCTGCCCCAGGATCCCGATGGCCAGCGCAAGCTCCATGTCCTGGCGCCGACGGTGGAGCTCCTCCATCGCCGGGAGGTCGCCCAGGTCGTCTCCGGCGAAGACGCACCCGCGCGGCTCCAGCCGGTCTAGGATCGCGGCCAGCGCGGTCCCCTTATTGCCACTCCGGGGGGGCCGGAGCTCCACAACCAGCTTGCCCCTGACCACGTCAAGACCCTCATGCGACGCCACCTGGTCCACCATGCGGCGCACCAGCTGCGCCGCCCGCCTCGGTTCGGGCGAGTTGCGGTAGTGCACCGCCACTCCCATGGCCTTGGTTTCCACCTGGACGCCCGGGAGCCAGTCGGTCAGATCCTGGAGGTCTCGGGCAAGGCGAACCAGCCGCTCCGATGGCGGTGGACGGTCCGGTAGGCGCTCGTCTGAGGTCAGCCGCATCCAGGGCTCCAGGCCGTAGCTGCCCAGCAGCAGCACCCCGGGGATGGGACACTGCTGGGCCAGGTTGGCGAGGTCGCGAGCGCTGATCACCGCGACAGGGGTCTTGGCGGCGAGCTGTGCCAGGGCCCGGCTGGCCTCGGGCAGCGGGCGGGCCCGTTTCGGGTCGCGGACGACCGGCGCGATCGTGCCGTCGAAGTCGGTGGCGATGAGCAGGCTGCCCCTTCGGGCCAGGCGTAGGAGGGGCGCGACCAATGGCAGACGGCGCGTTCCGGCGTGCGGTCCCACCTTCTGATCATAGGAGGCATGGCCCTGGGACCCCGCATCCGGTAACCTGCACTGGATGCTAGACCCGCACTCGTCCGACGAGCCCATCTCCCAACTCGTCCAGCAGCTGGGAGACGACCTGCGCCAGCTGGTGGCCGACGAGGTCGCGCTTGCCAAGGCCGAGCTCAAGCACACAGCCAGACGTGGCATTCGGGTCGCCGCTGGGGGAGCGGTTGCCGGGGTCGGGCTCGGGCTGTTCGCCATGTTCGCCCTGGTGACCCTGGTCGAATGGCTTCCGAACCACACTCTGGTGGCGGGGATCGTGGCCCTTGTCGGACTGGCGATGTTGATTGGGGGAGCGATGGTGGTCTGGGCCAACCGCCATCTGTGGCCGTTCACCGCTAGCAAACAGAGCTTGAGTGAGGACCTTGAGTGGGCACGACAGCAGACCAAGCGCGCGCACAGGTAGTCGCGACCAGATCTCGGGTGGACTCCACCCTGGACCGGATCGAATCGCGCCTGCGCCAGGAGCTCGACCCCAAGCGACGGCTCCGGCGTGACGGCCCGAGGATCGCGTTAGCGGTCGGGGTCGCGGGGGTTGTCGGCACCGTGTATCTCCTGCGCCAGAGGCGCCGCCACGCAGCCGACCCGGAGACTCGTGACTGGATCGAGACCATGCCCGAGGAGTGGCGGCTGCGGCTGCAGGAACTTCTGGCGGAGGCCGCCGGGCACGCGGACCCGGCCGGCCATGGCCGCGGCTCCAAGAGGTCTCGAGGCCTGGCCCAGTCGCTGGCGCTGCGAGTCGGCAAGATGGCCCTGCCCATCGCCATGAACGCCGTGGCGGAACGCCTCGCGGGCCGCCAGGGGGAGCAGTTGGCCTGACTCCTGATGACCGGATGAGGGGACTTCCCATCGGGAGCAGGCGAGGGCCACGGCTCTCCCTGCCCCCCTCATCAGGGTGGGATCGCACGGCTGCCTGCTGCTCAACCAGCCGTCCTGTCGCCAGGTGCACATGCCCAAGTCCCGGCCTTTTGGCCACGGTTCTGATGGTTGGCCCGCCGCGTTGAGCGAGACTGCTCCTGATGGAGAGAGTGGGCGACAGCACCCCGGCCGAACCCTGTGATGATCTCGGGTTGACTTGATGACGGCCTCGCCGTCGGGTGAGAGGTCGCATCTGTCGACCACGGCTGGTGTCCCCATCCGGCCGCTGACGCTTCAGGATGCGGCATCGGTCGGCAGCATGCTGGCTCGAGCCTTTGCCGAGGACCCGACCTCTGCCTGGCTCTTCCCCCGTGAGACCGACCGAGCGAGGGCGCTCCAGCGCTGGTACGTCCTCAACGCCAAGATCCTGATCGCCACCGGCGAGGCTTGGGGCACCGCCGACCTCAGTTCCGCCGCCCTCTGGCTCCCCATGGGGTTGCCCTCGTGGGGCTCACGGCGTCCCTTCGGGCGCGTTCTGGCCTGGAATCTCAGGACCGTCTTGATGCTCCGCGCCAGGGTCCTCTCCGCCGCCGCCACCACGGTGCGGATGCAACGGCTGCATCCCAAGGGGCCGGGATGGTATTTGGCAATTCTCGGCACCGAACCTGGGCGGCAGGGCGAGGGCCTGGCGTCCCGGGCCATGGCGCCCGCCCTGAGCCGCTGCGATCGCCTGGGCCTGCCGGCCTACCTGGACACGGCCACCGAGCGCGACGTTTCCTTCTACCGCGCCCGGGGATTTGTGGTGGTTGGTGAGGTCGATCTGCGACCCGCCCCGCACTTCTGGGTGATGACCAGACCGCCGAGCATTCGCGCTGGTCCAACCTGAGGGAGAGCGGCCTTGACCGAGAGTGGCGCGGGTCATCTGGATCGCAGGCGCCGAGAATCGAGGGGATGCTCCTTTCGTGGCGCTTCGCTCCGGCTCGTCAGCGAGAGGTCGGGATTGCCTCGCCCCTCGCCGTGATCGCCGCCCTGGCGGCGCTGGCGTCACTGGTGGTGTTGCCGGCGCCGGTTCTGAGAGTCGAGTTCCAGCCCCAGCGACCGGCGGCGAACGGACTTCCGTGGCTCTCGGTCAGAGGCAGTGAGATCGTCAACAGCCAGGGCCAGACAGTGATCCTGCGCGGCTTCAACGATGATGCCCTGCTGCAGACCGGTCACCACCCCCTGCCGCCGCCGCTCAAGCCCTCGAGCGCCGCCCTGATGGAGGCCGAGGGCTTCGACGTGGTGAGGATCCCCATCTCCTGGTCCCTGCTCGAGCCCACCGAAGGGCACTTCAGCCAGTCTTACCTGGCCAAGATCAAGGCCATGGTGGCACTCTGTGCCAGCGACCATCTGTACGTGGTCCTCGACATGCACACCGTTGACTTCGGGGTTGCGTTCGGCGGCAGCGGCGCCCCCTCCTGGTTGCGGGTGCCCGGTGTCCCCGATTGGCATCTGCCGCTGCTGAGCCGGGACTGGCAGCGCGCGGTATCGCCCGCGGTGAACGCGGCCCTGGTCGCATTCTGGACCGACCCGGGGTGGCAGCGACTCTACTGGGATGCCTGGGACTTCGTGGCGGCGAGCTTCAAGGACGACTCCAACGTCGCCGGATTCGACCTTTACAACGAACCCCACCCGCTGCCGCTCCCCCCGGCAATCTTCGGCCCCCGACTCCTGTTCCCGTTCTACGCTCGTGGGATAGCCGACATCGCCAAGGTTGACCCCAACCACCTGTTCATCCTGGAGGGAGACCTGCTGGGGGACCTTGCGACAGCGGTGCGGCCAATCCACGCTCCCGACGTGGTCTACTCGACTCACCTCTATTCCGGGAGCATCGTGGGGCCGACCTTCACCGGCAATCCCTCACCCCTGCGGGCGGAGCTGGAGCAGGGGCTCGAGGAGGCCGCCCAGTTCCCCGCGCCCTACTGGTCCGGGGAGCTGGGCATAAATCGGACCCTGCCGCTGGCCGCTACCTGGGCCGAGGATGAGATCGCACTCTCCGACCGGTACCTCACGGGCTGGGCCTGGTGGCAGTGGGACGACTCGGCCGATTGGGGGGTCACCCAGAATGGCGGCCCGCCCGACCTCGGCTGGCTCGACGTGTTGGCCCAACCATTTGTGAGGGAGGCGCCGGGGCGGCTGGATGAGATGTCCTACAACCAGCAGCACCGGCGCCTGGCCGTCAAGATATCCGGGGCGGCCAGAGGGGACCTGGCGGTCGTCTCCTGGCCCGAGTCGGATGGCTTTGCCCAAGTCGCTGGCTCCTGTGCGCGGCCAGTGGGCAGGCAGGACCCCAGCTCCGGCAAGGTTGAGGTGGAGCTCCTGCGGGGCTCCTGCTCCTTCAATATCTCCGCCACCGGATGAATCATCTTCGGGGTTCGGCGCCGAGAACGTCAGGCGTCGAGCGTCACTCGTACCGGAGCACTTCCAGCGGCCGGATCCGCACCGGACCCCAGGCGACCAGGGCCGCGGTCAGGACCGCCACCAGGATCGCCCCTAGAACTATTGCCAGAGCCAGGGGCGCGGGTATTCCGAGGGAGATCTTGATCACGAGTTTGCCCAAAGGAAGCAGGACCAGCGCGATGGCGAGCATCCCCCCGGTAGCCCCCAGGTAGGCGACCGCTGCGGTCTCGGTCAGAACCTGGGCGAACACCGCCCGGCTGCCCTGACCGACAGCCTTCTGGATCCCGATCTCCCGCCGCCGTTCCAGCAACGCCAGCGCCACCGAGTTGGCGATGATCACGATCCCCGCCAGCAGGGCCAGGGAGGCGATCGCGGTGAGGAACAGGATGGCGTTGTTGAGGAACTGATCGATGATCAGGGTGAAGTCCGCCAGGCTGATCACCTGAGCTCCGGTGACCTTCTCCCGAAGCTGGGTGGCGGCCGCGTCCGCACGACTGGGAGCGAACTTCATCTCCACAACCTGCATGGCGCTCGCCCCACCGAGAAGAGCGGTGGTCCTTGTCGTGGCCAGGATGGGCGCGACCGTGGTCGTGATGGAGATGCCGCTGTGGGCGTTCCTGGTGGCGATGGTGTAGAAGCCGACAACCTGCACCGTGACGATCTGGGAGCCGCGGGCCAACGGGTCCAGGAGGGCTATGTGATCCCCAACCTTGAGGTGGTAGGGGGACTTCTGCATGACGTTCTCCAGGAGCACGCCGTTGGCAGTCTGATCGGCCTGGTCGAGCTGGCGCCCCGCCGTGATCTTGACCGGTGGCACGATCCCGCGCTGCACCGCGAAGCCCTGCATCCCGCTCAGCAAGGAGACCGCGGTCTGACCGCGGGTGGTCCTGGAGGTCGAGTGCACAGCGCGCGCGAAGGGGACGCCGTTGATGCTCACCGGCTCGCTTATCGCCGCGTTGGAGGTCAGCTGCTGGTGCGGGTGGAGGCTCGCGACGGCCGCCTTGAGGGCCTGGGTGTCGGAGTTCGGGGCCACGGCGATGACGTTGTAGGAGGTGGACTGGGTGATGATGCTGTCGAGATCCGCGCGGATGTCGGTGCCCAGCACCAGGATCAGCCCCACGGCGAACACCCCGACGAACAGGGCGACCGCGGTCGCCGCGGTCCTGGTGCGCTGACGGCTGGCGTTGCGGAAGGCCAGCCGGATCACCGACTGCGCCGGCCGGGGCAGCACCACGACCAGATAGCCCAAAAGGGAGACCGCTATCAGGAGGGCGCCGACGGCTCGGAGGCTGGACACGGTTGTGATCGCGATGGAGACGAGGAGGGCCGCGGTCACCAGCGACAGGTGGCTGGCGCTGAACCGTTCCGGGACCGGCAGCCTCCCCACGACCAGCAGGGCCAGGCTGAACAGGCCTGTCAGGATGAGCAGGGCGATCCCGGTGCCCACCACCAGGCCGAGGGCGAGGCCCGCCGAGCCCAGGATCGCTGACGCGAGGATCCAGAACAGAACCCCAACCAGCGCCAGCAGGAGAGCGCTCGAGCCGATGACGACCGCGCTCACGGCCGCCGGGTCGTCGCGCAGGACCGAGATCGGGCGCACCCGGCTCAGCCTCACGATCGGAAGGATCGCGAAGATGCAGGTGGTGGCGACGCCAATGCCGACGCCTGCCAGGATCACCTCCCAGTCCAGGACGAAGCTGATGTCAAGCGAGGCTATGTTCTGCAGCAGCAGGCGGATCCCATCCGACAGCCCGATGCCGGCCAGGGCGCCGGCGACTCCTCCGACCAGACCCAGCAGGGCGGCCTCCAACCCGAAGAGCAAGTAGAGGTCACGCCGGCGGTAGCCCGTCGTCTTCAGCATGGCGATCTCCAGACGGCGCCGGGACAGGCTCACCTGCATCGTGTTCACAATGCCGATGCCGCCGATCAGCAGGGCAGCCAGGCCGGCCACTGAGAGGAATTGGGTCAGCTGTTGGCTCGCCTTCTTGTCTGAGTTGAGGGCCTGTTGCACGGTCGAAACCGTGGCCAGCGGCAGCGCATTCTGCAGTTGCGGCGCGAGCCGGTTCGCCTCCTGAGAGCTGGCCGTGGTGATGTACACCTCGCCGTAGTCGACAGGCGACGACTTCGACAGATTTGAGCTCAGGGTCGAGTTGGAGACGATCACGTCCTGGTCCATCCCAGTCGGAGCGCTGGACGAAAGAATTCCTCCCACCGTCCAGTAGATGGGGTGGAGAGCGCCCGCGGCGTTGACTCGCACCCGGGATCCGACGGCCGCGTTCAGGAGGGTCGAAACGCTACCCGACAGGACCATGGTGTTCGGGCGGCGGATCAGCTGGGAGAAACTACCCTCGGCTCCCGGCTTCAAGGCGAGCGTGCCCACCAGGGGAAAGTGGCTCGAAGCGACGGCGTCAATGGTGGTCGAGACCCCCTGGCCGTTGCTGCGGATCAGGGTCGCCTGGTACTCGCGCACCGCGGTGTAGGCCGTTATCTGGCCCTGGGCCTTGAGTTTCGAGAAGGTTGCCAGCTCAGAGGCCGGCAGGGGAACTGCCACCGAGACGACAGAGATGTCGCCTCCGTTGGCCTGGCGGACGTTGGCGGTCAGAGAGGCATTCACCATCGCCGCCGCCAGCTGGAGGCCGACGATGGCCATCACCCCGATGCCCACGCAGAAGGCCGCCAGCACCGTCCGGCGGCCCCCTCGCCGCAGTGACCTAGTGGTGTAGCGGAAGTAGAGCCCGGATCTCACGGAGCCGATGCACGCGGTCCCGGCTGGTCGCCGATCAGCTGTCCGTCTGAGAGCTGCAGCATCCGGGTCGCGTAGTTGGTCACGGAAGGATCATGGGTCGCGATCACAAAGGTGGTCCCCATCTGCTCCTTGAGCTGCCAGAGCAGGTCCAGGATGTCCTTGCCCTGGGCGGCGGCCAGGTTTCCGGTCGGCTCGTCGGCCACCAATAGCGGAGGTTGGGTCGCCAGAGCTCGGGCGATGGCCACACGCTGCTGCTCTCCTCCCGACAGCTGGGACGGCCGGTGCTCGAGCCGGTGCGAGAGGCCCACCAGCCCCAGCAGCTCCTCGGAGCGGGCGGTCGGGGAACCCTTCCATGACCCGGCGTAGAGGGGGACCTCCACGTTCTCCCGGGCGGTCAGGGTGGGGATGAGATTGAAGGCCTGGAACACCATGCCGACCGTGCGGTTGCGGATGCCCGCCAGCTGCGACTCTCGCATAGAGGAGATGTCGGTGCCGTTGAGCAGGACCTGCCCCTTGCTCGGGGTGTCCAGGCCGGTGATGCATCCCAGCAGGGTGCTCTTGCCGCTCCCCGACGGCCCCATCAGGGTCACGAATTCGCCCGCCGGGATGGCAAAGCCGATGTCCTTCAGGATCTCGATCTGCTCCTCGCCCAGGGAGAGGGAACGGCCGAGGTGCCTCACCTCCAGCACGGGGACTCCGTCGCTGGGCGACGCTACGCCCATCCCGCCCGCGGGGGAGGCTGCGGGAGCGAAGTCAGTCATCGACTCGATTGCGGACCTGGCCAGTTTCCGAGTCTGGGGGAGGCACCTCAGCCGGACTCAAGTGTGCGCTCCGACACTGGCCTTCGCCATCCGCCAGAAGAGTGAAATTTCGCATCTGCAGCCCGGACAATATATTGGACTCACCGTGTTTCCTGTCGCCGCCAGATCGGCGGAGCTGTCGATGCCCCGCAGAGCCGAGCTGCTTGGTGTGGAGCGCGCCCTGGATCTGCTGGTGCCAGCGGTCGGGGTGGTGGGGCTGACCGACAACCATATGAGCAGGCCCAGGCTCTCCCCCCTAGCAGCCATCCCGGCCTGCCTCAGCAGAGGACTCATGCCAATCGTCCACGTATCCTGCCGCGACCGTAACCGCCTCGGGCAGCAGCAGCAGGTGATGGGGGCGGCCGCCCTGGGAGCCCTGGGAGTCCTGGTCGTACGTGGAGACCGCGGCGTCCTGCCCGCTGACGGCGGGGTCAGCGTGGTCGAGACCCTGGCGGCCGTGCCGGAGTGGGCTGACCCGGGAACTCTGGTGCGTGGCGTCGTCGCCAACCCGTTCGCCCCCAGGGCTCGGGAGCTCCGACTCCTGGAACGCAAGCAGAAGGCCGGCATCGATTTCATCCAAACCCAGATGGTCTTCGATCTGGACCTGTTGGACTCGTTCCTGACCGACGCGCGGGATGTGCTCGCCCCCCAGGTGGCGGTGTTCGCGAGCGTCGGCTTGATCCGGTCCAGGCGGAGTTTGGATTTCGTGTTGCGTTCGTTGCCTGACTGCCCCATTCCGGAGCCGCTGGTGCAACGGGTCCGGTCCGGGCAGGGGGTTGAGGTGAGCACCGAGCTGGCAGCCGAGATCGGCCGCCGAGACGGGCTGCGATTGCACCTGATCCCTCTTGGGGGCGAACGCCACGCTCCCTTGCTCAGCAAGGCCTTTGCCGCGGCCCGGGCAGTGTCGACAGAGGCCGCCGGGTGACCGATCAGGACCCGCCCCAGGGGAAGGCCCCGGCCCGCCCTGAGATGAGCGCGGAGGAATTCCGCCGCTACGGGCACCAGGCGGTCGAGCTGGCCGCGGCCTATCTGGAGGGGCTGCCCGACCTGGCGCCCCTGGCTGGGGTCGAGCCAGGCAGCGTGGTGAGTCAGCTCCCTCAGCAGGCCCCCCTGCACGGCGAGGAGATGGCGGATATCCTGGCGGACTTCGAGCGCCTCATCGTTCCCGCCACGACGCACTGGAACCACCCCAGGTTCTTCGCCTACTTCAACAGCTCCGCCGCCGGGGCAGGGATTATTGGCGAGTTCCTGACAGCGACTCTCAACGTCAACGCGATGCTCTGGAGGACAGGACCGGCCGCCACTGAGCTGGAGTGGGTGGTCTGCAACTGGCTGGCCCGCCTTCTGGGCCTCCCGCCCTCGTTCGACGGTCACATCAACGACACCGCCTCATCGTCTACCCTGGTGGCCTTGGCCGCGGCCAGGGAGGCCCTCGGGCTTGAGGTACGTGACCTGGGGCTGGCCGGACGACCCGACCTTCCCGGGCTCAGGGTGTACGGGTCAGATCAGGCACATTCGTCGGTGGAGAAGGCGGCCATCACCCTCGGCCTGGGCCGCATCGGCTACCGCGCCATCCGTTCCGACCAAGGATTCCGCATGGATGTTGCAGCCCTGGAGCAGGCGATCTCAGAGGACCTCGAGGCTGGTCTCCGCCCGATGGCGGTCGTCGCAACCGTCGGGACCACGGCCACCACCAGCATCGATCCAGTGGGTGCTATCGCGGCCATCTGCCGCCGCCACGGTCTATGGTTGCATGTCGATGCCGCCCACGGAGGTGCCCTCGCCGCGCTGCCCGAGCACCGAGACCGGGTGTTCGCAGGCGTGAGTGAGGCCCAGTCGGTGGTGGTCAACCCGCACAAGTGGCTGTTCACCCCAAGCGATTGCTCTGTGCTCTTCACCACCAGACCGGACCTGGTGCGTCGGGCGTTCTCGCTCGTCCCTGATTATCTCAGCACACCAGAAGGAGACCGCGATCAGGGGATGGGGGCACGGAACCTGATGGACTTCGGGGTCGCGCTCGGACGTCGCATGCGCTCGCTCAAGCTCTGGATGGTGCTGCGGTATTTCGGACAGGAGGGAGTCCGGGCGCAAATCCGGGGGCACATGGAGATGGCGCGCTGGCTGCGGGCCGAGATGGAGCACGCGGAGGGTTGGGAGCTAATGGCACCCGTACCGATGTCGACTCTGTGCTTTCGGCACCACCCGCTGCATATCCAAACCGAGGATCTGTTGGAGCGGCACAACCGACAGATCATGGCCCGAGTCAATGGGGGGGGGCAGGTCTTCCTGTCTCACGCCGTGCTGCACTCCAGGTTCTCGCTGCGGGCCACGATCGGGGGGCTCCGGACCCGGGATGAGGATGTTGAGGTGCTGTGGCGGGAGCTGCGAGCCGCGGCGGAGTCCCCTGCGGACCGTCCGTCCTAGGTAGCGCGTCATCCCCGGCTGATTGAGGCCCCAGACCGGTCCAGGGCCATGCCTTGACAGAGGTGCCGGAGCCAGCGACGCTCGCCGTTGTGGGCAGGCCGCAAGCGGAACCAGGTCGGCGCCTCTGGCCCGCAGCCGCTTGGCCGAGACCATCAGCTGCTCAAGCCGCGGGCCGGGTCGGGCGAGCTCTTTGCCGACCAGCTGGGCACACTCCCTGGCGACTGAGGCGCGTGTCATTCGTTGTTGCAGCGCTGCGCGGCCCCCCGGAACCTCGGCAACCGCCATCCCCGGTGCCGACAGTTCCACCTCGGGACTCTTTCCGTCCGGTGGGCTCCGGTCCACCGTCTGTTGGCGGAGATCAGCAAATGTGGCGTGGGAGAGCGTCCTCCCATCCCAGCTCGAGTTCCCACTCCAGATTCCTGGCCATACGAGCTGCCTGGGTCAAACACGATCGTGCACGGTCGTGGCGCCGGCAGCTCTCGACGAGTCGCTGCCCGCCCTGCTTGACCTGGCGGACCGCCGCGACGAGCCGACCCCGCAGGGACTGATCCAGCTCATCAGAGAGGAGGATGTCGGTACCTCCGCACTCGCCTGCCACCAGGACTGGGCTCAATTCCGTGCGGCTCAGTCCGGTCGGCCGCACCGGTGCGGCTCTGGTCACCGTTCGGCCAGCACCGCACCATCACCGTATTCCCGTGGCGACACCCACCCGCCCGTCGCCGCGCACTCCTCGACCACCGCTTAAACTTCGGTTGGACATGGTCACAGTTCCCTTCCGCTACCTGCACCATCTGGTCACGGTCCCGGTGCTCGTTGGGGGCATCGAGACAACCTTTGTGCTGGACTCCGGGATCGGTCTGACGCTTGTCTCGGGCTCAGTGGCGACCTTGGCGGGCTGCGAGCGGACCGGCGCGACTTATACGGGACGCAGGATGTCCGGCCAGGAGGTGACGATCCCACTTGCATCCCTTGGCTCACTCGTCATCGGGGGCCACCGCCGTGAGGACCTTGACGTCGGCATCTTCGACATCGCTGGTCTGGACGGTATCGGCGGATTCCTGTCCCTCGACTTCTTTCGGACAAAACCGGTGACGGTCGACTACCCAGCGGGAGCAATCGAGCTCGAAGAAGCGGACTCCTTGGCTGCCCGAGCTGGATCCGGGATTGCCGTCGACGTACGAGTGGAGCAGGACGCGCACTCCACGACGGTCTTCCTCCCCCTTGACGTCCCCACACGGGGTTCGATCTCGGTGGAGGTCGACATGGGTAGTGACTCGCTGATTGTTGACGAGGCGCTAGCAGGCGATCTTGGGATCAACCTCACAGAAGCGAGCACCCAGAGAGTCGATGGGCGGGACGAGACCGGCTCCGAGTACACCCGTTACTTCACGCAGCTCCGAGGAGTGGTGAATGTGACGGGAGCTCCGTCCATCTGCCAACGAGATCCCAAGGTCATGGTCCAGAAGATCATCTACGATGGACTTGTCGGCGATGCGTTTCTCAGGAACTTCATAGTCACGTACGACCTCCAAAACGCCCGGATGATCTTCGCGCGGCCCAAGGGGTGACGGAGCACGCCCCAATCGGTGCGGGCCGCAATTCGACGGAGCCGCCCGTCGGGGACGACGGGCGGCCGGGCAAAGCAGGCGGCCCTCGGCGCCGAGGTCGCCTCGCGAAGCTAATTGAAGAACGGCGCCTGTGCCAGCGACCGCGTCTCGGAACGGTGGGGCCACCGGTCTTCATGGAGATTGCCCAGACGATGCTCCACCCACCCGCCTCAATGCGACCACTCTGGCCATCGTTGATCGCGAGGAGCACCCGGTGAACAGGTCGCTCATCGGGCGGGTCAGTTCAATGCCCAGCTACCCTATCTCCTGGCAGCGCTGACCCGGAATAGACTGCGCCCATCCACTTGGTCCCGGGTGGAGCGGACACGGAAACTGCGAACCGACCGGGAACTCCCGGGCCCGACAAGGTGTCGATCTCGCTCCAATTCGCACCCGGAGCGGATGCGCATTGCACCGTAAGTCCAGATCTCCCTGACATTGGCAACGGGCCCACGAGATCAACCTCCACCGGCCCCTGGCCGACACACGTTGCCGCGATTGTGTAGTCGGCAGTAGAGAGGTGGATCACGGAACCCTGCACAAGGTTTCCAACCCCGCCCAGCAGTGGGGTGAGCTGCCTGGTGCTACTGGGCAGTTTGCTAAGTGCAGTCGGGCCCCCGGTTCCGCAGCCGGCCAGGCACAAACCCAACGCAGCCAGCCCAATTGTCCAACCGCGCCGCCGCTTGTGAAGAAATCCCAGGGAGGAGCAGCGGCGAGGTCCCACAGAGACGGTCGGTATTGCCGAGGCATTGCTGAATTGGTTGCCAGACTGGGCCCGCCCAGTCAAAGCATTGTCCGGATTCGGCTCCGCGCGATTCATGTTCAGAACCTGATCAACATTACTGGTAGCGAAGCATCGTACCACCCCAATCGGACTCCCCCGGGGCGATGGGCCGAGACTCGCTTTGACTGAAAGAATTCGATTAACTGACGGTTAAACCCACCACACCAGACAACGCACCGGGAGGCAATCCGCTCCACCCACTCATTTCCTCGGTGTCGGTCACGTCATCGGTACCAAGCGAAGTAATGGGTGTGGGCCGGCGCTGTCGGCGGCCCAAAATGCGTCAAATCACCGCGGGATGCGGCCTCTCATGGCCCGGAGTTGGATGGGCTGGAACAGTAGTCCGCTCCGCCCTCGAAAGCGGCCCTTGTTCCGCTCCCCCCAGGGTTGAAATTCCAGAGGAAGCGGTCCAGACCGCCACCGCACCCGGACTGACGATCACCGCCGCCCGCGCCACGATCGCAGCCGTCTCGACAGGCGGCGCCCCGGTGGCGGCGAGGTGGAGCAGCGCCCAAGGCAGGTGCGGCCGGCCATGGTCGCCACGGCTGGCTCAGGCATCGAAGAGGCCATCGAGCTGGCGGTAGCGAGCGCGCCGACGCGCGGGGTCGAAGCCTCGGTCCGTCAGCTGCTTGACTCGTGCGACCAGGCGGGGCCGCAGGATTGCGGCGGTGGCGTCCCAGTCGGTGTGAGCGCCGCCGGCGGGCTCGGGGACGATCTCGTCCGCAATGCCCCATTCCAGCAGATTGCTCGCCTCCAAGCGCAGAGCCGCCGCCGCATGCTGCTTCTGGCCCGCGTCGCGGAAGAGGATCGCGGCCGCCGCCTCCGGCGACGCCACCGAGAGGAAGGCATGCTCCAAGACCATGACTGAATCCGCCAGCAGGGTGGCCAGCGCTCCGCCGCTTCCCCCTTCGCCGATGACCACCGCCAGGTAGGGGGTGGGCAGGGCCAGCTGAGCCTCCAACGTCTGGGCGATCGCCCATGCCTGCCCCCGTTCCTCTGCCGCGACCCCGGGGTACGCCCCCGGGGTGTCGATGAAGCTCACCACCGGCAGCTTGAGTCTCCCGGCCAGCGTGAAGAGCCGCTGGGCCTTGCGGTAGCCCTCCGGATGGGCCATCCCAAAGTTGCGCCGACCGCGCTCCTCAAGAGTTCGCCCCTTCTGGTTGGCCACCACCGCCAGGCGCTGGCCCTCCAGACGAGCCAGCCCGATCACCATGGCCCCGTCGTCTCCACCCTGCCGGTCTCCGTGCAGCTCGATGAAGTCATCCAGGCATCGCTGGATCAGGTCGAGTGCGTAGGGGCGGTCGGGGTGCCGAGAGACCTCCACATGAGCCCAGGCGGCTGCCGCAACCTCCTCGTCCGCCCGGACCCCAGGATCCGTTGGCGTCATGCCAGGGCCCGGTCGCTCTCCCGGGGCGGGGCAGCCAGCACCGCCAATAGCCTGCCGAGTTCCGCCTTCAACTCCCGGCGGTCCACCACCCGATCGATCAGGCCGCGGGCATGGTGGAACTCAGAGGTCTGGAAGCCCGCCGGCAGCTGCTCGTAGGTCGCCTGGGTGATCACGCGGGCCCCGGTGAACCCGATCATCGCCTTGGGCTCGGCCAGGATCACATCGCCCAGCGCGGCGAAGCTAGCGATGCTCCCACCCATGGTCGGGTCGACCAGGATGGAGATGAAGGGGAGGTGCGCCTCCGCAAGCTGGTGGAGGGCGGACACGCTCTTGGCCATCTGCATCAGGGAGAAGACGCCCTCCTGCATCCTGGCGCCACCCGACGATGTGACGCAGACGAAGGGAAGCTGCTGAGCCGAGCTGTGCTCGATCGCACGGGCCAGGCGCTCTCCCACCGCGGTCGAGAGGCTGCCCCCCAGGAATCCGAAGTCGAAGGCCGCGAGCCCGACCGGGTGCCCCTCGATCAAGGCGGATCCGGTCAGCAGGGCGTCGGGCAATTGCTGGCGGGCCCTCGCCTCATCTAGCCTCTCGGTGTAGGCGCGGGTGTCGAAGAATCCCAGGCGGTCGGTCCCGGCCAGGGTCCCGTCCCACTCTTGGAAGGTGCCCTTGTCAGCCAACTGCCTGATCCGCTCGTGGGCGCCGATCCGGGCATGGTGGGAGCATCCGGGACAGACGTAGAGACTGCCGGCCACCTGGGCGGCCGGGTAGGTGGCCTTGCAGGCCGAGCAGACAAAGCTGGAAGTGTCCCCAAGTGATTTGGAGCGAATGTACGCGGGACTAATCGACATCAGCGTTCTCCCTCACGAGTGTCCGTCTCGGTGGCCGGGCCGGCCCGTCGGCCCACGCTGGCCATAGGTCTCACGCTCACATAGTCCCTGGCCGCGGGAAAGGTTACGAGCGAGCCCCAATCCGGCCGAGTGCGTAACCTTGACCGAAGATTGAACCTTGCAGACCCCATGGGATCGGTTTGGCAGGCACCCTCTCCGGAGCTGGGCTGTCGCATCATGGCTCTGGGGACCGCGCTGCCCCAGACCCGGGTAACCAACTCTGATCTGGAGGGCTTTCTCGAGACCTCCGACGAGTGGATCTCGAGCCGAACTGGGATCAGGGAGCGTCGCTTGGCACTTCCCGGTGAGACCCTGGTGGGTCTCGCGGCGAGGGCGGCCGCGGCGGCCCTCGCCGCGGCTGGGATTGGCCCCCAGGCCGTCGACACAGTCATCTGCTCGAGCAGCTCACCCGACGAGACCTTTCCCTCCCTGGCGTGCCGGCTTCAGGCTGAGCTGGGTTTGCCCCATGGCCCTGCGTTCGATGTCCAGGCCGCCTGCTCGGGGGCTGTCTACGGCCTCGCGCTGGCCCAGTCATTGATCCAGACAGGCCTCAGCCAGCGCGTGCTGGTCGTCTCCGCCGAGATCTTCTCCCGTCTGGTGGACTGGTCCGACCGCTCCACCGCGGTCCTGTTTGGGGACGGCGCGGGCGCGTTTCTGGTCGGGGGTCCGGAGGCGGCGGGCAGTCAGGTGCTGGCCATCGACCTGGGTGCCGACGGATCGGGGGCGGCGGCTCTGGGGACGCAACCGTTCTCGCAGACGGCGGGTGCGGAAGTTGCTCTGCCGGCCTACACAGCTGCTCCCAGGTCCCTGGGGCGGGTGATCACGATGAACGGCCGAGAGGTCTTCAGGTTCAGCACCAAGATTCTGGAACAGCTGGTAGTAAGGCTCGCTCAATCAGCCGGCGTCGAGGTCGACCAGATCTCGCTGGTGGTTCCCCACCAGGCCAATTCCCGCATCCTGGCGACTGCTGCGGGACGCCTCAACTTTCCCATCGAGCGCTTTTTGACAAATCTGGACCGGACCGGCAACACCTCTTCGGCGTCAATTCCCCTGGCTCTTGCCGAGGGTGCCCTGGAAGGTGCCTGCACCCCAGGCGATCTGGTGGGCCTCATCGCCTTTGGGGCCGGACTGACCTGGGGCGGGATACTTCTGCGCTGGGGCGACACCGCCGTCTCGGTCGACGACCCGGCGGGGCGCCAATGAGGGTATGGATGGGCTGGCCTTCGCTCGGCTCAGAGCGGGCAGAGGGCTGCCGGTGACCGCCGCTCAAGGTGCCTCGCGGCGAGTCGTGGTGACGGGCCTCGGGGCGGTCACGCCGCTGGGGATTGGGGTCGACGCCACCTGGGCTGGGCTGTGTGCCGCCAAGAATGGCATTGCCCGGATTCAGTGCTTCGACCCGGCTCCTTTCGCGTCCCAGATGGCGGGCGAGGTCCTGGACTTCGACCCTGGCGACTTCATTGAACGCAAGCAGATAAGCCGCACGGCCCGCTTTACCCAGTTCGCTCTGGCGGCGACATCCGAGGCGCTGACCCAGTCGGGTCTGAGCATCGATGACGCCAACCGTGATCTGGTCGGCGTGATTGTGGGATCTGGGATCGGAGGGCTCAAGGTTACCGAGGAGGCTGCCTATACCCTGGCGGACAAGGGGCCGAGGAGGCTCAGCCCATTCACCGTGCCGATGATTCTGGCGGACATCGCCGCGGGAGAGATAGCCATGCGCTTCGGGGCCAGCGGTCCCAACTTCGCGCTCGTTTCGGCCTGCGCCAGTGGGGGTCACGCCATTGGGGAGGCGGGGGAGATTATCCGCCGGGGGGACGCCGTCGCCTGCATCTGCGGCGGCACGGAGGCTTCCATCACCCCTTTGGCCGTCGGTGCCTTCAGCTCCATGCGGGCCTTGTCCCAGCGCAACGACGATCCGGAGCACGCCAGCCGTCCCTTCGACGCCGGGCGCGACGGCTTTGTCATTGCCGAGGCGTGTGGCATCCTGATCCTTGAGGAATACGAGCACGCCCAACAGCGAGGGGCCACCATCCTGGCCGAGCTCGCCGGTTACGGTGCCAGCGCCGACGCCTACCATCTCACGGCGCCGGAACCGACCGGCAGAGGAGCTCGCCGAGCCATGCAGCGGGCTTTGGAGAAGGCGGGAGCCCTGCCGGAGGACGTCGACTACATCAATGCCCACGGGACATCGACTCCCATGAACGACGCTGCCGAGACCATGGCGATCAAGCAGGTGCTGGGCCAGCGGGCGTACGAGATCCCGATTTCCTCCACCAAGTCGATGACCGGACATAGTCTCGGGGCTGCCGGGGCCATCGAGTCCGTCTTTTCGGTGATGGCGATCTCAGACGGCACCGTGCCACCGACCATCAACTATGAAACCGCCGACCCGGAATGCGATCTCGACTTCGTCACTACGGGAGCGCGCGTGGTCTGGCCCAAACTGGTGCTGAACAACTCGTTCGGCTTCGGGGGGCACAACGCCTGTCTGGCCTTCGCCCGCCTCGACCCAGAGCGCTGAGCAGAACCCGCCGCGGTTGATCGGCGGCGCCGCTGGGTCCGAGCGCAGAGCTCCGCGGCGGGATGGCCCGTCGGCAGCTCCGGTTGTGTCGACCCTCCTTAACTGCCCCATAGCTTTTCAATAGCTCCCCCTTAAGAGCCATCCCGCAACGATGGACCGGTTCGCTCCGGACGGCTCCGGGGCCGGCCTGGTTGAGGGAGTCGAGGATGAGAATTACGGGGCTGAGATCGCACCACTTCAAACGACCTGCGCGCTGGCGGCCGACAGCACTGGCCATGGGTGGGTTGGCGCTCATCCTCACGGGTTGCGGCACCACCGCGGCAGCCCACGCCTCGGCCAAGAAAGTTCCCCTGATCGTCTACGCAGCCGAGGGCTACGACGCCAACACCGTGGCTGCCTTCCAGGCCCGGACCGGCATCCCAACGCAGCTTGTTGATGACTCCACCGGGCCCTTGCTGGCCAAGATTCAGGCCGAGGCCAACAACCCTCAGTGGGGCCTTCTCTGGGTTGATGGCGATGAGGCATTCGCCGCATTGGACAAGCAGCACTACCTATTGCGAGGGTTCGAGCCCACAGTGGCTTGGACGGCCGCAGCTCTGCGGGTCTTGCCTGCGGACCACAGCTATGTGCCCACCGGCTTCACCGCGATGCCGGCGGTCGTCTACAACCGTCAGGTCGTCTCCACGCCCCCCACCACTTGGCAGCAGTTGCTAGAGCCGCAATGGAAGAACGCAGTCGGGATGAACAATCCCGCGGTGTCGGGGCCGACCTACCCGTTCGTGGCGGGCATGATGCAGTACCTGGGAGGCGTGACCAAGGGGGAGTCGTACTTCGAGCAGCTCAAGGCCAACGGGCTCAAGATTTACCCCACCAACAAGCCCACCCTGGCGGCCCTGATTCAGGGCCAGATCAAGCTGGCCCTGGTCCAGAACTCGGCCGGGATCGGGGCCGCATTTCAGGACAGGAGCCTCAAGCTCGCCTACCTCGATCCCGTCACCCTGCTTCCCTCCATAATCGGGATCGACGGCAGGGCCTCGGCCCAGGAACAGGCGGAAGCAAAGCAGTTCGTCGACTTCGTCTTCTCCTCCGCAGGGCAGCACCAGCGGCTCATTGGCGATCCCCACGGTGACTCCCTGTTCTGGCCAGTAGTCAAGGGGTATCCGCAGCTGGCCGCCGTCCCCCCTTTCAGCTCCATCCCCTATCAGATCCTCAATGCCTACACTTGGGGGCCGCGCGAGGCGACCATAGACGAATGGTTCTCTAACAACATCGTCGCCTGAGCAGATGTCTGCAGCCAGACCTCTCGGGCGGCCGACCCGACTTCACCGGGGGCTGTCGTCGACAGCCCCCGGCCTGTTGCTGGGTGCCGTGCTGCTGCTGACTCTCGGTCTTCCGGTCGGACTCTTTTTGGTGGTGGCGGTGAGCCCCAGGCTCTTCAGTCAGGGCACGTCTTGGCTCACGGGGGCCGGGTTCGTCGGCGCTATCCGGGGAGGAGCGCTGCCGGGGCTGGTCAATTCGATGAGCGTCAGCGCCGTGGCCGCTTGCGGCTCGCTGGCGGTAGGTCTTGCCCTAGCCTGGTTCACCTCCCGGTCGACTCTCTGGGGTCGCAGGCTCTGGCCGCTTTTGGTATGGGCGGTGCTCCTGGCCCCGTCGTATCTGATCGCGCTGGGCTGGGAGCAACTGCTCGCGAACCACGGATCCTTCTGGGAGATGGGCCTGCGCCTGCCCTGGCTGTCATCCCTCTTCTTCGGCCCGGTTGGGGTGGTCTTCATCTACATCCTCAAGGGGGTTCCCTTCGCCTACCTGGCAACCTCCCTGGCCATGTCCGCTCTGGGCGGCGAGTTCGAGGATGCTGCCCGCATACATGGTGCCGGACGGTGGGGAGCCTGGCGGGTACTGCTGCCCATGATTGCGCCCGCAATCTGGTCGGCCCTGGCCGTCGTGTTCGCGGAGACGATCAGCGACTTCGGCGTGGCCTACACCCTGGCGGCCTCCAGCAAATTCCAACTGGCGACCTACACCCTCTTCGGGGCAGTGGACAACTTCCCCAGTCAGTTTCCGGTGGCGGCGGCGGTTGGATGGCTGCTCATCCTGGCCGTGGGAATCGCTCTGGTCTTGCAGTCGCGCGCCCTCCGAGGTCGGCTCTACGGCTCCTTGAGTGGGCGCACCCGAGCCCCCAGCAGGGTTTCTCTCAGACCATTTGGCCAGGCCGCGGGGCTCGCCCTGGTGGCCGGATACTTTCTGCTCTCCCTGGGGGTGCCTGCCCTGGGGGCGGTGGCCGGCTCGCTCTTGAAGCCCGCCACCCGTGGGTTCGCCATCGCCGGCCTCACTCTTGGCTACTACCAGGCGCTTCTGCACGATGGCGCGCCGCTCACCCCGCTCGCCTATTCCGCCGAGATCGCGGCGGTGGTGGCGACCCTGGTGGGCTTGGTGGCGGTGCCCGTCGCGATGTATCTCACGAGGAGCCAGGGGGGCTTGGCCAGCAAAGCGGTCGATCTGCTGCTGCTGGGGACGGTCGCTCTACCCGGGATCGTGCTTGGCGCGGGCTACATCTTTGTCTACAACCTCCCCGAGCTCAACGCCATCGGAATCCGCCTCTACGGCACCACGGCGCTGCTCGGCATGGCCTACTTCGCGGGAGCCCTGCCGACGGCGGCCAGAGTGCTGGTGGGTCCGGTGGCACAGGTGGACCGGTCGCCGGTCGTGGCGGCTCGCGTTCATGGCAGCGGGGCCTTGGGATCCATACGCCATGCGCTCGTACCGGTGGTCAGTCGCAGTGTCCTTTGGGCGTGGATACTCACCTTCACAGGGGTGATGTTCGAACTGCCGGTTTCCCAGCTTCTCTACCCGCCGGGCAGCCCCACCCTTTCGGTTGCGATCACGAGAGCGCTGGGCCTTGACTTCTACGGTCCGGGGACAGCCATGTCGGTGGTCTCGGTCGCCTTCGCCCTGCTGGTCGTCACCACCGTGCTGCTGCTGTACCGCTGGCTGACTCCCCGCGGCTGGCGTCAGGTGGGACTGACGAGGTGAGACCCCAGGAGGGGAGACCTCAGGCAGCCCTTGAGCTCGTGGTGGAGGCGCGCCGGCTGACCAAGAACTACCAGCGCAACCAGGTGTTGAGGGGTGTCGACCTGACGGTCTCCAGAGGGTCCTTTCTGGTGCTCTTAGGCCCGTCCGGGTCCGGCAAGACAACCCTGCTGCGATGCATCGCCGGCACCGAGAGACTGACCTCGGGGACTCTCAGCATCGGTGGCCGCGAGGTTGCCGGCCCCACCTCGCATCTGGCGCCCGAGAAACGTCAGCTCTCGATGGTCTTTCAGGACTATGCCCTCTGGCCCCACATGACAGCTGCCGCCAATGTCGCCTTCGCCCTCCGGCGCCTTTCCGTCGGGCACTCTGAGCGCCGCCGCCGGGCCCTGGAAATGTTGGAGCGCGTCGGGCTCGGCCATCTGGCGGAGCAGTACCCTACCCGGCTCTCGGGTGGACAGCAGCAAAGAGTAGCCCTGGCCAGGGCATTGGTCGCCGGCATGCCTCTGCTGCTGTGCGATGAGCCGCTCTCAAGTCTCGACGCGCACCTTCGGGAACAGATCCGCGTCGAGATTGCCACCCTGGCCAGGGACAGCGGCACCACCGTGATCTACATCACCCATGACCAGCAGGAGGCGTTTGCCCTGGCCGACCAGCTGGCGGTAATCGACCAGGGTAGGATCTGCCAGAGCGCCTCTCCTGAGGAGGTCTACTGGCACCCCGCCGATCCATTCGTCGCCCAGTTCACCGGTGTGACCGGGGAGCTGCGGGGAGTCGCAGTGGGTCCGGTTCGGGAGAGGTTGTGCAGAGTCCGAGCCAGCACGGCGGAGCTGGTGGCGACCGTCGTCGAGCAGCCGCTTCCTGGGACGGCGGTGTCGCTGCTGCTGCGTCCCGAGTCGCTTTCGATTTGCAGTTCGGAGCGGACCGATGGGATCCTCTACGGAATGGTCAAGGACTGTGCCTTTCACGCGGGGGCCTACGATCATGTGGTTGAGACTGCGGAAGGTGCCCAACTGGTGGGGGTGCGATCCTCGGCGCGGGCTGGGCGCGGTGCGAATGTGGTGATCGCAGTGGATCCGGCGGGTTGTCTGGCCTTTCCGCTGAGTTCATCTCCGGAGCCCGTCGCGGACCTCACGGAGGTGGCACAGGACGAAGCGCCCGAACCCCTCCCGGTCGCCCCGCCCTCTCCGCCCCCCGCACTGGACCGCCATCGATGACGGCAACGGTCCTGGTCGCCCTGTCCGTGTTCGGTGCTTGCTCGGTTGAGATGGTCGAGGCCTTGACGATAGTCATGGCGGCGGGATTTACCCGAGGGTGGCGCTCAGCCCTCGAGGGAGCTGCCCTGGCCGTCGTGTGCCTGGCCATCTTGGTGGCGGCTCTGGGGCCGGCCCTGGTCCACTTCATACCCATCAATGTGCTTCGTCTGGTGGTAGGCAGCCTGCTCTTGGCGCTGGGTCTGCAGTGGCTGCGAAAGGCCCTGCTGCGCGCCAGTGGCTACCGGGCAAAGCACGATGAGGACGCCATCTATCGCCGCGAGGTGGAGCGACTCGCGGGCGTACCTCGCGCATCGACAGGGCGCGATGCAACCGGTTTCGTCATAAGCTTCAAGGGGGTCTTCCTAGAGGGCATGGAGGTCGTCATGATCGTGCTGACCCTCGGTCTCAGCTCCGGGAGACTCCTGGTGTCGACAGCGGCGGCGGCCGCGGCGGTCGTTGTCATCGGCGGCATCGGAGTCCTCGTGGCACGGCAGCTCAGCGAGGTGCCCGAGAACGCGATGAAGCTCGGGGTAGGACTGATGCTGGTGACCTTCGGCACCTTCTGGGCAGGGGAGGGGGCCGGGATCAGTTGGCCTGGTGCGGATCTCGCCCTTCTCATTCTGATCGCGCTGTACGGCGCGGTCGCTCTGCTGGCGTACGCCCTCCTTGAACGCGGCCGGGGCCAGACCGTCGGGGCCGGGGCGGCATGAGCCTGCGGCGCGGTCTGCACACCTTCGGTCGCTTCTGGTGGGACTTCATAATCGGCGACACCCCAGAGCTGGCGCTGGGAGTCGCGGTGATCGTGCTCGGAGGCTGGCTTTTAGCCAAATCCAGCGCCGCGCTCGCGGTCGGCCTGGTCCCGCTCGGAGTGATCCTCCTGCTGCTCGTGAGCCTGCGCCGCGGAGCGCGCGCCGGCTGACTGACGGCGCTCGACGGGCGGTGATTCCACGGGGGTCAACTTTCGCGTAATCACCCTGGGTTCCACCGGCCGCACAGGTGAGGATGGACTTGTGAGGTTCAGCGGCCCGGCTACAAGGAGGACCGGGGCACTGGCAACACCGAGCAAGTCGGTGCAGGTCGGAGGTTTCGGGAGGCGCGATCATGAGACGCAAGACGTTCGATGGGATTCTGACCGCAGGAGGCGCTCTGTTGGCGCTGGTCCTGGTGGTCGCGGGGGCGCTCCTCATGTGGGGCGCGGTGTTCACGCAGAACGAGGTTCACTCCCAATTGGCGGCGCAGAAGGTGTACTTCCCGACCGCGGCGGCGTTCGCCCACGCCAAGCCGGGCACGGAGATCACTCCCGGGATGAAGCCCTACCTGTTGCAGTACGCTGGGCAGGAGGTTCTCACTGGAGCGCAGGCCGAGGCCTACGCCGATCACTTCATCGCCGTGCACCTCTCCGAGATGCCTTACCACGGGGTCTACTCGCTGATCAGCACCGCCGCACGCGCGGCGACTCCGGGAACCGCGAAAGCCGCCCAGCTGTCGGCGCTTGAGACCACCTCATTCCAGGGCACCACGCTGCGGAGCATGCTGCTGGAAGCCTACGCGTTCGGCACCATCGGCTCGATAGCCCTGATCGCTTCGATCGTCAGCTTCGTGCTCGCCGCTGTTTCGCTGCTGCTGACATTCTTCGGGTATCTCCACTGGCGGCGCACGTCTCCCACAGTTGAGATCTGACCCAACCTTTGGGGGGCATGGTCCCCAGGGAGGGGAAAGAGGGGTCCCGGCGAGAGGCCGGGGCCCCTTCTGTGTTCGATGCTTTCGCGGATGGGTGGATGGGCGTCGACCACCAGGAGCTCGCATGCTACCGGCGGGCGCGGGGCCGCGGGCAGGGATCACCGTGGGATGGGCTGGTCCGGTATCCGGTGCGGCAGCATTGGGCGACACGTCCCTGGGTCTCAGGGGCCGCTCCCTGCGGTGTCAATTCCCCCGGCTAGACGACTGGCCCAGTTGAGCAGCCATGGCCCAGACTGTGGCGGGCGGAGTCACTGGGGAGGAGAGCCCTCGTCCCCTATGCTGATCAGATCGTCGAGCAGTCGCCGCCACGGCACCGACGACCAGCCCACTGTTGCGGCGGCCCTTTCGGCAACCCTCAGGGCCTCGTAGACCCAGGTGATCTCAACCGCGAAGTCGTTCGAGACATGCAACCCTGACGGTACCAACTGACCGAGAGCGGTCGCCGCGGTCCCCTCGACCAGACGCACCGCCTCCAGAGATCGCTCCGCGTCAGCCGCCAGATGCCGGTGGGCGGGCAGCCCGACGATCTCCTCCGACCACTGGGCGCATCTGAAGGCCCGCTTCCACTCCGCCTCCTTGGACGAGGTTGTCTGTGCGGCGCGCTCTTGGTACGCGGCAAGGTCCGATAGGTCGGCCTCGGGTAGGACCTCCCGCAGGCCGTCCAGCAGGTGCGAGAGCATGAAGCTCGGGTGTTCTGTCATCAGCCAAACTTTAGCCGCTTGGGGTGCGGGAGCATCGCGGGTCATGGGAAAGCGCTTACTTTTGTTGGCCACCCGTGCTTACTTTGACCTGGCCACCGGCAACTCATCCTCGACATGCCTCAGCCTGCTCCGGTCCGAGGATCACCAGGATCTGTTGACAGCTGCATATTGAGGTGGGGCGGACCGCAGAACTGTTTTCATGCCAGCTCTGGTGGACTTCCCCCGCCCCACTCCCACCCCTGGCCGCTGTCCGGGGCTCGTTCAAGGAGGTCCCCCAGCTATCGTCTCGCCGGCAACCGCCTCGGCTCAGACGCCCGCCCAAGGGGCCGGTGAGACAGGCCCCAGCGGCAAACTGGTCGACTACGCATCGGGCCCGGCCCGGTTCGCCGGGGAACCTGGGGGTTCCGCAGACTGGACCCGGCCGTCCAGAGCCGATCACAACTCGGACCGAAACTTGGGCTCATGGGCAGCCGGGCTACGCGCCTTGAATCCATCCCGGTTCAGCGCTTCTCCGGCTGATGGGGCGGCTTACGGCGAGTTGCGCTCCGGCGGTACCACCTTGTGGGCGTCCAAGCATGTGGACCCACGGGACGGTAACTGGCAAGCGCTACCCCCTTGGCGGTCCCTCGGGGGAGAAGCGGCCCAGGGCATGTGATTCCACCGGGCCCATCGCGGGCACAGAGTCATCGGACGCGCGAATCGCGAGCCATCCGACGCGGTAGGTGCCAGGGCACCGAGTTCTCTCTCTCCCTACTGCACGGTGGCGCAGGCGGCTATTGATGCCGCGTGGTCGGCGACAACTCCTCGGCCCAGAGCGATCAGCTCCATGACCCGCGGGTCGGTGACGCGGTAGTAGGCGTACCGGCCGCTGCGCCGCAGGCCCAACAGCCCGCACGAGACCAGACACGCCAGGTGTGCGGATACCCTTCCCTGGGAGATCATGGTCTGGGCCACGCACTCGGTTCCAGTCCGCTCCTCACTCGCGCAGAACTCAAGCAGGCGCAGTCGGGTGGGATCCCCCATCGCCCGGTAGAAGCGGGCCAGCAACTCTTCCCCGGCTCTCTCGGCCGCCGCATTGAGTGCTCTGGTCGGCGCGTAGGAGGTCGTCATGAGGCACAGCATGACAGCTTGCTGACATCGCGGTCGAACCCCTGGGCCGCGAGCTTGATGGCCTCAGCCATCGTGAGGTACGGGCACCAGGTCGTCGCCAGTTGGTCAACGGTCATCCCCGCCTCCAAGGCGTAGGTTGCGGCCAGCACCATGTCACCGGCGCCGTCGGCGAGGATGTGGATGCCAAGAACTCGCCGGGAATCCGCGTCGGCGACGATCTTGATCACCCCTGTGGTGTCACGGTTGACGATCGCGCGGGGCACGTAGGCCAGGGGCACGACCGAGCAGGTGCAGCGGATCCCGGAGTCGGCAGCCTCCTGGTCCGTCAGGCCAACCGCTGCGATCGCGGGGGTGGTGAAGGTCACCCGGGGAAGGTGCCGGTAGTCGATCTGTCGGTCACCGCCGAAGAAGGCGTTCTCCACGACGGCGGTGCCGTGGGTCCCTGCGACGTACACGAATTGCGGTGCTCCGGTGACGTCGCCCGCAGCCCAAACCCGGGCGGTGGTGGTGCGCAGCCCGGCGTCGACCACCACCTCTCCCCTGGAGCCCAGCTCCACCCCAATCTGCTCGAGGCCCAGCTCTTCGGTGGCGGGTCGACGCCCCGTCGCCATCAGCAGCTGATCCGCCCTCAACTCCCGGGGCGCGTCGCCTCCCAGCTGCAAGCGGGGACGACCGAGGTCCCATTTGACCCCTGACAATGGCGCCCCCGTGATCACCTCGATCCCCTCCTCGACCAGCATCTTGGCCACGGCCGCGGAGATCTCCGGCTCTTCGGCCGGCGCGACCCGAGGTAGCGCCTCGACCAGCGTGACCCGGGTGCCCAGTCGGGCGAAGAGCTGGCCCAGTTCCAACCCCACGTAGTTGCCTCCAACCACCACCAGCGACTTTGGCACCCGCTCCAACTCCAGAGCGGTGGTGGACGTGAGGTAGCTGCCGTTGCCCAAACCTGCCACCGGCGGGACCCAGGGCCTGCTGCCTGTGGCGATCAGGTAGTGATCGGCCTCGATCAGATCCCCCTCAACCGCCAGCGCCGGTCCGGGCACGAAACGACCCCGCCCCTTCCTGATCTCCCACCCATAGGTCTGGGCCAGGTCCAGATACTTCTCCTGACGCATCGCGTCGACGATCTCCCTCTTGCCGTCGACCAGGGCAACCATATCGACCGGCCCCGCCTCCGTCACGATGCCCGGGAAGCGCTGGGCCATCGCGACCCGACGGGCGTCGGCGGCTGCGAGCAGCGCCTTGGAGGGGATGCAACCGACGTTGACACATGTTCCCCCGATGGTTCCCGCTTCGATCATGAGCACCTGCAATCCGCGACTGCGCGCGGCGATCGCCGCGGCAAAGCCGGCTCCTCCCGATCCCACTATCGCCAGGTCATAGCGCATGGACAAGCTCTCCACAATCCGATTCTAATATGCGAATGATAGCATATATATCGGTCTAGACCTTCCCCCTATCGGCAGAGACTACGGGGCGGGCTCCATGCCGTTCGCCTCGCGGACACGACTGCTGGGCATTGACGATACCTCCGTCTGCACCCCATTTCCCGTGCCCCGCCGCCGGTGGGCGAAACGAACTTGGCAGTTCGCTGCGAGCCGCCGCTTCAACACATCGGGCCTGTGCTGACCACGGTGGTCAAGTCGTGGGATGGGGGCTCCGGCACCACCTTCGAGGGAACGCCTCGCATCGGCGCGGCCTCGGCGTCGCGTACGCGCCAGCGTTGAACAGCCACTTGCCACTCATTCAGAGCCATGGGTACTCGTAGCTCAGGCTCAACCTCCTGAAGTGAGGTTGGTACCGGAGATCATATGGTCGATCCAGTCGTCGCCGACTCTGGAGGCCAGGTCCGCACTGGCGGTGGCGGTGGGCCACGACCGCATGTCCGCTGCGCTCTCCTCCCGCGCGACAAGCACTTGCTCCGCCTCCTGTTGGGTCAGTTTCTGCAGCAGCCCATCGCCGTTTTCGCCGTCGGCCCCGTGTGCGTCCCTACGAGTTCGCGCGACTTGGCCGCGGAACGGATGGTGTCGCGGCCACGTGGTGGCGCAGGTTCGGGACGATGCCCGTGGTGTCAGATAGGGCGACATCCGCTCAACGCCCGGAGCTGGCTGGCCAGCTCTTTGTGCTCGTCCGCCGCGTGCTCGGAGTTGGTCAGGGCGTGGCTCATCGACGAGCATTCGAACAGCGCGCACGCGTTAGACGCCGCTGAGCGTCCGTACGGTCGCGGCCCCAGGTGCTTGTAAATGAAGTCGTGCCCGGACGCCAGCGAGTCTTGCACGAGGGTGGGGACGTCCGGCGACTCGGGAAACCGCTTGTCCAGACTGGAATAGCGCGGGGCCGACGGCAGAGTGTCGGCCACCTCTTGTCAGTGTGCAGCCGGGTCCCCCGGCACATACTTCGCCTTGGGGGCGCTCCAACCGAGGTCCATGCCCCCCTGTGCCGGTTTCTGCTCGGAGGCCCGTGCCCCATCACCTTCCCAATCGCCGTCAGCATCCGCGCCTTTCTGCAAGCAGAAGAGCCAGGGCTCGAACCGCGAACCTCTGGAGTAAGAGGGCGACCAGAGAAATTCACTTGCGTCCGCCAACGTCTGTTTTGCCCTCGCATCGACTCGCAGACTGCCCCTTAGAGTCCGCCAATGTTCGACCCAGTGCGTGCCGTTGCCGTCAAGATTTCTGTCCGACGCGGGGCAATTGGAGGCCGGTGGCCGGGCCGTGGCCCGCTGCCACGGTGACAGGCTCAGGCCCCTGAATCGCCAGCTGAGCGGAGCTTCGACTATCGACAATCCGATATAGTGCGATCATGGATCATAGCCGCCATTCGAGTGGCTTGGTACTTCGTGAGGCCCGGCTACGAGCTGGCCTCTCCCAGTCCGAGCTCGCGCAACGGGCTGGGGTTGCCCAGAGCGTGATCAGCATGTATGAGTCCGGCCGCCGCCAACCCTCGCTGCGGACTCTGGCTGCCCTGGTAGCCCCAACCGGTCTGGATCTCGTCCTGGACCTACGACCCGCACCTGGCCTTGACCGCCTCACAGGCCCCCATGGCCAGCGCGTTCTGGCGGCGCGGTCACAGCTCAAGACTGTGGCAGCAAGATACGGAGTGCTGGGCCTCGCGGTTTTCGGCAGCGTGGCTCGCGGCGAGGAACGTCCGGACAGCGATGTGGACCTGCTGGGCGAGCTCCCCACTGGGATGGGTCTCTTCGGACTCGGCCGCTTGCAGTCGGACCTCGAGGCGGTGGTCGGCCTGCCGGTTGATCTGATACCGGCTGGCGACCTCAAGCCGAACCTGCGGGGCCGGGTGGTCGCCGATCTAGTCTACTTGTGAGCCGTCACGACCCCGAGCGGATCCAGGACATCATCGCGGCGATAGATGCAATCCACGCTCATCTGCGGCGCGGCGACCTCGCAGACGGTCTGGTGTTCGATGCCGTGCGCGTGCGCCTAATCGAGATCGGCGAGGCAGTTAAGGGAATCGGCCCAGAGTTGCTCGCCTCGGAAGCCGAGATTCCTTGGGCAGCGGTTGCATCCATGCGGGACCATCTCGCCCACCCGTACTTTGACACTTCCCACTCCATCGTGGCCGCGACGGTGGCCGAGGACCTCCCGTCCCTGGAGCGGGCGGTGCGTCGACTCATCGCGAGCATCAGCGGCCGATTGCCAAAGAGCTAAGCCTGGCCTGGTGTCCCGGCGCCAAGGTCTTGATGGCGGCTGGCGATTACACCTGCCGGGGAAGGTGCCGGCGAGCTGGTGCTGAGGGCGGATGGTGTCACTGGCCCTCCTGGCCGGCGACCACGCGGACGTGTGGCACCACGAGTCACTGGCTCACCTCAACCTGGAATTTGCACACGCGGTCGTTCCGGCGCTGGCCGCGGAAGTGGTGACGGAGCTCGATGCTGTCGCGATCCGACTAGGGGTGCCCAGACAGATCACCCTGCGGATCTCACGCCACGTGTACGAGCTGTCGATGGGAGACGGAAGGTCGCAATTCGCCGGCATCGCACACCTCTCCAGAGTCGGCGACGACTTGACCAATTGGGTGGTCTTCGAGCCGACGCCACCTGCCCTCAACAGCCGGACCGCGGTAGTTGCCACCTAGCCGATTGAGGTTGACGACGGCGCCTACCACGCCAACATGGAAGGGCAGGCGTCGGCGCTGGCCCAACCAGCACCGTAGATTGCTCTAGGGGCCGAAGCTCGCCCCGAGCAGTGCTACTAAGCCGAGCGTGAGTTTCCGGACTGAACGGTCGCCTCGGTGATGTAGGCGAGGTAGGGATCGCCGAAGAACCCCTGGACGGTTTCAGGGAGCCGTTGAAGGCGGCGCAGGGCGTGGTGGGCGATCGCCTTCGTGAGCAGTGCGCACCCAAGGTTGCGTGCGAGCGCCGCAGCTGTCGGTTGGTCGAAGAAGATCCAGAGTTGAGCTCCCCGACCGGAACGCGAGCGCTCCACCACGGCAGGCACGCTTAATGCATCGCAGGCGGCCCATTCCGCGCCGATGTCGGCCTGCCACTGGCACTTGTCAAAGTCAATGGCCAGTAGCCAGCAGGTCTCGTCCTCCAGCAATGGATAGATGGCAATTACCCTCTGGCCGCGGAGGAGGTGCTCGATCACCTCGTCATTCAGGGGCAGCAGGACATGGGGGTCCGGTCGCTGTCCTCGCTCCCGCCGAGCGCCCGGCCTCAGGGCAGGGGCGTACCTACTCCGCCCGTCACGGGCAGCCCATCGCTGGGCAAAGACATCCTCGCGACCTCGTCAGAGGCTGCGGAAGAGGGTGATCTTGTCCCGATCGGAGGAATGGGCAGTCACCGGGGCGGCTGTCGGGCGGGGCTGCGGGGCTGGCAGCTGCAGGGCTGAGGGCGGGGCCGGAACCGCCACGGCCATCGTTCGGAGGCGCGCATTCTCTTGGCGCAACTCTTCGATGGTGGAAAGTGCAGCTCGAAGCCGGACTTCGAGATCATTGCTCGTGGTGGCCGGGCGACCCGCGTCGTCCCCGACCGGGATGGGATTCACGATTCGCGATGGACCCACGGTTGTTCGTCTTGACCCGATGATGCCATGGTCCCAGTTGCGCAGGCGATCCGGCCCATTCTTCCACCAGAGGGCTGGCAGGGGACTTCTGGCGCGCGTCCGTTTGGTGACGCTCTTCGTCGGAGGAGAAGCGGAACTAACCTCGCAGAGTTCGCGGTGAGGACCACCCCTGACGTGCGGTGTAGGCAGCGCACCTCATCAACGATCCGTGTTTCGCTGTACGACGAACTGTAATCGCAGGCAAGGTGCCGGGCGGGGCCGAACGGCCGGCGCGCAACCCAGCTCCCCGACCCAGCGAACGGCCGGAGAAGGATTGAGCCCGCAACTCGCGCCGTGGATCAGGTGTCGGGTTCGCACCACGGCTGGGCCCGGGGAGCCAGGGCTTCGCGTCTCGGCAATAGAGCTCTCCCTTTCGGTGCCCCGTGACCCGCCCTGGCGGACTGCCAGAACTGCCACGGGACGATCCCATGGGTCGGACACGATGTGAGAACTCGTCCAATCGCGCCCGGTGCTACCCGACCGTCAGGTGGCCCGCAGGGTGCCCAACGCAGTCCGTGTTGCCGAGACGGCTATACTGATGGTATATACTGAGTGTGTGGAAGGTGGGACAGTCGCTTGGGACGCGGCCAACCGTGAACCTCTGGGCCGGGGTCACCCGGAGCGCAACATCACCCTATCTGAGATCGAAGAGGCTATGAACGACCCGGACCGAGACGACGAGCCGGCCCCGAAACGGGAACCAGTCCGGGTATTGCGGGGGCGAACGCGTGCTGGGCGACTGCTCTATGTCGCCCACATTCCAGTGCCCGCGGGCCGATACCCGGTCCAGGCGCGTGCCATTTGGAGGCGAGGAAGATTACGGTCGAACGCGCGATTGGACAACGGTTTGGGCCAGAGCCGCATCAGCACGACCCGTACGAGGGGATGGGCGGCGATGAGTTCGTGGCTGAGGTGGAGGCAGCCGTGGTGGCGGCGCGCAAGCATCAGCGGGCAATCTCTCTGAGGCTGCCGGAGGAGCTGCTTGAGCGCACTAAGGCCGAAGCGCTCCACCGCGGCCTCCCCTATCAGACGTTCATTAAGGTCGTGTTGGAGAAGAGCCTGGACCGCCTAGATCGGGGTGCTCGTCGGCCCTGATGGCACTCTTCTCCGACGGAGGGCTGTCAGCCACCCCAACGGACAACGATCACCTGGGCGGACAGGGATAGGCGACAGCCGGGTCCTTGCCGGCGAGGCGCCGCGCCCGTGAGGCAGCCGGCGGGCGGGCCCCTGCCACGGCCGCACCTATGCGCCGGCGTGGGCCACACCTAGGCGGAAACGGGATGCCCCCCATGGGGCGGACTGCCGAACACGGGCGACGGATGGGCCGCTTTCACCGTGATGCCCGTTCTGGTGAAGGGGAGGTAGCCTACCGGGCTGCTCTTGGCCCCATCAGAGCCGGCGCCCCGTGCGCGAGCATCGGTGAACGCGGCCATCGGCGCCTCCGCGACCTCTGAGCAGTCGACGACATCCGCAGTCGGTCGGGTGTCCACGGAAGGCTGGCGAAGGTCCCGGCGAGACCACATTCCCCTGTCTCACAGTGGTCTCAAAGTACGGCGCGCAGAGATCGAAGTGAGATCAATGGGCGGTGCAGACCCAACCTCGGCCACGGACGTGGTCAGCCGCGCGGGTGTCGGTGGCGGGATGACCGGCATCGCTGGCCGCGACCGTCCCGGTCATCGTCGACCATCTCGGCTGGGTGCCCTGTTCCAGGCGCCGGGCCCGCACTTCAGCCACTTGCCGGCCGATCGTGGTCGCCGCCAGCACGACCGCCTAGTCGGCATGGCGCTCCTCCTGTGGAAGCGTGGCCAGCCGGACCGCCGTGGGGGTAGGGCCGGGCAGGGGTTGATCGTCCCGCAGCAGGTTGTCCATCTGGGCCTCCCGTCCGAGAGGAGGCTCGGCAGTACGTGGCTGTAGGTGTCCATCGTCAGGCTGATCTGAGAGTGGCCCAGCATTTCCATCACCACCCTGGGACTCACCCCCCGGGACAGCAACAAGGATGCACAGGCGT